>NZ_JBGCCS010000005.1:0-366587 GCF_041262645.1 Streptacidiphilus sp. EB129
GGCAGCTGTTCTTCCAGCAGTCCTACGTCATCGACAAGCGGATCACCCCCCGCTTCATGAAGTACGAGAAGGCCGACCTGTGGATCGGCATCGCCGTCGTCGTCATCGGCGCCGCCGCCCTGATGGGCGCCACCAGCGCCGCCTTCGCCGGCACCAAGGACTTCGGCACCTTCACCGACGCCGCCGGCCTGGCCCACGGCATCCAGGCCCACGCCGGCAAACTCGCCGGCGTCCTGTTCGCCATCGCCCTGCTCGACGCCTCGATCATCGGCGCCTTCGCCGTCTCCCTGTCCACCGCCTACGCCATCGGCGACGTCTTCGGCATGAAGCACTCCCTGCACCGCGGCGTCGGCGGCGCCAAGGGCTTCTACGCCGTCTACGCCGGACTGGTCAGCCTGGCCGCCGCCATCGTGCTCATCCCCGGCTCCCCCCTGGGCCTGCTCACCGAAGGCGTCCAGACCCTCGCCGGCGTCCTGCTCCCCTCCGCCTCGGTATTCCTGCTGCTGCTCTGCAACGACAAGCAGGTCCTCGGCCCCTGGGTCAACGGCCCCAAGACCAACGCCTTCACCGCCGCCGTCGTCGGCGTCCTGGTCACCCTGTCGATCATCCTCACCGCATCGGTGCTCTTCCCCGACATCACCGCCGGCGCCATCCTCGACATCATGGCCACCTGCGGCCTGGCCGGAGTACTCGCCGCCGGCTACGCCCTCACCCGCCGCCGCACCGCCACCAAGGAAGACCCGGTCGACCGCACCGGCCGCGACACCTGGCGCATGCCCCCACTGGAGACCCTCACCAAGCCCGTCATGGCCACCGGCCGCAAGATCGGCATGAGCGCCCTGCGCGGCTACCTGTTCATCGCCATGATCCTGGTCATCATCAAGATCGTCCAGGTCGCCCTCGGACACTGATCCAGGCCGCTGGGGCGGTACCGGGTCTCCCCGGTACCGCCCCAGCGGCCGCGGGGCGCCCCGCTCAGTCGCCCTCGCGGCTCTCGCGGGTGGAGAGCAGCCGGCGCAGCGAGTAGAGCCGGGCCTGCTCGGCGTGGCCGTCGGCGACCCAGGCGTCCAGGGCGCAGTCGGGCTCGTCGTGGCTGCAGGCCCGCGGGCAGCCCTCGGTGCCGGGCACCAGGTCGGGGAAGGCCAGGATCACCCGGGACGGCTCGATGTGGGAGAGGCCGAAGGAGCGGAAGCCCGGGGTGTCGATCACCCAGCCCGGCTCGGCGCCGCGCTCGGCCTTGGGGGCCGGCGGCAGCCGCAGTGCCAGCGCCGAGGTGGTGGTGTGCCGACCCCGGCCGGTGACTGCGTTGACCACCCCGGTGGAGCGCTGGTGCTCCGGGACCAGGGCGTTGACCAGCGTGGTCTTGCCGACGCCGGAGTGGCCGATGAAGACCGTGGCCAGGCCGCGCAAGTGCTCGCGCACCCGCTCCGCGCCCTCGGCGGCGAGGTCGTCGCGGCGGGTGACCACGTGGTCCACGCCCAGCGGGGCGTAGATGTCGAGCAGCGGCTCCGGCGCGGCCAGGTCGGACTTGGTCAGCACCAGCAGCGGCCGCAGGCCCGCGTCGTAGGCGGCGACCAGGCAGCGGTCGATCAGCCGGGCCCGGGGCTCCGGGTCGGCCAGCGCGATGACGATCGCCAGCTGGTCGGCGTTGGCGACGACGATCCGCTCGTAAGGGTCGTCGTCGTCGGCCGTGCGGCGCAGCACCGAGGCGCGTTCCTCGACCCGGACGATGCGGGCGAGCACGCCGGGCTCGCCGGAGAGGTCGCCGACCAGGCCGACCCGGTCGCCGACGACCACGCCCTTGCGGCCCAGCTCGCGGGCCTTCATCGCGGCGATCTCCCGCTCCCGCTTGGTGCCGGCCTCGACCAGGCAGGTGAAGCGGCCCCGGTCGACGGTGAGCACCATGCCCTCGGCGGCGTCCTCATGGGTGGGCCTGGTCCGGGTGCGGGGGCGTGAGCCCCGGCGGGAGGGGCGGGCCCGGATGTCGTCCTCGTCGGCGTCCTCGCCGTAGCGGCGCATGGTGGTGCGTCAGTCCTTCACAGTGCTGGTGGGGTCGAGCAGGTCGGACCAGAGCCCGGGGAAGTCGGGCAGGGTCTTGGCGGTGGTGCCCACATTCTCGACCTGTACGCCCGGAACCGCGAGGCCGATCACCGCGGCGGCGGTGGCCAGCCGGTGGTCCTCGTAGGTGTGGAAGACGCCGCCGTGCAACGGGCGGGGCTTGATCACCAGGCCGTCGGCGGTCTCGGTGACGTCACCGCCTAGGCCGTTGAGCTCGTTGGCGAGGGCGGCCAGCCGGTCGGTCTCGTGGACCCGCAGGTGGGCGATGCCGCTGAGCCGGGACGGCGAGTCGGCCAGCGCGGCGACGGCGGCGATCACCGGCGTCAGCTCGCCGACCTCGTGCAGATCGGCGTCCAGCCCGTGCACCGAGCCGGACCCGGTGAAGCGCAGCCCGTCCTCGGTGAAGGCGCAGGATCCGCCCATCCGGGTGAGCAGCTCGCGCAACTGGTCGCCGGGCTGGCTGGTGTGCCGGGGCCAGTCCCTGATCAGTACGGTGCCGCCGGTGACCAGCGCGGCGGCCAGGAACGGCGCGGCGTTGGACAGGTCGGGCTCCACCACCAGGTCGCGGCCCAGCAGCGCGCCCGGCGCGACCCGCCAGACGTCCGGCTCACCGCCGTCCTCGGGTGCGTCGACCCGGGCTCCGGCGGCTCGCAGCATCTCCACGGTCATCCGGATGTGTGGCAGCGAGGGGACGGTGCCGACCCGGGCGCCGCCCGCGTCGGCGCCGCCGCGGGCCGAGCCCGCGGCGACGTGCCGGACCTCCACGCCCTGCTGGTAGCGCGGTCCGGACAGCAGCAGCGCGCTGACGAACTGCGAGGAGGACGAGGCGTCGACCGTGACCGAGCCGCCGACCAGTCCGCCGGTGCCGTGCACGGTGAGCGGCAGCGCGCCGCGGCCGTCGTCCTCGATCCGGGCGCCGAGACCGCGCAGCGCGGTGATCACGCCGCCGAGCGGGCGCTCGTGCGAACGGGGGTCGCCGTCGAAGTGGACCGGGCCGGTGGCCAGCGCGGCCAGCGGCGGCAGGAAGCGCATCACCGTCCCGGCGTTGCCCACGTCCACCCGGGCCGGACCGTTCAGCGGGGCCGGCAGCACCCGCCAGGCGTCGCCGCCGCCGCTGACCCCGCTGCTGCTGTTGAGGGTGTCCTCGACGCCGATGCCCATCGCCCGCAGCCCGTCGGCCATCAGCAGGCTGTCGCGGCTGCGCAGCGGGCGGCGGACGAAGCCGGGCTGGTCGGCGAGGGCGGCGAGGACCAGGGCGCGATTGGTCGCCGACTTCGATCCGGGGACGGTGACCACCGCGTCGACGGGGTCGGTCGCGGTCGGCGCGGGCCACAGAGGTTCGAGAGAGCCGGTCATGGCCACCGAGCCTATCGCCTCTCCGGAGCCGGACGGCTTCACCGCGTGAGCAGCCAGCGGGCGCCGACGGCCAGTGAGGCGAGCGAGATGACCAGGAAGAACGTCACCCAGAGCAGGGCGGGGACCCCGGTCAGCCGGCCGAGCTGGTCCGCGTCGGAGTCCGGGGCGCCGTTCTGCCGCCGCTTGCGCTGCAGTTCGACCACCGGGCGCACGCCCGCGAGCAGCAGGAACCAGACGCTGAGGTACGCGAAGGCGCCCTGCAACTGCGCACTGCCGAACCAGGACACCGCGAAGCACAGCCCGCCGGTGACCAGCACGGTCACCGCGCCGTAGGCGTTGCGGACCTTGACCAGCACCAGCACCAGCAGCGCGACCACCGCCCAGAGCAGCGCGGTGACGTGCCCGCCGGAGATCAGCCAGGCCCCGCCCAGCCCCAGCAGCGGCGGCGCCGAGTAGCCGGCGGCGGCGGTGAGCACCATCCCCGGCCCGTGCGGCTTGCCGGAGGAGACGGTGAGTCCGGAGGTGTCGGAGTGCAGCTGGATGCCGTGCAGCTTGCGGCGGGTGAGCACGGCGGCCAGGCCGTGCCCGCCCTCGTGCGCGATGGTGACCACGTTGCGGGTGTAGTGCCAGGTCAGATGGGGGGCCACGGCCATCAGGGCGATCACGGCGCTGGCCCACACCACCGCCGCGGACGGCGCGGACTGGACTCCGGTGACCTGGTCCCAGACCTGGCTGATGCTCTGCGGGTGCATGCGGGTGTCTCTCACCTCGTCGGGGACGGCGCGAAGGGGGAAGCCTCGCACGGGAGGACGCGGCAGCGGTAGCCGCCGGTTCGTCCGGCCCGCGCCCGCGCCGGTCCGCGCGCCGCGTCGCCCGGCGCCGTCGCCCGCCGCCGGGCCGTGGCCGCCGACCGGCTGTGGATGCCGGGCGGCCGGGCTGGCAAGGTGGGGGCATGTGCGGTCGATACGCGGCAAGTCGTAAGCCGGAGGACCTGGTCGAGCTGTTCGGGGTGCAGCGGTGGGATCCCACCGAGACGGTGGAGCCGAGCTGGAACACCGCCCCGACCGACCCGGTCTTCGCGGTGCTGGAGCGGGCGGTACGGGACGCGGACCCGCAGCCGGATCCGCGGCCGGTACGGCAGTTGCGGGCGCTGCGCTGGGGGCTGGTGCCGTCCTGGGCGAAGTCCGCCGACGTCGCGGTGAAGATGTTCAACGCGCGGGCCGAGAGCGTCCACGAGAAGCCGGCCTACCGCCACCCCTTCGCCTCGCGCCGCTGCATCGTCCCCGCCGACGGCTACTACGAGTGGCTCACGATGCCGTCGCGACCCGGAACGCCCAGGTCCGCGCTGCGCAAGCAGCCGTACTTCATCACCCCGGCCGACGGCTCGGTGCTGGCGATGGCCGGACTGTACGAGTTCTGGCGCGATCCGCAGATCCGCGAGCAGGACGATCCGGCCGCCTGGTGGTGCACCTGCACCATCGTGACCACCGCGGCGGAACCCGCGCTGGCCCGGATCCACGACCGGATGCCGCTGATGCTGCGCCCCGACTCCTGGGACGACTGGCTGGATCCGTCCCTGACCGACCTGGACGAGGCCCGCGCGCTGCTGGCCCCGCCGCCGCCCGGGCTGCTGGAGGCCCGGCCGGTCTCGGCCGCGGTCGGCAACGTCCGCAACAACGGTCCCGAGCTGACGGCGCGGGTGGAGCCGGAGCCCGAGCCGGAGACCACGCTGTTCTGAACCCCCACGCCGTTCTGAATGTCAAGGCATGCGCACGGATCCGGGAATGACCCCGGCGGCCCGGTGGTTCTCCTCACTGTCGGTATCACAGCGTCAGTGAAAGGCAGCGCTCATGGTTGCAGCCGCATGCCCCGCACGTCCTGAGGGCGCCGCGGAGTCGGTCCTGTCCTGGCCCGAGTGGCCTGTCGCAGGCGATTCGAGCGTGAGCCCGATAGTCTCCCTTGCGAGCAGGTCCGCCACTGTGGGCCGTGCGTTCTTCGCTGAGGAGGTGGGTCCGGTCGCCGGGACCGAGGACGAGACGGGGGCCGCGAGCGAGCCGGTGACGGGCGGTGTGCCCGATGCCGACTTCGAGGGCGACACCTTCCGGGCTGCCGCGGAGGAGACCGAGTCGGAGCGCTCCGCGCGCTTCGAACGGGACGCCTTGGGCTACCTGGACCAGATGTACTCAGCCGCGCTGCGGATGACCCGCAATCCGGCTGACGCCGAGGACCTGTTGCAGGAGACCTTCGCCAAGGCGTTCGCCTCCTTCCACCAGTTCCGTGAGGGCACCAACCTCAAGGCGTGGCTGTACCGAATCCTGACCAACACGTTCATCAACTCGTACCGGAAGAAGCAGCGCGAGCCGCAGCGGACCGGTGCCGAGGAGATCGAGGACTGGCAGCTCGCGCGGGCCGAGTCGCACATGTCGACGGGCCTGCGCTCCGCCGAGGCGGTCGCCCTGGACCACCTCCCGGACAGTGACGTGAAGGACGCCCTGCAGTCGATCCCGGAGGAGTTCCGGATCGCGGTGTATCTCGCGGACGTCGAGGGCTTCGCGTACAAGGAGATTGCCGACATCATGGGGACACCCATCGGTACGGTGATGTCCCGCCTCCACCGGGGTCGCCGTCAGCTGCGCGACCTGCTGGAGGACTACGCCCGCGACCGGGGGCTGGTCCCGGCCGGCAGTGGCGCGGGGACCGGTGTCTCGAAGGACCAGGCGAAAGGCTCGGGGTCATGAGCTGCGGAAACCACCACGACACCGCGTGCAGCGAGGTGCTCGACCATCTCTACGAGTACCTCGACAACGAGATGGGTGAGGGCGACTGCGCCAAGCTGCGCGTGCACTTCGACGAGTGCTCGCCGTGCCTGGAGAAGTACGGGCTGGAGCAGGCCATCAAGGCGCTGGTGAAGCGCTCCTGCGGCTGCGACACCGCACCCAGCGACCTGCGCGGCAAGGTGCTGGCCCGGATCGAGCGGATCCGCGCCGGTCTGCCGGTCGAGGGCGACCTCGTCGGTGACCCGGCGGCGGCGCCCGTGACCTCGGCGCCCCTGACCGCGGCGCCCGCGACGGCTCAGGCGGCGGCGCCGCAGGACTGAGGCGGCGCGGGAGTGCCGGACTGACCATCCCCGTACCTGAAAATCGCTGTACCTGAAAATCTCTGTAAGAACTCGTGGCCCCGGGGCATCAAGCCCTGGGGCCACGGGTATTGACGGCTCGAATCATCTGAGTTTCACCTGATCGTGTGAGTCTGCTCCCACCGAACGCGGCAATTCGGCGACCGGGCGGTTCCGCCCGCTTCAGGGACATATCCTCCGTGACGGGTACCGGGACGAGCGCGGAGGCCGAGATCCATACTCCAGGAGCGGACCCGCCGCGCCGTGCGCTGCCCCCGGTGGCGGCCGGCTTCGTCGCCGTGGTCCTGGTGGCCGCCTTACTCGCCGTGCTGCCGCTCTGCCCGGCGCTGCGCACGGCGCTGCCCTGGGGCGTACTGCTCGGTGGCGACCCGGCCCGGCCGGACCCGGGCGAGTGGTCCCGGGTCGCGGTGCTGGCGCTGCTGTACGCCGGCTGCGATCGGCTGGCGCGCGGCCGGGGGTCCGGCGGTGGCGTGCGGGCGCGTGGTGCGGAACCGGCGCCGGACCCGTTCCAGGGGCCCTGGGCCGCGTACTTCCCGGTGCTGCTGGCGGGGGTGGTGCTGCTGCCGCCGTCCGCCGCCGCGCTGGTGGCGCTGCCCGGGGCGCTGCTGGCGCCCGCCGAACCGCCGCGCACCACCCGGAGGGTGTGGAACGCCGCCCAGTTGGGCCTCGCCTCCTGCACCGCGGCCTGCGTCTTCCACGCCCTGGGCGGCACCGGGCAGCCGGAGCTGACCCGGTTCCCCGGGGTGCTGCTGCCGGCCGGGGCCGCCGCGCTGACCTTCTGCGCCGTCAACGGCCTGCTGGTGGGCGGCATCCTGGCCG
Source organism: Streptacidiphilus sp. EB129 (assembly GCF_041262645.1). Classification (NCBI taxonomy): domain Bacteria; kingdom Bacillati; phylum Actinomycetota; class Actinomycetes; order Kitasatosporales; family Streptomycetaceae; genus Streptacidiphilus; species Streptacidiphilus sp. EB129. The sequence goes on from NZ_JBGCCS010000005.1 coordinate 7,370, forward strand.
CCGCCGAGCCCGGCACGCACCACCGGCTCTGGTCGCACGTGCTGCTGCGCTGCCCGGGCCCGGCCCTGGGCCACGGACTGATAGGACTGATGATGGCGGTGCTGTGGGCGGGGCCCTACGGGGTCTTCGCCGCGGTCCTGCTGCTGCTCCCGCTGACGGTCTCCACCTGGGTGTTCGCCCAGTACCACCTGGAGCACGCCGCGCACCAGGCCACCGTGCGGGCCCTGGTCCAGGCGGTGGAGATCAAGGACGAGTACACCCGGGAACACAGCGAACGGGTCGGCCGGGCCGCCGTGCTGATAGCCCGTGAGCTGCGGATGCGCGAGGACCGGGTGGCCTCGCTGCGGGTCGCCGGCACCCTGCACGACGTGGGGAAGCTCGGTGTGCCCACCCGGGTGCTGCGCAAGGACGGGCCGCTGACCGACGACGAGTACCAGGCGGTCGCGCTGCACCCGGAGTACGGCCACGAGATGGTGCGCGGCATCGGCTTCCTCGGCGAGGCCCGCGACGGCATCCTGCACCACCACGAGCGGGTGGACGGGCGCGGCTACCCGCACGGGCTGGCCGGCGACGCCATCCCGGAGTTCGCCCGGGTGATCGCGGTCGCCGACGCCTTCGACTCGATGACCTCCACCCGTCCCTACCGGCGCGGCCGCCCGCTGAACGAGGCGGTGGCGGAGCTGGAGCGCTGTGCCGGCAGCCAGTTCGACCCGGCGATGGTCGACGCGCTGGTCCGGGCGCTGGACCGACACGGCTGGGAACCGGTCGTGGCGGGGGACGCGTCCGCCCCGGACATCCCGCTCGGCCCGCGTGAACCGTCGGTCCGCTCCGCCGCCGGCGGCAGCGGCCGTCCGATCGGCGCACAGCGGGACCCTGCCGGACAACGGCGCGGCGCGGCCTGCGGCCGGCCCCCGCGCGCCGATCCGCTGCGGGACGATCCGCTGCGGGCTGAGTCGCTGCGGGCTGAGTCGCTACGGGGCGATCCGCTGCGGGATCAGCCGGCGCGGGAGCAGCGGTGAGGGGCTTGGGTACGGCGTCGGCGGTCCGGGCGTCGGCGGGCGCGCTGCTCCTCTGGTCGGCGCTGGCGGTCGCCCTGAACGGGGCCGTCGACCTGCGGGTCGCCGCGGCCTTCGGAGCGTTCATGGTGGTCGGCGAGCTGGTCCGCACCCCCCTGCCGGGGGACCGGCAGCAGGCCCCGCTCGGGGCCGCGGCCGCGCTGGCGTACGCGCTGCTCGGCAGCCTGGGCGGGCTGCGCACGCACCACGGGGTCGCCCAGGTGGTACTGCTCTGCGGTGGCGCGATGCTGCTCGGCCTGCTGCCGTCGCTGGCCGCCGGGGTGCGCCTGGACCCGGACCTGTTCGCCCGGCGGATCCTCACCGTCGCGGTGGCCGCCGCCCTGTTCCAGCCCTGCTACAACAGCGGGATGCTGGACCGGCTGCACCTGCCGGGACCGGTCTACGCGATGCTGCTCACCGGTGACGCCGCCTGCGCGGCACTGGTCGACGTGCTGCTGGCGGCGGCGCTGCGCAGCGAGCGCAGCCGGGTCCCGCCGGGGCGGGCGGTACGGGACGAACTGGCCGCGCTGGTCGGGATCGGCACGGCGATCGTGGCCACCGGGATGGTGGTGAGCCTCGCCGCCGGGGAGATCGGGCTGTGGGCGCTGCCGCTGTTCTCGGCCCCGCTGCTGCTCAGCCAGGTGTCGTTCCGCCGCTACACCGCGATCCTGGCCACCCAGCGGCAGACCGTCGCCTCGCTGGCCCGGGCCACCGAGGTGGCCGGCTACACCCTCCCGGGCCACGCCCGCAGGGTCGCCTCGCTGGCCGGCCGGATCGGCCGGGAGCTGGCACTGGGTGAGCGGGAGCTGCTTCTGCTGGAGTACGCGGCGCTGATGCACGACATCGGCCAGCTCTCCCTGGTGGATCCGGTGCCGGGAGGGGCCACCGCGCTGCTCCCGGTGGCCGAGCAGCGACGGATCGGGCAGTTGGGCAGCGAGGTGATCCGGCAGACCGGCGTACCGCCGCAGGTGGCCGAGACGGTGGCGCTGCTGGCCGAGCCGTACCGGCGGGCGGACGGCCGCCGGGACCCCGGGGTGCCGCGGGCGTCGGCCATCATCCGGGTGGCCAATGCCTTCGACGACCTGGTCTGCGACGACGGCTGTCCGGCCCGGCAGCGCGAGGTGCTGGAGCAACTGCGCCAGGACACCGCGCTGCTGTACGAGCCGGCCGTGGTGGATGCACTCGGTCGGGTGCTGCTGGCCGGAGCGGGCGGATAACCGGCTGGTAGTGAGCGCCGGGAGCGTGCGACATGGTTGGATGCAGGAGAGAGGGTGGGCCGGGGTGTGTGACGGGCCGCGGAGCGGGCATGGAGTCGGGCAGGGGCGGGAGTGCGGGTCGGGGGCGTGCGCATGGCGTCGGGGAGCGCACGGACGTAGCGTGCATCCGGGGCGGCAATCCGATCCGGTGGTCCGACCCCTGGCGGGCAGCAGGCACTCACCGGCCTGGGAACGGGACACGGCACAGCACCGGAACAACGCAGCAGGGCACCGGAACAACGCAGAGCACCGGAAGAACTCAGCCCGGACCGCCGGGTGGAATCGGACGAGTGGCAGGCCGAGGTGAAGATCTTCAATCGGGCACGGCAGCGGCCGTCCGCCACCTGGCGGCAGACGACCGACCGGGCCTTCACGCTCATCGGGAGCGGGCGTTTCGACGACGCCGGCGCCCTGCTGGTCCGCGCCGCCGACCTGGAGCCCTGGCTCTCCGACTCCTGGTTCAACCTGGCGCTGCTGCACAAGTTCCGTCGCGACTGGGAGCAGGCGCGCGCGGCGGGGCTGCGCGCCGTCGCCCTGCTGGACCGCAACCCGGGCGCGCCCGACTGGTGGAACCTGGGCATCGCCGCGACCGCGCTGCAGGACTGGGCGCTGGCCCGGCGCTCCTGGCAGGCGTACGGGCTGCGGCTCGCGCCCGGGGAGGGCCCGGTCAGCCTGGACTTCGGCACCACCCCGGTACGGCTGTCGCCCGAGGGCGAGTCCGAGGTGGTCTGGGGCCGCCGGCTGGACCCGGCCCGGGTCGAGGTGCTGTCCATCCCGCTGCCCTCCTCCGGCCGCCGCTGGGGCGAGGTGGTGCTGCACGACGGCTCGCCGCACGGCGAGCGGGTCGCGGACGGGGTGCCCTACCCGGTGTTCGACGAGATCGAGCTGTGGGCGCCGTCACCGGTGCCGACCTACGTGGTGCTGCTGCAGGCCGAGACCGAGGCGGACCGGGACGCGCTGGAGCGACTGGTCTCCGAGGCCGGGTACGCGGCCGAGGACTGGACCTCGTCGGTGCGGCTGCTGTGCCGGGACTGCTCGGAGAGCCGGATGCCGGCCGACGACGGTCACAGCGAGCACCACGACCCGCACGACAACGGCGAGCTGGGGCATCTGAGCCACCGCAGCGCCGGCGCGCTCTGGATCCCGGAGCGGGAGTGCGGGCTGGCCGCGCCGGCCGACCTGGTCGGGCTGCTGCTGGACCGCTGGGTGGCCGGGCGCCCGGCCGGACGCGCCTACCGGGACCTCGAAGAGGTGTGCTGACCCGCTGTCGCCGGTCACCCTCCGCGTCCGCCGACTGGCTGCCGGCCTGTCCGCAGGGGCCGACTGGTCCCGGCGGGTGAGGGCGAGCCCGTAGGCTTGAGGGGTCCCCGGTACACAGTGAAGGCGAGCGGCATGGCGGAGCAGCAGGTCGAGGAGCAGGTCGAACAGGTCGAGGAGCAGGCCCCGGTGCGGGTGGTCGGCGAGGAGCCGGACACGTCCAAGGGCGCTTTTCGGCCGATCACCGTCGTCGGCAATCCGGTGCTGCACCACCCGTGCGCCACGGTCACCGACTTCGGGGCGGACCTGTCCGCGCTGATCGACGACATGTTCGTGACCATGTACGCGGCGGAGGGCGTGGGCCTGGCCGCCAACCAGATCGGTGTCGCGCAGCGGGTCTTCGTCTACGACTGCCCGGACGACGACGGCGTGCGGCACATCGGCGTCGTGGTGAACCCGGTGCTGGACGAGCTGGACCCGGCCCAGCGCACGCTGGACGAGTCCCCGGAGGGCTGCCTCTCCGTGCCCGGCGCGTACGCCGACCTCGCCCGCCCCGAGTACGCCGTGGTCCGCGGCCAGGACAGGGACGGCAAGGACGTCGTGGTGGAGGGCACCGGCTTCTTCGCGCGCTGCCTGCAGCACGAGACCGACCACCTCAACGGCTACCTCTACATCGACCGGCTGTCCAAGCGGGACCGCAAGGACGCGCTGCGGCAGATGGCGGAGCTGACCCCGCGCTACGAGGTAGTGCCGAACGACTAGCTCCCTCTGCGGGTGGCCGGGACGTGGGTGATCCTGGGAGGCATGGACGCAGCCGACCAGGACGCCCGAACCGGCACCGGAGCGGGCCGGGCGATGACCTGGTTCCTGGTGGTCACCTCACTCCTGGGCTTCGTGGCCTCGTTCACCCTCACCTACGAGCGCTTCAAGCTGCTGACCACCCCGGGGTACACTCCCAGCTGCAGCATCAACCCGATCATCAGCTGCGGCAATGTCATGACCAGATGGCAGGCCGCGCTCTTCGGCTTCCCCAACCCGCTGCTCGGCATCGCCGGTTTCGCGGTCACGCTGACCCTGGCCGTGGGGCTGCCGGCCGGCGCCCGCTACCGGCCCTGGTTCTGGCTGGGCCTGCAGGCGGGGGTCACCGCCGGCCTGGTACTCATCCGCTTCCGGTCCTACTGGCGGACCCTGCTCTGAAATATTCGAGGGTTCCCGCCGGGGTGCTGACCGATACTGGGGCGGATGGGGTGCGTAGTCGGGACGGGGAGTGTGGTGCTGTGGTGTCGCGGATCCGGGTTGCCGAGACCGAGCGGCTGGTGCTGACGCGGCCGCAGCCGGATGACGCGGAGGCGGTGTTCGCGGTGCACGGGGATCCGGAGACGAACCGGTACAACCCGCACGGGCCGATGCGGTCGGTCGAGATGGGCCGGGAGTGGCTGCGGCTCTGGGACGAGGACTGGGCCACGGAGGGCATCGGCTACTGCGCGGTGGCGCTGCGCGGGGATCCCGGAGCCGTCATCGGCTTCGCCGGGACCAAGGTGGTGCTCCTGGAGGGCGAGCGGGTGCTGAACCTCTACTACCGGTTCTCCCCGTCCGTATGGGGCCGGGGGCTGGCCCGGGAGGCCGCGCAGGCCGGACTCGACCTGGGGCGGCCCCGATTCCCGGAGCTGCGGGTGGTGGCGCTGATCAGGCCGGACAACCTGCCCTCGCTGCGGCTGGCCGAACGGCTCGGATTCACTCCGAGCGAGGGCAAGCTGGACGGCGAGGGCAGGCTGATCCACTCCCTGCCGCAGTCGGCCTAGAAGTCGTCGTCGAAGGAGACGGTGCCTTCGACGGCGACCTGGTAGGCGGAGACGCGGCGCTCGAAGAAGTTGGTCAGCTCCTGGACGCCCTGGAGCTCCATGAAGCCGAACGGGTTCTCGGAGCCGTAGCGGACCGGCAGGCCGAGGCGGGTGAGCCGCTGGTCGGCCACGCACTGCAGGTACTCGCGCATGGACTCGGTGTTCATGCCCGGCAGGCCGTCGCCGCAGAGGTCACGGGCGAACTGCAGCTCGGCCTCGACGGCCTCCTCCAGCATCGCTGTGACCTGGGCGCCCAGCTCCTCGTCCCAGAGGTCCGGCTCCTCGGCGCGGACGGTGTCCACCACCTGGAAGGCGAAGTCCATGTGCATGGACTCGTCGCGGAACACCCAGTTGGTGCCGGTGGCGAGACCGTGCAGCAGGCCGCGGGAGCGGAACCAGTACACGTAGGCGAAGGCGCCGTAGAAGAACAGGCCCTCGATGCAGGCCGCGAAGCAGATCAGGTTGAGCAGGAAGCGGCGCCGGTCGGCCTTGGTCTGCAGCGAGTCCAGCTTCTCGACCTGGTCCATCCAGCGGAAGCAGAACTGGGCCTTCTCGCGGATCGAGGGGATGTTCTCCACCGCGGCGAAGGCCGCGTTGCGGTCCTCGGGGTCGGGCAGGTAGGTGTCCAGCAGGGTCAGGTAGAACTGGACGTGCACGGCCTCCTCGAACAGCTGGCGGGAGAGGTAGAGCCGCGCCTCCGGCGAGTTGATGTGCTTGTAGAGGGTCAGCACCAGGTTGTTGGAGACGATCGAGTCGCCGGTGGCGAAGAAGGCGACCAGGCGGCCCAGCAGGTGCCGCTCGTCCGCGCTGAGCTTGGCCAGGTCGGCGACGTCGGAGTGCAGGTCCACCTCCTCGACGGTCCAGGTGTTCTTGATGGCGTTGCGGTAGTGCTCGTAGAAGTCCGGGTAGCGCATCGGACGCAGGGTCAGTTCGAAGCCCGGGTCCAGGAGATTCTTTTCAGGGGTGGTCATTACTGGCAGGCCTCGCAGGACTCGGGGTTCTCCAGGGAGCAGGCGATGATCGCCTCTTCCTCGACGACGGGGACGACGGGGGCGGCAGCGGCGGCCGCGCGGGCGATCCGGGTGGCCGGGCGGGAGCGCAGGTAGTAGGTGGTCTTCAGACCGACCTTCCAGGCGTACGCGTACATCGAGCTCAGCTTGCCGATGGTGGGCGAGGCCAGGAACAGGTTCAGCGACTGGCTCTGGTCCAGGTACGGCATCCGGGCCGCGGCCAGGTCGATCAGCGCGCGCTGCGGCAGCTCCCAGGCGGTGCGGTAGAGCGAGGCAAGCTCGGCCGGCAGGCCGGGGATCTCCTGCGCGCTGCCGTTGGCCTCGCGCAGCGACTCGCGGGTGGCCGCGTTCCACAGCCCGCGCTGCTTGAGGTCGGCCACCAGGTACGGGTTGACCTGAAGGAACTCCCCGCTGAGGGTCTCCCGCTTGAACAGGTTGGAGACCTGCGGCTCGATGCACTCGTAGACTCCGGCGATCGAGGCGATGGTCGCGGTCGGCGCGATGGCGAGCAGCAGCGAGTTGCGCAGACCGGTCACCGCGACGCGCTCGCGCAGTGCCGTCCAGCGGTCGGCCCACTCCGGCCGCACGTCGAAGTGGTCGATGTGCAGCTGTCCGCGCGCGGCCCGGGTCTCCTCGTACGCGACGTGGCGGCCGAGGCGCTCGGCCAGGTCGCAGCTGGTCTCGTAGGCGGCGAGCATGATCCGCTCGGCGATCCGGGTGGAGAGCGCCTTCGCCTCGGCGGAGTCGAAGTCCAGCCGCAGCTTGAAGAAGACGTCCTGAAGGCCCATCACGCCCAGCCCGACCGGGCGCCAGCGGGCGTTGGAGGCGGCGGCCTCGGGGGTCGGGTAGAAGTTGATGTCCACGACCCGGTCGAGGAAGGTCACCGCGGTACGGACGGTGCGGTCCAGCCGCTCCCAGTCGACGTCGCCCGAATCGAGCAGGTGGGCGCCGAGGTTGACCGAGCCGAGGTTGCAGACGGCGGTCTCGCCGTCGTCGGTGACCTCCAGGATCTCGGTGCAGAGGTTCGAGGAGTGCACGGTGCGCCCGGGCAGCGCGGTCTGGTTGGCGGCGCGGTTGGAGGCGTCCTTGAAGGTCATCCAGCCGTTGCCGGTCTGCGCCAGGGTGCGCATCATCCGCGCGTACAGGGTCCGGGCCGGCAGGGTGCGGATGGCCAGCCCGGCCGCCTCGGCCTTGGCGTAGGCGGCGTCGAACTCGGCGCCCCACAGGTCGACCAGCTCGGGCACGTCACCGGGGGAGAAGAGCGACCACTCGGAGTCGGCGTCGACCCGGCGCATGAACTCGTCGGGGATCCAGTGCGCCAGGTTGAGGTTGTGGGTGCGCCGGGCCTCCTCGCCGGTGCTGTCGCGCAGCTCCAGGAACTCCTCGACGTCCGCGTGCCAGGTCTCCAGGTAGACGCAGGCCGCGCCCTTGCGGCGGCCGCCCTGGTTGACCGCGGCGACCGAGGAGTCCAGCGTGCGCAGGAACGGCACGATGCCGTTGGACTGGCCGTTGGTGCCCCGGATCAGGCTGCCCCGGGAGCGGATCCGGCTGTACGACAGGCCGATGCCGCCGGCGTGCTTGCTGAGCCGGGCGATCTGGGCGTAGCGGCTGTAGATCGAGTCCAGCTCGTCCAGCGGGGAGTCCAGCAGGTAGCAGGAGGACATCTGCGGGTGCCGGGTACCGGAGTTGAACAGCGTCGGGGAGGAGGGCAGGTACTCCAGCCGGCTCATCAGCCGGTACAGCTCCGCCACCTCGGTCACGGACGCGCCGTCGCCACCGACCTCAAGCCCGCAGGCCACCCGGAGCATGAACTGCTGGGGGGTCTCGATGACCTGACGGGTGATCGGGTGGCGCAGCAGGTAGCGGGAGTAGAGGGTGCGCAGCCCGAAGTACTCGAAGCGGTCGTCGCCGGCCGGGTCGACGGTGGCGTCCAGTACGGCGGCGTGCGCGGCCACGAAGTCGGCGGTGGCGTCGCCGATCAGGCCCTCGCGGTGGCCGACCGCGACCGAGGCGGCGAAGCCGGTCGACCCCTGCCCGGCGGCCTCCTCGCGGATCTCCTCGGCCAGCAGCCTGGCCGCCAGCCGGGAGTACTGCGGGTCCTCGGCGATCAGGGCGGCGGCGGCCTCGATGGCCAGGCCGCGCAGCTCGGTGTAGTCGGCGACGGAGCTGCGCCCGCGCAGGGCGGCGGCGGCGACCCGGCCGGGGTCGACCTCGGTCAGGTCGGTGGAGCGCTCGGTGAGGGTGCGCAGCAGCGTGGTGCCCGGCGAGCCGGTGGTGCCAGGGGAGTCAGCGGTCCCGGGGTAGTCAACGGTGCCAGGGGAGGCGGGGCTGTCGCCCTGCTGTGGCAGTGCTGCTGTCTCGGTGATGGTCACTGTGCGCTCCTCGTTGGCGGCCGGTCGGCGGCGGGCCGCGGGAGCAGGGGCGCGTCCGGGCGCACGAGGGCAGCACGGGGCGCGTCCCCGGCCCACCCGCGAGGCCCGGACGTGCAGCCCCGGGACTCCCGGGGCGTGCCGTCGGCAGGTACTCGGACTCGCGGGCAGGCCCGCTCACCGCTGCGGGGCAGTCCCGGACTCGCACCGGGTTCCCCTGCGTCGACAGCGAGAGTGAGCATACATGTAGGGGTGCTTCGAGATTGCACCCCTAGATGTTGTGTCCTCAGTGAGGGGAATCACTCGTCAGTTCGACGGCGTACGTCATCAGTTGCAGTCCGGGGATGGGCATCCAGTCCCGCTCCGGCGTCCGCACGAAGCCCAGCCGCTCGTAGATCCGGTGCGCGTGCACCATCTCCGCCTGGGTGGACATCACCACCCGGGGCAGCCCCAGTTCCCGTGCCCGCTCCAGGCAGGCCCGCACCAGCGCCTCGCCCGCGCCCCGGCCCCGGGCCTCCGGGGACACCGCCAGCATCCGGAACTCACCCTCCTGGCCCTCGGCCAGGTCGGCGTACGGCGAGCCGGGCGGGGCGAAGGTGACCGAGCCCAGCAGCGCACCGCTCTCCGGGTCCACCGCGACCAGGAGCTCCGCCCGCTCCGCGCGGTCGCGTCCGTCCCGTAGCCGGGGCTCGTAGTCGCCGCCACGGGAGGTGTGGCCGTCGGCGATGAACGACTCGGCGGTGAGGTGGCCTGCGGCGTCCAGCTCGGAGTCCAGTGCGGGGCGGATGACTATGTCCATACCCGAAAGTCTGCCTGAACGGTGCGGCGCACCTGCTGCGCGGGGCCGTCACTCCGTCGGTTGCCGCCGCCGGGCGGGCCGGCCGGAGCTGTGTCAGATTCGGGTTGTGCCCGATGTGAGCTCTGCCGGATGAGGGCTGTGCCGGATGGACCGACGTGGGCGGCGGCGGGCGGGAGCGGAGGGGTGCGATGGGACTGCGCCGGACGGTGCTGCGGAGGTGCGGGTCGCTGCTGGTCGCGGCGCTGGCCGGGTCGGGTCTGCTGCTCGCCGCGGCGCCGGCGGCCTCGGCCGCCGCCCGGCACTCCCCGGTCCACACGACGCGGGCGCGCAGCTGCGGGGTGGACGCGGGCCGGCTGGGGCGGCCGCCGCTGACGCTGCGGTTGGAGCGGCTGCACCGGGTGTACCGGGTGCGGGGTTCGGGCTGGTCGGCGTTCCGGCTGACGGCGGCGGACCGCCCCGGGGTCCGCTGCGCCGGGGTCCGTCCGGTGCTGGTGTTCGGAACGAAGGCCGGTGGGCTGCGGACCGGCGAGGTGCGGCTGGAGTGGCGGCGGGGCGGTCGCCACGGCCGCTGGGTGCCGGTGCCGATGGTGGAGGGCGAGGGCGCCCTGGCCGGGCAGGTCGGCCCGGCCAGGGGGCTGGCGCCGGCGGCGGGCGGCCGGGTGTCCGTGCTGCTGCGGATGCGGTTCGGAGCGGGCGCGCCCCCCGGCCGCTGGCTGACCATGGCGGTCGGCTACGAACGGGTACGCCTGGCCGGCGTGATGGTCCCGCTGCCGGTCGGCATCACCGATCCGCACTACTTCCGGCTTCGCCGGCAATGAGTTGGGGTCGGCTCCGCCGGCAATGAGTTGGCGTCGGCTCCGCCGGTGAACGGGGGCGGCGGGGTCAGGGCAGGTGGGGGGTGGTGTTGTAGCAGTCCAGGCGGAGGTCGCCGGCCGGGTCGCGGGTCCAGCGGGTGATCGAGGTGTTGGCGACGCAGCCGGAACGGTAGACCTCCTCCATGGCGTCCTCGTCCAGCTCGTCGAGGATGTGCCGGAGCATCAGCACCACCGCGTCGTGACCGATCAGCAGCACCCTGCGGGACTCCTCCGCCTCGTACAGGTCGCGCAGCAGGCTGCGCAGCCGCAGCGCCACGTCCGCGTGCGACTCGCCGCCCGGCGGGCGCCAGCGGAGCTCGCCGAGCAGCCTGCGGCGTTTGGCCTCGGTCGGGTGGTGCAACTCGATCGCCGCGGAGGTGAGCATCTCCAGGACGCCCAGTTCGCGGTCGCGCAGCCGCTCGTCGGTGCGGACCTCGGGCAGCGGCAGGCCGGCCCGGTCGATCTCGGCCAGGACCAGCTCGGCGGTCTCCTGGGTGCGCAGGTACGGGGACACCCACACGCTCTGCGGCAGCGGGCCGTCGGCGCGGGAGGCGAGCCGGCGACCCAGGGCGGCGGACTGCTCCCGGCCGAGCGCGCTGAGCGAGAGGTCCGCGTCGCGGCAGGTGATGCCGACGTCCAGCGCCCCGACGGCCTCGGCGGCGGCGAAGGCGGCGTTGGCGGTGCTCTGCCCGTGCCGGGTGACCATCAGCGACAGCGGGCGCGGGGGCGCGGGCGCCTGCCGGTCGAGCGGGCCGTGGTGGTGGCTGGTGCTGCTGCTGGCGACTGACACGGATTGCCCCCTGCGGGTCGGCCGAGCCCGCCGCGGAGGTGCGTGCGGGCCGCCGTCCCAGTGTGGGGGAGCGACGGCCCGCGAGGGGGGCGTAAAAGGGGTGAATCAGGGGGCAATAGGAGTCACGACCGCCTCCGGCAGGGGTACGGGCAGGCCGTCCACCAGGTAGTCGGCGGGCGTGGTCTCGTCCGGGGCCGGTGCGCTGCCGAAGGCCCGCAGCAGCAGCGTGAGCAGCACCGCGACCGCGAGGTTCAGCACGAAGGCGGTGACCCCGATGTAGCCGATCTGGCCGATCCCGGGGATGGTCGCCGAGCCGCCGCCGAAGTGCGAGTGCGGCTTGCCGGCGGCCGCCACGCCGTAGGCGGCCCAGGTGCCGTAGGCCATGCCCGCGGCCCAGCCGGCCAGCAGCGCCCAGTGGTGGAACCAGCGGCTGAACAGGCCGGTGACGATGGCCGGGAAGGTCTGCAGGATCCAGATCCCGCCCAGCAGCTGCAGGTTGATCGAGAACTGCTTGTCGATGCCGAGCACGAAGCCCAGCGCGCCCAGCTTCACCAGCAGTGACACGATCTTGGCGACCCGGGTCTCCTGCGCCGGGGTGGCCCGGGGCTGGATGAACTCCCGGTACACGTTGCGGGTGAACAGGTTCGCCGCCGCGATCGACATGATCGCGGCCGGGACCAGCGCGCCGATGCCGATGGCCGCGAACGCCACGCCCGCGAACCAGGACGGGAACATCTGCTGGAACAGCTGCGGCACCGCCAGCTGCGCGTTGTAACCGGCGACCCCCTTGCCGACGCCCGCCGACAGGGCCATGAAGCCCAGCAGCGACAGCAGACCCAGCATCAGCGAGTAGGCCGGCATGATCGCCAGGTTGCGCCGCACGGTGTTGCGGTCCTTGGCGGCCAGCACCCCGGTCGCCGAGTGCGGGTACATGAACAGCGCCATCGCCGAGCCCAGCGCCAGGGTCGCGTACGCCCACTGCGCCTTGGGGCCGGAGACCAGCGAGCCGCGCGGCGCCCCGGTCGCCGGGTTCTTCGCCGCCAGCGCGGTGGCCGCGTCGTGGAAGATGTGGCCGTAGCCGCCGAGCCGGATCGGGATGTAGATGATCGCGACCAGCACCACCACGTAGACCAGGGTGTCCTTGACGAAGGCGATCAGCGCCGGGGCGCGCAGCCCCGAGGAGTACGTGTACGCGGCCAGCACCGCGAAGGCGATCAGCAGCGGCAGGTCCTTGGCGAATCCGCTGGAGCCGCCGAGGCCCATGGTGTCCAGCACCGCCTGGATGCCCACCAGTTGCAGCGCGATGTAGGGCATGGTGGCCAGGATGCCGGTGAGGGCGACGGCCAGGGCCAGGTAGCGCGAGCCGTAGCGGCCGCGGGCGAAGTCGGCAAGGGTGACGTAGCCCCTGCTGCGCGCCACCGACCAGAGCCGGGGCAGGAAGACGAAGACCAGTGGCCAGGCCACGATGGTGTAGGGCACGGCGTAGAAGCCGGCCGCGCCCACCCCGTACACCAGCGCCGGGACGGCGATGAAGGTGTAGGCGGTGTACAGGTCGCCGCCGAGCAGGAACCAGCTGACCACCGTGCCGAAGCCGCGGCCGCCCAGGCCCCACTCGTCCAGGTGCAGCGGGTTGTCGGCGCGGCGCCAGCGGGCGGCGTAGAAGCCGACCAGGGTGACCGCGAGGAAGAACAGCAGAAAGACCGTCAGCGAGACGGCGTCGACCTTCTGTCCGGCGAGTTCGGTCATCGCCCGGCCTCCGTCGCTGTGGCCTTGCGGCGGTCCTCTTCACGGCGGAACAGCAGGTAGGCGGCCCCGGTGAGCACCGCGGAGACGATCACCCAGAGCAGCTGGTACCAGTAGAAGAACGGGATGCCGATGAAGGCGGGGGTCAGCCGGGAGTAGGAGTTGACCCAGAGCAGGGCCACGAACGGGGCCAGCAGCAGGATCGCGCAGACGATCCTGGTGCCGGTGACCACCGGGGGTCGGTCGGGTGGAGCGGTATCGGCCATGTCGGCGGCTCCTCGCAAAGGCCGACGGCGCAGCAGGGCAGGCCTCCCCCGAGGCGCCACCGGACATTCGTACAGGTGACTCCCGGAATCTAGGACATTGACGAGCCCACGTCACGGGAAGCTGCATGATTTTTTAGGCGTACACCTTCTCGGCATACGAGAGCGGAGGTACGGCGCGGGGACGCGTTCCCGCGCCGTACCGATGCCCCGCGCCGTACCGGCGGACCGGTCCGGGCCGGCTAGTCCGGGCGGCGGAGCCTGGCGGTGAACTTGTAGCGGTCGCCGCGGTACACCGAGCGGACCCACTCCACCGGCTCGCCGGCCGCGTCGAAGGAGTGCCGCGACAGCAGCAGCATCGGCAGGCCCACGTCGGTGCCGAGCTGGCCGGCCTCGGCCGGGGTGGCCAGCGAGGTCTCGATGGTCTCCTCGGCCTCGGCCACGTGCACCCCGTAGACCTCGCTCAGCGCCGCGTACAGGGAGTTGTACTTGACCAGGTTCCGGCGCAGCGCCGGGAAGCGCTTGGCGGACAGGTGCGCCGCCTCGATCGCCATCGGGTCGCCGTTGGCCAGCCGGAGCCGCTCCACCCGCAGCACCCGCCCGCCGGGACGGATGTCCAGCAGCGCGGCGAGCCGGTCGTCGGCGGTGACGTAGCCGACCTCCAGCAGTCGGGAGGTGGGCTCCAGGCCCTGCGCGCGCATGTCCTCGGTGTACGAGGTCAGCTGGAGCGCCTGGGAGACCTTGGGCTTGGCGACGAAGGTGCCCTTGCCCTGGATCCGTTCCAGCCGGCCCTCGACCACGAGCTCCTGCAGCGCCTGCCGGACCGTGGTCCGCGAGGTCTCGAACTCCAGCGCCAGGGTGCGCTCGGGCGGGACCGGAGTGCCGGGGGCCTGGGTCTGCGTGATCTGCAGCAGGTGCCGCTTGAGCCGGTAGTACTTGGGGACGCGCGCGCTCACGCTTCCCTCTCCGGCCGGCTCCACGTCGGGACCCCCTTCGGTCGTCATCGCCGCTCCTGCTTCCTTTTCCGTGGCCCTCACCGGCATCTCCGTACTCCTGCGGCACTCATGGTGGCATGCCGGGTCTGTCGGCCGTGAGCCCTCGGCGTGGTGTCGATCCGGCACGGCCCCGGGCCGGGCCGCCTGTCAGGCGACCCTGATCGTTCCCGAGGTGCTGCCCGTGGTCGTTCCGGCCAGGGCCTCGGCGGCGGCGATGCCGCACACCCGGGCGCCGCCGTAGGTGGCCAGCACGGTGACCCCGCGTCCCGCGAAGGTCTCCTCCAGCCGGTACGCGGTGCCGATCTCCACCACCACCGCGTCGGGCCGCGCCCGCGTCAACTCCAGCGCCGCGCGCTTCATCCAGCCGTAGCGGTGCAGGTCGCGCACCACGATGACGAACGGACGGCCGACGGCCGCGCCCAGCAACGGTGCCGTGTCCACGGTACCCTCGCCGGCGTCCACCGAGGTGCTCAGCAGGCCCTTGCTGACGGTCCTGGTGGCCGGGGCGCCGACCCGGGTGGCGGTGGTGCCGGGGACCAGCTCGGCCAGCGGCCCGGACAGGCCCCAGGCGGTCTCGTCGCCCACCGCGAAGTTGGCCGCCGGGGAGAACTCGACGACGTGCGGGATGCCGCGCAGCGGGCGCAGTTCGCCGTGCACCCGCAGCGCCCGGCGGGCGGCGGCCAGGCCGATCCCCGGCTCGACGCTGGCGGCGGCCTGTGCGCGCAGCGCGGCGGACCAGCGGGCCACGGCCCGGTTGCGCTCGGCGGCCTCGTGCAGCCGGTCCTCGGAGAGCCGGCCCTCGCGGACCGCCCAGAGCAGGGCGTCGCGCAGGTAGAGGAAGGTGGCCTCGTCCTGCAGCCCGCCGCCGACGCAGATCGCGTCGGCGCCGCCGGCCACCGCCTTGACCGTGCCCTCGGCGATGCCGTGGGTGCCGGAGATGGCGCCCATCTCGATGCCGTCGGTGACGATCAGGCCGTCGTAGCCGAGGTCCTTGCGCAGCAGGTCGCTGAGGATGGCCCGGGACATGGTCGCGGGCATGTCCGGGTCGTAGGCGGGGAAGAGGATGTGCGCGGTCATGATCGACTTGGCGCCGGCCTCGACGGCGGCCCGGAACGGTGCCAGGTGGGCGCCGAACAGGTCCAGCGGCATGTCGATCCGGGGCAGCCCGAGGTGGGTGTCCGAGGCGGTGTCGCCGTGCCCGGGGAAGTGCTTGGCGCAGGCGGCCACGCCGGCCGACTGCAGGCCGCGGACGTAGGCGGCGGTGTGCCGGGCGGCCAGCTCGCCGTCGCCGCCGAAGGAGCGCACCCCGATCACCGGGTTGTCCGGGTTGGAGTTGACGTCCGCGTCCGGGGCGTAGTTGAGGTTGATGCCGGCCGCGGCCAGGTCCACGCCGATGGAGCGGGCCACGTCCTCGGTCAGCGCGGTGTCGTCGACCGCGCCCAGGGCCAGGTTGCCCGGGTACGAGGAGCCGGTCATCACCTCCAGGCGGGTGACGTCGCCGCCCTCCTCGTCGGTGGCGATCAGCAGGTCCGGGTTCAGCGCGTACATGGCCGAGGTCAGCGCGGCCACCTGCTCGCGGCCGGCGATGTTACGGCCGTACAGGGCGACGCCGCCGAGCTCGCCCGACTCCAGGCGACGCCGTACCCAGTCCGGAGGGGTGAGGCCGGCGAAGCCCGGCTGGAGCACCGATCCGGCGTCTACGAGGAGTTGGACGGTGTCCGGGCCGGGATTCGTCATGGTTCCTTCCAAGCGTGTCTCAGGTGCGTACAGAGGCGGGGCGGAGGGACGGGTCAGCCCTTGACGGCGCCGGCCGTCAGTCCGGAGGCCACGCGCTTCTGGAAGATGACGAAGAGGATGATCACCGGCAGCGACACCAGCAGCGCGCCCGCCATCTGCGCGCCGTAGTCGGCGCCGTGGGTGGGCGAGGCGGAGTAACTGGTCAGCCAGACCATCGAGGTCTGCTTGTTGTTGTCGGACAGCAGGGTGTTGGCGATGACGAACTCGTTCCACGCCTGGATCCAGCAGTACACGCCGGTGGTGATCAGGCCCGGGACGGTCAGCGGGAGCACCACCCGGTAGAAGGCCTCCCAGCGGGTGCAGCCGTCCACCATCGCGGCCTCGTCCAGGTCCGGCGGGATGTTGACGATGAAGGACCGCAGCGTCCACACCACGTAGGGGATGGTGAACACCAGGTAGGCCAGCACCACGCCGATCAGCTGGTCGTACAGTCCGGCGTTGTTCAGGATGATGAACATCGGGATGACCAGCGCCAGCAGCGGCACCATCTGCACCACCAGCATGCTGACGATGAAGAAGTTGCGGCCGCGGAAGCGGAACCGGGCCACCGAGACCGCGGCGAGGAAGCCGACGACCAGGCCGGCCAGCACAGCGCCCAGCGTGATCACCGCGGTGTTGCCCAGGTCGGGCAGGAAGTTGGGGTCGCTGAAGATCGTCGAGTAGCTGGAGAAGTCGAAGTGGATCGGCCAGAACGTCGGGTTCTGCGACAGCAGGTCCTTGTTGCTCTTGACCGTGGTCAGGATCATCCAGTAGATCGGGAAGGCCATGACCACCGCGAAGGCGAGGGCGACGGTGTTCCAGACGCCGGTCATCCAGCGGTTCTGGTGCGGCGCACGGTCCGAGCCGGACGAGCGGGCGGCCTTGGGCTTGGGAGCGGCGATAGCCATCAGTCCTGCTCTCCGATCTTGACGACCTGGCGGATGTAGAAGACCAGCACCGCGAGCATCAGCAGGATCATCGCGATGGAGGTCACCGCGCTGCTGCTGTAGTGCGAGCTGCCGATGCCCTGCATGTAGAGGTAGACGCCGATGGTCCGGTAGCCGGGCTCCGGCGAGTTCTGCCGCAGCGCCCAGATCTGCCCGAAGACCTGGAAGTCCCAGATCACGCTGAGCGCGGTGGCCACGATCAGGAAGGGCTTGATCACCGGGATCACCACGTGCCGAAAGGCCTGCCAGCCGTTGGCGCCGTCCAGCGTGGCCGCCTCGACCAGTTCCTTGGGGACCTGGGTCATCGCCGCGTTGAAGCCGATCACCAGGAACGGCAGCGCGCCCCACAGGACCGAGACCGCGACCACCACGTAGAGGCCCTGGGTGGGGTCGGCGAACCAGTCGTGGTTCAGCATCCCCTTGCCGCCGAACAGGTAGCAGATGTAGTCCACGACGCCGGAGGTGCTGGCGAACAGCCAGCGGAAGACGGTGCCGGTGACGATCGCCGGGATGGCCCAGACGAACATCAGCACCGTGATGACGGTGACCTTGGCCCAGTTGGACACCCGGTTCAGCAGCACCGCGACGCCCAGGCCGAGCACCACCGACAGCAGCACCACCTCCAGCACCAGCAGCACCGTGCGCCGCACCGAGTCCCAGAAGTCGCCGCTGCTGAGCACCTTGGTGAAGCCGTCGAAGCCGATGTACTTCGCCGTGCCCGGGTTGACCAGGTGCAGGTAGTCGTTGACGTTCTGGAAGGCCAGGTTGAACAGCTGGAACAGGGGATAGGCGAGCACCCCCAGCATCACCGCGGCGGCCGGGATGATCAGCGCGTACGGAATGTAGCTGCGTCCGGAGACACCGCCGCGGCGCTTGCGCGGCTCCGGGGTTCTCCCCTGCCGACCGGGCTTCGCCGTGGGGCGGTCGGAGTCAATCACACTCATCAGGGTCCTTCCCTGGAGCCAGCACGTCAGGTGGTACGGAAACAGGTGGTACGGGTCCGCGGACGGGCCGCGGACCATGGCCGGGGCCGGGGCCGGCACCCCGGAGTGGGCGCCGACCCCGACCGGACGGATCAGTTGGTGTTGTTGAGGTCCTTCAGGATGGCCGTCTGCGCGGTGCCCAGCTCGGTGGACGGGTCCTTGCCGGTGGCGATGTCGCTGAAGGCGGTCTGCAGCGCGACCTCGTCGGAGGCCTGGCTCCAGAACTGCGAGTTCGGGATGAACCAGGTCTTGCCGGCGGCGGCGTCGGCGGCGGCGGCGTTGGCCGGGGACGCGGCGCGGTACGCGGAGAGCAGCGTCTTGTTGTTGGGGATGGCGTACTTGGTCAGCAGGGTCTGCTGCGCGGTGTTGGTGAAGATGCGCAGGAACTCGGCGCCCAGGCCCGGGTTCTGCGCCTTGCTCGGGACGGCCAGGTCGGAACCGCCGAGGAAGGCCGGGGTCGGCTGGCCGGCCGTGGTGCCGGGGACGGCGATGGTGGCGAGCTTGTCGGCCAGCGACGGGTCGCCGGTCTTCGGGTCGGCGACGGAGCTGACCTCCCAGCCGTTGCCGATGATGGCGGCGATGTTGCCCTTGGCCATCAGCGCGTCCTGGTTGGACTCGTCGACGGTGGTGCCGCCCACGGAGTAGTTCTTCTGCAGGTTGTACCAGGTGTTGATGCCGTTGATGAACTGCGGGTCGGTCAGCGTGCCGGTGAAGTTGCTGCCGCTGGCCTTCGCGATGACGCCGCTGACGCCGTAGCTGCCGGCGCCGAAGGAGACGGCGGTGTACCAGTTCTTGCCCGGGAGGTAGAGCGCGGAGAAGTTGGGCACCGAGGCGTTCTTGGCCTTGACCTTGTCCAGGTCGGCGGTCAGCTCGGCCAGCGTGGTCGGCGCGGTGGTGACGCCGGCCGCGGCGAACAGGTCCTTGCGGTAGATCAGGACGCGGGCACCGGCGTAGTAGGGGATGGCGTAGGTCTTGGTGCCGTCCGCGCTCTGGCCGGAGGCCGCCAGCGAGTCCAGCCAGGTGGCCGAGTTGTCGAACTGGCCCTTGACGCTGGTCAGGTCGACGAAGGAACCGGAGGAGACGTACTTCGCGGTCTGGGTGTCGCCGAGCTCCAGCGCGTCGGGCGCGTTGTTGGAGAGCAGCGCGGTGTCCAGCTTGGTGCCGAAGTTGGTCCAGTTCTGCCACTGGATGTTCAGGGTCGCGCCGGTCTCGTCCTCGAACTGCTTCTTGGCCGCGGCGACGACGTCCGGCCAGCCCTTCTGCGCGTCGTTCATCAGCCAGACGGTGACCGTCTTGCCCTTGCCGTCGGTGCTGAGAGTGCTCTGCTTGGCGGAGCCGGCCGACGAGGAAGAGGAGCAGGCGGCTGCGGTCAGGACGCTGGCGAGTGCCGCCGCGACTGCGATCTTGCGCTTCAAAACATCCTCCTGGGGGATGAGCGAGGTAGGGCACCGGTGCCGGTGGTGTCCCGGAGGAGTTCCGGAGCCAGACCGTGCCTGAGAGGAAGTGCTCGACTGAGGGTGGTGCGGACTTCTGGCGGTGCTTGGTGGTGAGATGCGACCGGGTCGCCCATCGCTCTGACGCAGCAACCTGATTGGTGTAGACCAGTGCTCGGAGATTGGCATGGACCAATGAGGAGCGTCAAGGGTTCTCGGCGGCGAAGCCCAAGCCGTTACCAACGCTTGACAAGCGCGACGTCGTCCGGAGTCCATCAGGTGAAGGACTGGACCAACCAGGGCTCCAGGACTGGACCAACCGGCCTCATCAAATCAGAGCAGAAGTGGGTGAATGCCCCGTAGTGGGCGCGGATCCGGCGCTGATGTCGGTCGGGTAACAGCTGGCGCCGCAGCGGGCCGGATTCCTTGACGCTGCCGCTCCCCGGCGGCCACACTCCGGCAATTGGTCTATGCCAATGGCGGGAATCGACCCGCATCCGGGGAGGATGGCGTGAAGCGAAGACTTGTCGTTGCTCTTGGCGCGGCAGTGCTGATGGCGGGGGTCACCGCCTGCAGCACCGGGGGGACGGCGGGGGCGCGGGTGGCACCCACGTCCTACCGGGGCAGGGTGCTGACGGTCTGGCTGATGGCGGGGGACGATCCGGCCTCCTGGGTCGCCACGGTCAGGGCCGAGTTCGAGCAGAAGTACCCGGGTGCCACGGTGGACATCCAGCGGCAGGGCTGGAGCGGCATCCAGCAGAAGGTGACCTTCGCGCTGTCCGCGACCGTCCCGCCGGACGTGATCGACATCGGCAACACCCAGACCGCCTACTACGTGACCACCGGCGGTCTGCTCGATCTGGACCCCTACCGGGCGCAGCTGGGCGGCGCCTCCTGGTCGCCGGCCATGAACCGGTCGACCCTGGTCAGCGGCAAGCAGTTCGCGGCGCCGTGGTTCGCCGGCAGCCGGGTGGTGATGTACAACAAGCGGCTCTGGGCCAGGGCCCGGCTCAGTCCGCCGGCCACCATGGACCAGTGGATCAGCGACCTGGACGTCCTGCAGCACACCCCGGGCGTGGACTCCGCGCTCTACCTGCCCGGCCAGAACTGGTACGCCTTCGACGGCTTCCTCCAGGACGCCGGGTCCGACATCCTCGCCCAGCGGAACAACACCTGGGTCGGCGACCTGGAGAGCCCGGCCGCGATCGGCGCCGCCAGGCTCTTCAAGAAGCTGCAGGCCTTCGGCAAGGCCCCCAAGGACCAGGACGAGGCCAACCCGGTCGAGGCCACCGTGTTCGCCAGGGGGAACGTGGCCTCGATGATCGCGATGGGCTACGAGCAGGCCACGGTGCTGCAGTCGAACCCGGCCATGAAGGACGACATCGGCTGGTTCCCGATCCCCGGTGCCACCGCGGGCACCCCGGCCAGGACCTTCCTCGGCGGGTCCAACCTCGCCGTCTCGTCCAACTCCACCAACCGCGAGCTGGCCCTGGGCTTCCTGGCGATCGCCCTGGACGACGCCAACGAGAGCGCCTACGTCCAGGCCACCGGCTTCCTGCCGAACAAGACCGGCCTCTATCGGGCCCTGGACGGCAACGCCTACGCGGCGGCGGCGCAACAGGCGGAGGCCAACGCCGGCTTCACCCCGGGCGTCCCGGCCTGGGGGAACGTGGAGAACCCGCCCAACCCCATCGTCAGCCAGTTCCTCACCCCGGTGCTGGAGGGCCAGGATCCGCAGGCCGCAGCGGCCGCGGCGGACGTGAAGCTGGACAACCGGCTCGCCGAGGGGTGACCGGGCAGCCACCGGAGGGCGGGCCCTAGGATCGTCCCGGCGACCCGTGTGCGGACAGGCCGCCGACGACCGGCCCCGTCCGGGGTGCCGGCAGCCGTCCCTGGAGGACCCTTCATGTCCGCGCAGCCCTTCCTCCCCCATGGAACCCAGGATCTCGACCACCGTCCCGGCCGGATCATGGCCGCGGAGATCGCCCAGCAGCCCGACGTGCTGCGGCGCATCCTCGACGAGGGCGCCCCGCGGATCCACGCCGTCGCGACGGAGATCGCCGCCCGCAACCCGCGCTTCGTCCTGCTGACCGGCCGGGGGACCAGCGACAACGCAGCCCTGTACGCCAAGTACCTGGTGGAGGTGCTGCTGGGCCGGCCGGCCGGGCTGACCTCGATGTCCACCACCACGGCCTACGGGGCCACCCCGGACCTCACCGACTGCCTGGTGATCACGGTCAGCCAGTCGGGTGGCTCCCCGGATCTGGTCGCCTCCACCCGGGCGGCCCGCGAGGCCGGCGCGATCACGCTGGCGGTGACCAACAACGCCGCCTCGCCGCTGGCGGAGGTCTCCGAGTTCCACATCGACGTGCTGGCGGGCCCGGAGAAGGCGCTGCCCGCGACCAAGACCTACACCGCCGAGCTGCTGGCGCTGTACCTCTTCGTCGAGGGACTGCGCGGCGGCGACGGCGCGGCCGCCAAGGGCCTGCCGGAGCTGGCCGGGGCGGTGCTGGCGCGGCACGACGAGGTGCGGCAGCTGGCCGAGCGCTACCGCTTCGCGCAGCGGCTGGTGATCACCTCGCGCGGGTACGGCTACCCCACGGCGCGGGAGGCCGCGCTGAAGCTGATGGAGACCACCTACATCCCGGCGACGCCGTTCTCCGGCGCCGACCTGCTGCACGGCCCGCTGGCCATGGTGGACAACGTCTCGCCGGTGATCGCCATCGTCCCGGACGGGCGCGGCGGCGAGGCACTGCAGCCGGTGCTCGACCGGCTGCGCGGACGCGGCGCGGACCTGGTCGTGGTGGGCCAACAGGCCCAGGTGGACGCGGCCTCGGCGGGCTTCGCGCTGCCGGGCGGGGTGCCCGAGGAGGTGCAGCCGATCCTGGAGATCCTGCCGCTGCAGCTGCTGGCCTACGAGGTGACCATCGCCCGCGGCCAGGACCCGGACGCGCCCCGCGCCCTCGCGAAGGTCACCGAGACGCACTGATCCTCCGGTCCGCCGTCCGGGGGAACGTCGCCGCCGGGGGGGAAGATCTGTTGCCGGGGTGAAGATCCGCAGCCGGGGGAAGCACAACGGGCCGTGGCGCCGGGACAGGACCCTCAACCTGTCCGGCACCGCGGCCCGAGGCATGGTCGGCGGCTGGCGTCGTTCGTGCGGCGGGTGTGCGGGCCCGCGGGCGCGAGACGGTCAAGGCCGACTTTCTCCAGCGAAGAGGTCCGGTGCGCGGTCAGGGCAGATCGTGCGGTAGGCCTCTCCTTGATGCGTTTCCCATTGTGGACTAGACCAATTCTCATTGTCCAGACCAGTGCGGGACAATTCTCCGAGCGGCGTCGAAGCTCCGGCTCCGGATACGCTCGGAGGATGCCTTCCCTCAATGAGCTGGTGCGCCACCACACCAACCTGGACAGCGCCGACGTGGAGTGGATCCACCTGCTGGTGTCCGAGTGGCAGCTGCTCTCCGACCTCTCCTTCGCCGACCTGGTGCTGTGGGTGCCCACCCGTGACGGCACCCGCTACGTCTCGCTGGCGCAGATGCGGCCCAACACCGGCCCCACCTCGTACCAGGACGACATGGTCGGCCATCTGGTCCCGCGTGGCCGCAGGCCGATGCTGGACATCGCGCTGGACGAGGGCCGGATCGTCCGCGAGGGCGACCCGGAGTGGCGTGAGGACGTACCGGTGCGGGTCGAGTCGATCCCGGTGCGGCGCGAGGGGCGGGTGCTCGGGGTGATCGCGCGCAACACCAACCTGCTGACCGTGCGCACCCCCAGCCGGCTGGAGCTGACGTATCTGCAGAGCGCGTCCGACCTGGCCCAGATGATCGCCGCAGGAACGTTTCCCTTCCCCGGCGAGCAGGTGGACATGGACGCCTCGCCGCGGGCCGGCGACGGCCTGATCCGGCTGGACGCCGACGGCGTGGTCACCTACGCCAGTCCCAACGCGCTCTCCGCCTACCACCGGCTCGGCCTGGCCACCGACATGGTCGGACTGCACCTCGGCAAGACCACCGCCGAGCTCGCCCCGCCCTCCCGCGGCCCGGTGGACGAGGCCATGGTCAAGCTGGCCAGCGGCTGGGCCCCCAGGCAGGCGGAGGTGGAGAGCGTCGAGGGCGTGGTGCAGTTGCGGGCCATCCCGCTGAAGCCCAAGGGCGTCCACATCGGCTCGCTGGTGCTGCTGCGCGACGTCACCGAGCTGCGCCGGCGCGAGCGCGAGCTGATGACCAAGGACGCCACCATCCGGGAGATCCACCACCGGGTGAAGAACAACCTGCAGACCGTGGCCGCGCTGCTGCGGCTGCAGTCGCGGCGGATGGACTCCGACGCGGCGCGCGGGGCGCTGGACGAGGCGGTGCGCCGGGTCGGCTCGATCGCCATCGTCCACGAGACGCTGTCGCAGAACCTGGACGAGCACGTGGCCTTCGACGAGATCGCGGACCGGGTGCTGGCCATGGTGATGGAGCTCTCCCAGGACGGCCGGGTGACCGCGCGCCGCAGCGGCAGCTTCGGCATCCTCTCGGCGGACGTGGCCACCCCGCTGGCGATGGTGCTGACCGAGATCCTGCAGAACGCGCTGGAGCACGCCTACGGCCCGAAGGCCGGCGGCACGGTCGAGGTCTCCGCCGTCCGGGCCCGGATGCCGGCCGGCGGCGGACCTGGCAAGCCGGAGGAGCAGCTGCTGATCACCGTCACCGACGACGGGGTCGGCCTGCCGGAGGGCTTCGACCCGAAGACGGCCGGCAACCTGGGGCTGCAGATCGTCCGGACCCTGGTGGTGGGCGAGCTGGGCGGGGGCTTCGACATGGTCCCGGCGGAGGCCGGCGGGACCAGGGTGGTGCTGGAGGTCCCGGTGCACCGGGCCTGACCGTTTTCGACCGCACTTGGCCGTTTCCGGCCGCATTGCTGATGGCTTATCAGGATTTACGAGCTTCTTAAGGATTCTTGGTCAACCTGCGACCCAGGTGTCTCGTTCTCCACCAGTGAACACTGAGAACCCTCTCGCGCTGCGCGTCCCGGCGGACGCGGTGTGGCCGGTGCACGAACCTGCGCCGGCGCGCACCCTGCTGGACGTCCTGGACGCGACCGCGCTGGCCCATCCGGGCGCGCCGGCGCTGGACGCGGGCGGCGTCGTGCTCGACTACCGCGCGCTGTTCCGGGCGGTGGCGGCGCTCGCGTCCCGGCTGGCCGCCCTGGGCGTGGGCCCGGGCGACCGGGTCGGGGTACGGGCGCCGTCAGGGACGGCGGACCTCTACGTCGCGATCCTGGCCGTGCTGCGGTCCGGGGCCGCGTACGTCCCGGTGGACGTGGACGACCCGGACGAACGGGCGACGCTGATCTGGGCCGACGCGGGCGTCTGCGCGATCGTCGGCGCGGGCGGCGCGGTGACCCCCGGAGTCGTCCCCGGGACCGGCGCGGGCCGGAAGCCGGGCCCTCAGGACGACGCCTGGATCGTCTTCACCTCGGGGACCACCGGGCGGCCGAAGGGTGTGGCGGTGACCCACCGTTCGGCGGCGGCGTTCGTGGACGCGGAGGCGCGGTTGTTCCTGCGCGATGCTCCGCTGGGTCCCGGGGACCGGGTGCTGGCGGGTCTCTCGGTGGCGTTCGACGCGTCCTGCGAGGAGATGTGGCTGGCCTGGCGGCACGGCGCCTGCCTGGTGCCCGCCCCGCGCGCACTGGTCCGCGCCGGGGCGGAGCTGGCCCCCTGGCTGGTGCGCGAGGGCATCACCGTCGTCTCGACGGTGCCCACGCTGGCGGCGCTGTGGCCGGCCGAGGCGCTGGACCGGGTCCGGCTGCTGATCGTCGGCGGCGAGGCCTGCCCGGCCGAGCTGGTCGAGCGGCTGGACGTGCCCGGGCGCGAGTTCTGGAACACCTACGGCCCGACCGAGGCCACCGTGGTGGCGTGCGCCTCGCTGCTGCGGGCCGGCCAACCGGTGCGCATCGGCGGCCCGCTGGACGGCTGGGAACTGGCCGTGGTCGACCCGGCGGGTGAGCCGGTCGCCTGGGGGGAGACCGGCGAACTGCTGATCGGCGGCGTCGGCACCGCGCGCTACCTCGACCCGGCCAGGGACGCCGAGAAGTTCCGTCCCCACCCGGCGCTTCCGGGCGGCCGGGTCTACCGCAGCGGCGACCTGGTCCGCGCCGACCCGCAGGGCTTGGTCTTCATGGGCCGGGCGGACGAGCAGGTCAAGCTCGGCGGACGCCGGATCGAACTCGGCGAGGTCGACGCCGCGCTGCAGGCCCTGCCCGGCGTCCGGGCGGCGGCCGCGGCGGTCAGGGACACCCCCGGCGGCGGCCAGGTCCTGGTCGGCTACCTGGTCCCGGCCGCAACGACGCCCGCCCCGGCGCCCGCTCGTACGGCCGTCCCGCAGCAGTTGCTGCCCGCAGCGCCCGGCGCGGCTGCGGTCACGACCGTGGGGTCGACGGCGGCGGGGTCTGTGATGGCGGCGCCGTCGGCGCCAGTCGCGGTGGCGGGTGGTGGGCTTGATCTCGGCGCGCTGCGGGGGCTGCTGCTGCAGCGGCTGCCGGCGGCGCTGGTGCCGGTGCTGACCGTGCTGCCGGAGCTGCCGACCCGGACCTCGGGGAAGATCGACCGGGCGGCGCTGCCCTGGCCGCCGCCCGAGCCGCGGTCCGGGTTGAGGTCCGAGCCGCCCACCGGGGCCGACGTGGGGGCGGCACGCCACGGCGGCAGCGGCTCCGGGTCGAGCGGGCTGCGAGGGACCGCGGCCCGGCTGGCCGAGGAGTGGCGCTCACTGCTGGGAGTCGCGGCCGACGCCGACAGTGACTTCTTCGCGCTCGGCGGCACCAGCCTGGCGGCCGCCCGACTGGTCTCCACGCTGCGTGAGCGCCACCCCGGGCTGTCCGTCGCCGACCTCTACCAGCAGCCCCGGCTCGGGGACTTCGCGGTCCACCTGGACCGCTCCGCTGCAGTCCCCGACCAACCCGCCGCCCCGGCCCCCGGCCCGGGCCGCCGCACGTCCGAGCCGGACACCCCCCGCCGCCGACGCTGGACCGGCGCCTACCAGGGTGCCGTCGTCCTGCTGCTGCAGACCGTCACCGGGTCGCGCTGGCTGCTCGCCCTCGCCGCCGTCGACGATCTGCTGCGTCCGCTGCCGTGGGCGCCGGACACCTCGTGGTGGCTGCTCGGCGGGGGCTGGCTGGTGCTGTCCAGCGCGCTGGGACGGGCGGCCCTCGGGGCGGCCTCCGCGCGGCTGCTGACCCGGGGGCTGCGGCCCGGCAGCTACCCCAGGGGCGGGCGGATCCATCTGCGGCTGTGGACGGCCGAGCGCGTGGTCGCCATGTTCAACGTCGCCGCCGTCACCGGCACCCCGCTGGCCCGCCGCTACGCCCTGCTGCTCGGCTGCCGGGTCGGGCGCGACGTCCAGCTGCACACGCTGCCGCCGGTTACCGGTCTGGCCTGCTTCGACGACGGCTGCTCGCTGGAACCCGAGGTCGACGCGGCCGGATGGTGGCTCGACGGCGGAGTGCTGCATGTCGGCGCGGTCCGGGTCGGGGCGGGTGCCCGGGTGGGCACCCGGAGCATGCTGATGCCCGGGGCCGACGTCGGACCGGGCGCCGAGATCGCCCCCGGCAGCTGCGTCACCGGGCGCGTCCCGGCCGGGCAGCGCTGGCACGGCGTGCCCGCCCGGCCCGGCCCGGCGGACCGCGCGGACGCCTGGCCGCAGGCCGCCCCGCCCCGTGCCGCCCACCCCCGCCTCTGGAACGCGGTGTACGCGCTGTCGCTCCCCGCACTGCAGGCGGTGCCGCTGCTGGCGATGGCGCCGGCCCTGGTCGTGCTGTACACGCTGCTGGGCCACGACCCCTCCTACAGCGGGGTGTTCGACCGGCTGCTGACCGCCACGGCGCCGCTCACCGTGCTGACCGTGCTCAGCTACGCCGGCCTGGTGGCGGGGCTGGTCCGGCTGTTCTCCCGGGCCGTCCGGCCCGGCCTGCACCCGGCCCACGGGCGGGTCGCCTGGTCCGTCTGGGTGGTGCACCAGCTGATGACCTCCGCGCGCGGCGCGCTCTTCCCGCTGTACTCCTCGCTGCTGACGCCGGGTTGGCTGCGGCTGCTGGGCGCGCGGGTCGGGCGCCGGGTGGAGGCGTCCACGGTGCTCGCGCTGCCCGGGCTGACCAGTGTGGACGACTACGCCTTCCTGGCCGACGACACCCTGCTCGCGCCCTTCGAGGTCCGCGGCGGCTGGCTCCGGCTGGGGCGGGTGCACGTCGGGCGGCGCTCCTTCGTCGGGAACTCCGGCACCGTCGGACCGGGCCGCGAGCTGCCGGCCGACTCCCTGGTGGGCGTGCTCTCCGACGCCCCCGCGCAGGCCGGTCCCGGCACCTCCTGGCTGGGCCGTCCGGCCTTCGCGCTGCAGCGGGTGGTGGAGCCGGCCGAGCGGGCGCGCACCTACGACCCGCCCCGGCGCCTGGTCTGGGCGCGGGCCGCGGTGGAGCTGTGCCGGCTGCTGCCGGTGCTGCTCACGGTGCTGCTGGGGGACCTGGCGGCGACCACTCTGCAGAGCGTGCTGGACCGGGCCGGACTGGCGGTGTGCGCGCTGACGGCCGGACTCGTGCTGCTGGGCTGCGGCCTGACGGCCTGTCTGCTCACCTCTGCGGCCAAATGGCTCCTGGTGGGGCCGTTGCGTCCGGGGACCGAACCGCTGTGGAGTTCATTCGTCTGGCGCAACGAGCTCTTCGACACCTTCGTCGAGGAACTGGCGATGCCCTGGCTGGGCAGCACCCTGCTGGGCACCCCGTACCTCAACTGCTGGCTGCGCAGCCTCGGCGTCCGGGTGGGGCGGGGCGTGTGGTGCGAGAGCCACTGGCTGCCGGAGCCCGATCTGGTCCGCCTGGGTGACGGCTGCACGGTGAACCGGGGCGTGGTGGTGCAGACGCACCTGTTCCACGACCGGCTGCTGCGGATGGACGGCATCGAGCTGGGCCCCGGGGCGAGCGTCGGGCCGCATTCGGTGGTGCTGCCGGGAGCGGCGCTGGGGGCGGGCGCCGGGGTCGGGCCGTCGTCGCTGGTGATGCGCGGCGAGGCGCTGCCGGCCGCCAGCCGCTGGCTGGGCAACCCGGTGGCGCAGTCGAGTTGACGATCCGACAGCAACCGGGCTGCCCCGTTCGGGGCGCCGTCCGGAAGCGGGTCGGGCCCTAGGACCTGCCGACCGGGGAGCAGCGGCCCGGGAGAGCAGCGAGGCCCTGCCGACCGGGGGGGGAGGGTCGACAGGGCCTCTCAGACCTGCTCCGGCCGTCGGGGGGAATCGGCCGGAGCAGGGGCTCTGGGTGCGGGCCTTCGCCCGCGTGCATCGCACGAGCGGTTGCCCTCGGCTCCGACGGTATCAAAAAGTCGGGGCCGGGAAGCACCGCGAGTGGTGTGCTTTGCCTCGGAAAGCGCCCTTTGTGGGTCAGGGCACTCGATCAAGGGTTGATCAGCTGTGGTGCGGCGGTTCGGTGGTGCGGCGGTGCTGTGGAGCTGCGGCTGAGGCAGCTCAGGCGGTGCGCGCGCGGTTGCGGGCGGCGCGGCGCTTCATCGCACGACGCTCGTCCTCGCTCATTCCGCCCCAGACGCCGGCGTCCTGGCCGGTCTCCAGGGCCCACTGCAGGCAGCTTTCCATGACCGGGCAGCGACGGCAGACGGCCTTCGCTTCCTCGATCTGCAGCAGGGCGGGCCCCGTGTTGCCGATGGGGAAGAACAGCTCGGGGTCTTCTTCCCGGCAGACAGCGCGGTGGCGCCAGTCCATGGTGATCCAACTCCTCCCGCCAACGGGGTTGTCCCGCAGGCGCATCGGTAGCTTGTGAATGTGAACGCTTTCACGAACCCTGGGGCGGGCGCAGGGCCGACGGATGGGTCGACACAGGGCGCCTGCGGCGTTGCAGAGTGGGTTCGGGCGACTCAGGCGGATGTCCGGTAACGGACTGTCCCGATCGCCAGGTAAAGGTTCGCAAACCTCGACTCTGGATACAACCCCCTTCAGGTAGGAAATTTTGATTCCTTGGTGTCGCCTAGGTCACAACCTGTACTTCGATGGAGTGAAGGGGGTCGCGCGTTCGAGAAGAAGGGTTTTCCGCTCTCCCAGTCACACAATCACACGCAGTGCGCGGCGAACGCCTGAGAAGCTGACTTGGTTCCGCTCTCCAAGGTGGTCTCCGTCGACCTGAAATGGCAGCGGTTCCTGCGAATGCAAGGTGAATTCCGCCAGGTCGTGGTAAGCGACCACATGTTTGCCCCGCGGACCGGCCCCGGAGGCGTCCAGAAGCTGCGGGATCGTACGTAGCGTCTGGACGAGTGACATCCGGTTGAGTCCGAAGAGATCCAGGTCGGTCTCGAACGTCGCCTCGGGCGAGGCGTAGACCGGGCGGTTGCCGAGAAAGGTCCACGGCGATGTGTTCGACACTATGGACACCACCAGCCCGTCGACCGGTTCCGCCCCGGGAACACTCAGCGTGATCGGCCCGGTTCTGCGGTGCTCCCGCTCGCCGATGTAGTGCCGCACCGCCTGCTTCAGATAGAGCCCGTGGGTGGACCGGCGACCGCTGCGGCGGTGCTGCTCGACCCGGCCCACGACGCCGGCGTCGAAGCCGAAGCCCGCGGTGAAGGTGAACCAGCGCTCCGGCAGGCCCTTGGTCGACGCCCTTCCGAGCCCGATGGTGCGCTCCCTGCTCCCGCCCGGCGCCGAGAGCGCGTCCAGCAGCATCCCGGTCGCCTCGACCGGGTCGTTCGGCAGGCCGAGCGCCCGGGCGAAGACATTGGTGCTGCCGCCGGGGACCACCGCGAGTCTGGGCAGGTGTTCGGACGGGCCCTCGGCCAGCAGTCCGTTGACGACCTCGTTGACCGTCCCGTCGCCGCCGAGGGCGACCACCAGGTCGACGGTCCCGGAGGCGGCCGCGTCGCGGGCCAGGTCCCGCGCGTGCCCCCGGTACTCGGTCCCGGCGACCTCCAGCTTCAGGTCGCTGGCGAGCGCGTGCGCCAGCACGTCGCGGGTCCGGCCGCTGGTGGTGGTCGCCTTCGGATTGACGACCAGGAGGGCACGCATACGGTCAGCTTACCTACCGGCAGGTATGAGCTCCGGGAGGGGCACGGCGGGACGTGGTGGCGCGGGGGCTAGCCTGGGTGCGTGACTGCTGATGCCTCGCTGCCCGCCCGTCCCGCCGCCACGACCGGGTCCGGCCGGCCCTGGACGCTGACCACCGGCGCCGTCGTCGCGCTGCTCCAGGGCGGCCTGATCGCCGCCTACGGGGTCGCCCTGATGGTGCAGGGGCTGGTCGCCGCGCACCCGCGCACGGGCCTGGGCCTGACCGAGTTCGGCGGCTTCGTGGTGCTGCTGCTCGGACTGCTGCCGCTGGCCGCGGGCCTGGCGCTGCTGCGGGTCAGGCGCTGGGGGCGCAGCCCGGCGGTGCTGGTGGACACCCTCTGCCTGGCGGTCACCTACTTCACGGTCCAGAACGGCGGCGCGCAGATCGCCGTCGGCGTGCTGGTCGGCCTCGTCGGCATCGCGGGCGTGGTGCTGCTGCTGCACCCCCGCACCACCGCGGCGCTCTGGCCCGCGACCGACGCGTAGGCGACGCACGGCGGCCGACGGCCACCGCGCCGTGCCACGGCTGAGCCGCCGAGCAGGGGACGGCCGCGGGCCGGGACTCCAGGCAGGAGCCCCGGCCCGCGGCCGTCGGGCGTTCGTGCCTACTCCTCCAGCAGGAGCTTGTCGCGGAGCTGGGCCAGGGTGCGGGCCAGCAGGCGGGAGACGTGCATCTGGGAGATGCCGACCTCGGCCGCGATCTGCGACTGCGTCATGTTGCGGAAGAAGCGCAGCACCAGGATCCGCTGCTCCCGCTGCGGCAGCTGGGCCAGCAGCGGCTTGAGCGACTCGCGGTACTCCACGCCCTCCAGGGCGTCGTCCTCCGCGCCCAGGGTGTCCGCCACCGCCGGCGACTCGTCGTCGGTGTCGGGGACGTCCAGGGACAGCGTGCTGTAGGCGTTGGCGGACTCCAGGCCCTCCAGCACCTCCTCCTCGGAGATGCCCAGGCGCTCGGCCAGCTCGTGCACCGTGGGGGAGCGGCCGTGCTGCTGGGAGAGCTCGCCGGTGGCGGTGGTCAGCGACAGCCGCAGCTCCTGGAGCCGGCGCGGCACCCGTACCGCCCAGCCCTTGTCGCGGAAGTGCCGCTTGATCTCGCCCACGATGGTGGGGGTGGCGTAGGTGGAGAACTCCACCCCGCGCTCGTGGTCGAACCGGTCCACCGACTTGATCAGCCCGATGGTGGCGACCTGGGTCAGGTCGTCCAGCGGCTCGCCGCGGTTGCGGAAGCGCCGGGCCAGGTGCTCGACCAGCGGGATGTGCATCCGCACCAGCTGGTTGCGCAGCTCCACCCGCTCGGGTGAGTCCTTGGGCAGGGCCGCGAGCTGGACGAACAGCGCGCGGGCGGCCTCACGGTCCGGGGCGCCGTGGCGCGGGGTGGACGGCCGGCCACCACCCCAGACGTGCGGCTCGGCGGCGGGGGCGTGCTCCGCCTCGACATCGGTCTCGCCGCTGAGCTCCGCCCCGGCACCGATCTCCAGGTCGGCGCCGAGCTCGACGTCGGCGTCGATCCCGGCGTCCCCGCTGAGCTCCGTGCCGGCGCCGTGGTCGACGTCGACCTTGTCGAGGCCGTCGCCCTCCCCGACCACCGGTTTCCCGACGCCCGGTTCCCCGACGCCCGGTTTCCCGACGCCCGGCTCCTCGGCTCCTGGCTTTCCGGCCGCCGACTCCGACTGCACCCTGTTGTCCTCCGCCCGTTCCGCCCCGGCGTGCTCGGATACCGGGGATGACGCCATGCCGGTCGTTCCCGGCCCGCCCGGCTGCGCGGGCACGACCGGCCGGGCGGTACCCGGCCTGGGCCCGGCGGCCTCCAGCCCCGCACTGTTGGTGCGGTCCAGATCACTCATGGCGATCCCCCGTTCTGTTCGCTCCGGGATCTACTGGATTGTCAGGTCGATCAGGCCCTCAGGGCTGACCGGGGCCCGCCCCGCGCTTCTTGTGCAGGCTGATGGAGACCGTGCGGTCCTCGGCCACCGTGGACTCCACCTCGCCGGCCAGGGCCGAGAGCACCGTCCAGGCGAAGGTGTCGCGCTCGGGAGCGCGTCCGTCGGTGGTCGGGGCCGACACGGTCACCCGGAGCGAGTCGCCGACCAGGCGGAACACGCAGCGCAGCACGCTGCCGGGAACCGCCTGCTGGAGCAGGATGGCGCAGGCCTCGTCGACCGCGATCCGCAGGTCCTCGATCTCGTCGAGGGTGAAGTCGAGCCGCGCGGCCAGGCCCGCTGTCGCGGTACGCAGGACCGAGAGGTAGGCACCCGCCGCTGGCAGCCGGACTTCGACGAAGTCCTTCGCGTCGGGCTCGCCGTCGATCTGGGACACCCTCACCTCCGTTGGTGTTGCGCCGCGGCGGCGGGCGTCGCCGCCGCCGCGGTTGCTCTCACAGTGCTGTTGCGCAGTGCTGGTGACTGGTGACGCTACCGCGATCCTCGGTGCGCTGTCGCCTGGCAGTGGCCGCCGCCGACGGCCCCCGGGAGTGGGTGACTCATGGTAAGCCGTCATCTACACAGCGTGGCAACGGGCATGACGAAAATCGTGGGTCCGGTTGGCCGGATTCCGCTCACCCGGCCGCCGGGGCGGCGCCCAGCGCGGCCAGCGGGGCGCCGGTGAGCCGGAACACCGTCCACTCGTCCTGGGGGAAGGCGCCGAGGGACTTGTAGAAGCCGATCGAGGGCTCGTTCCAGTCCAGCACCGACCAGTCCATCCGGCCGTAGCCGCGCTCGACGCAGATCCGGGCCAGTTGGGCGAGCAGCGCCCGGCCGTGGCCGCCGCCGCGAGCCTCCGGCCGGACGTACAGGTCCTCCAGGTAGATGCCGTGCACGCCGGTCCAGGTCGAGAAGTTGAGGAACCACAGCGCGAAGCCGACGGTCTCACCGGTGCCGTCGTCCTCGGCGATGTGCGCGAAGGCGGCCGGGTTCGGGCCGAAGAGGGCGGCCTGCAGCTGAGCCTCGGTGGCCACGGCTTCGGACAGCGCCTTCTCGTAGTCGGCGAGCTCGCGGACCATGGCGTGGATGCTGGGGATGTCGCTGGCGACGGCGGGACGGATCATGCATGCAGCCTACGACTCGGCTCCGACAATCCCGAGGGCGTTCCAGCCGCGCCCACGGTCCGGCCGGGGTCCGGCTACGGTGCGTCACCACAGCGATGGGTGCTACCTCCCGCGGCCGAGGACGCCGCGGGCGAGGGTGGTGAGCTTGGTGGCCTCGAACGCGCTGTACGTGCCGCTCGCGACGAGCTGGAACTTGACGCCCTCCCGGCCCTCGGGGCGCTCGTAGTTGCCGGGGAGGAACCTGCGGTAGTGCTCGCTCGCGCGGCGGAAGAACTGCGGGCGCTCGGCACTGGAGAGGCACCCGGAGAGGTTGAGGATGAAGAGGTAGTGACGGATCGTCCGGGTGAAGAGGAAGGGAACCGCCGCGTCCAGGTCGTGGCGCTCGGTCAGCAGGCCGAAGCTCTCCTCGTACCGGTCGAACACGTCGAGGTGGGTGCCGCCGGGCGATCCGGCGGGGTGCTGGGTGTGGCGTCGGCGGATCTGCACGCAGTCCCACTTCAGCGTGGCGATCCGGTCGGCGGCGAGCATGGCGCGGTACACGACCGCGACCTCCTCGTGGAGACCGTCCGGGAAGGCGAGCGCCTGACGGGTCCACAGGTCGCGGCGGAACAGCCGGTCCCAGGCGTAGGCGGGCGCGCCGAACAGCTCGGGCTGCGCGACCGGGGCGAAGGACGCCCTCCCGTGCTGGGCCAGCAGCCCCGCGGAGGCGCCGGGCCAGGTACGGCCTCGATGCAGGCGGGTGTGCCCGAAGAGGAGGAGGTCCGGCTCGTCGGTGGCGCGCAACCGTTCGGCCATCGCCTGGAACGTTCCGCCACCGACGATGTGGTCGCTGTCCAGGAAGAGCAGGTAGTCGCCGACGGCCTGCTCGGCTCCCGCGTTGCGGATCCGGCCGATGCCGACGGTGGCGTCCAGCCGCACCACCGAGACCCGGTCGTCGCTGCGGGCGTGGGCGTCCACCACGTCGGCGGGACACTCGGGGGACTGGTCGAGGACGACGACGACCTCCACGTCCCGGAAGGACTGGGTCAGGATCGACTTCAGGCAGTCGTCCAGGCCGCCCTGAGGGTCGTAGGCGGCCACAATCACACTGATCATCGGAGAAGCGTGCACGATGATCGAACGTAGGAGTGCGACGCGCGTCGTAGCAAGGGGCATCAGGTGTCAATCCCGCATCACCATGCAAAGCGCCGCATATCCTCACGCGGTCTCCGCGATTCACGCCCTGTCTCCGCGAATCAAGCCCTGTCTCCGCGAATCAGACCCTGTCTCTGCGCATCAGGCCCCGGCGGGAAGCAGACCTGGCCGGCACCAGCGGTGCTGGTGCCGGCCAGGACATATGAGGCCGGATCAGGCCTGCTTGGTCTCCCAGAAGATCTTGTCGATCTCGGCGATCAGGTCGAGGGCCTTCTGGCCGGTCGCCGGGTCGGTGGACGCCTTGGCGGCGCTGAGCGCCTTCAGGGTGTCGTTGACCAGCTGGTGCAGCTGCGGGTACTTCTCGAAGTGCGGCGCCTTGAAGTAGTCGGACCAGAGCACCGACACGTGGTGCTTCGCCAGCTCGGCGCGCTCCTCCTTGACGACGATGGCGCGAGCGCGGAAGTGCGGGTCGTCGTTGGCCTGGTACTTCTCCTGGGTGGCCTTGACCGACTCCGCCTCGATACGGGCCTGCGCCGGGTCGTAGACGCCGCACGGCAGGTCGCAGTGGGCGTGGACAGTGATCCGCGGTGCAAACAGCCGAGAGAACATGAAAGTCCCTTTCCTGTGATCGTCTTCCCGCCATGAGATTACTCCGCTTCCGCCGCCGAATCGCGTCCAGGTCGGGGTCTTAGGACAAAAGCCGTAGTGTTCGTGGACTTCCGGGCGGCGTGGGCCAAGATGGAAGCAGGCGGGACAGGCAGGGCGCCACGGGATGAGCGGCAAGGGATGAACGGCATGGCGGAGCAGACCCACGACCTCGGCTCTGGCGTACTGCCGCAGGAGCCCCCGGAGGGCGGCGGAACGCCACGGAGGTACGGACGGCTGGACGTTGACGGACCGTCGATGGCCCCCACCCTCAGTCACGGGGACCGGCTGCTCTGCCGGTACGGGGGGCGGGTGCGCCCCGGCGCGATCGTCGTGGCCCGGCACCCGCTGCGGCAGGAACTGTTCGTGGTGAAACGGGCGGTGGAGCGGCGGCCCGGCGGCTGGTGGCTGCTGTCGGACAACAGCCTGGTGGAGGGCGACAGCAGGGACTTCGGGGTGGTGCCGGACGACCTGGTGCTGGGGCGCGTGCTGCTCCGGACCGGCCCGCGTCCGGCCTGGCTGGCCCCGGCCGGATGGCTGGAGCGGCTGCTGGAGCGGGCGCCGTACGCCTTCGCCCGCCGCTTCGGCGCGTTCCGCCGGCTGACCACGTAGCGGCGCCGTCGCCGCAGGCGTCAGCGGCATGAGTTCAGCG
This sequence comes from Streptacidiphilus sp. EB129, assembly GCF_041262645.1. Classification (NCBI taxonomy): domain Bacteria; kingdom Bacillati; phylum Actinomycetota; class Actinomycetes; order Kitasatosporales; family Streptomycetaceae; genus Streptacidiphilus; species Streptacidiphilus sp. EB129. The sequence goes on from NZ_JBGCCS010000005.1 coordinate 43,287, forward strand.
GCATGAGTGGGGGCTCACTCATCGTCGGCGTGCCTGGTAGCGTCGGTGTTCCGGCAGTGGGACAGGAGCACCGAGATGGCGGAGGCGATGCGCGAGCGCATCCTCGCGGCGGCGGTCGACGTGGTCACCGAGCGTGGCATCGCGGCCGCCACGACCAAGGAGATCGCGCGGGCGGCCGGGGTGTCGGAGGGCAGCCTCTACAACCACTTCGGCAACAAGACCGAGCTGATCGGCGCGACCATGGCCGAGCTGGCGGGCGGGGTCAGGGACGCCATGCTCGACCTGCTCGGCCGGGTCGGCGCGGGGACGGTCGAGGACAACCTGGTCGGCGCCGCGGAGGCGGTGATCGGCTTCTACGGCCGGCTGCTTCCGGTCACCGGGTCGGTGTACGGCGACCCGGTGATGCTGGCGCAGATCCGGCGGGAGATGCCGGAGCAGGGACTCGGGCCGCTCCGCGGCCACGAGGCACTGATCGGCTACCTCGGCGCGGAGCAGCGGGCCGGGCGGATCGCGGCGGAGCTCCGCCCACCGGATCTGGCGGCGGCACTGCTGGGTTCCTGCCAGCAGTACGCCTTCCTGGTGATGCTGGTCGAGCCCGAGCAGTTGACGGCCGCCGCCGGGCTCTCGGCCGACCGGGCCGAGTACGCGCGCGGAATCGTCCGGCTGCTGCTGCGCTGACCGGGCAGCCGGCCGGGCGGCGCGGTCACGCGCCGGCGGCGCGGGCCTCCTCGCGCTTGCGGGCCCGGTACGCGGCGACGTTGGCGCGGGTGGCGCAGCGGTCGGAGCAGTAGCGGCGCGAGCGGTTGGTGGAGGTGTCCAGGTAGGCGTTGCGGCAGGGGGCGGCCTGGCAGATGCCGAGCCGGTCCACGCCGTGCTGGGTCAGGTGGACGGCCAGGCCCATCGCGGCCCCGGCCGCGAAGAGGGCGGTGGCCGTGCCGGCGTTCTCGCCCAGGTGCATGTGCCAGTCCGGGCGGCCGTTCTCGTCGAGCAGGCCGTGCCCGGAGATGACCGGGCTGACCGGGTACTCGGTGAGCAGTTCGTTGAGCAGGTTCACGGCGCGGGTCTCGTCGCCCTCGTCGGCGGACTCGAACACCGCCCGCAGCCGCACCCTCACCGACCGCAGCCGGGGCAGGTCGGACTCGTCGGCGAGGCGCACGCCCCGGCTGCCGCTGGTGAACAGTGCGCGGACCGCCTCCACGGTGGTGAGCCGGTCCGTGCCGCGGGCCGGCTCCTCCGTATTCACCAGCCGTACGGCCAGGTCGGCGTAGGAGGTGAGCTCCACGGTTGCTCCTCGGATGCCGGGCGGCCACGGTACGGAGAGTGCGTAATGGCCGTGCTTGCTACCAGGGTATTACGCCGCCGGCAGGTCAGGGCAAGCTGACGGAGGTCGGGAAGCTGCTGGGCAGATCGCTGGCGAGACCGCTGGGGATGTCGGTCGGGAAGCCGCTGGGCAGGTTCGACGGCAGCCCGGAGGGAAGTCCCGTGGGCAGGCCGGTCGGCAGACCCGACGGCAGTCCGGAGATCGGCGAGGACGGGCTGGTGCCCGACGAGGTGGACTTGCAGCCGGCCAGCAGCGCGACGAGCGCCAGGCCGGACAGCGCGGCCAGGGCCGCACGGTGACGGTTCGACATGATGGTGACTCCCCCGGTTCCGGGGCAGTACGGTACGCCCCCTGCGCAATTGGACCGCACCCGGGGCCCGGACGGTTCCGCCTGTGACAAGACCCATAGCCCGCAGGGTGGTGAAGGGGCATCCGGAGGGCGTGCGGACACGCGGCCGCCCCGGTCCCCACTGTGGAGGGACCGGGGCGGCCGCGGGTCAGACCCCCGCGGGTCAGACCCCCGCGGGGGTCAGACCCCCGCGGGTCAGACCCCCGCGGGTCAGAACCCCGCGGGTCAGAACCCCGCGGGTCAGAGCACCTTGGACAGGAAGGCGCGGGTGCGCTCGTGCTGCGGGTTGGTGAGGACCTCGCGCGGGTGTCCGGACTCGACGACCACGCCGCCGTCCATGAACACCAGCGCGTCGCCCACCTCCCGGGCGAAGCCCATCTCGTGGGTGACCACGATCATGGTCATCCCGTCCTCGGCCAGCCCGCGCATGACGTCCAGCACGTCGCCCACCAGCTCCGGGTCGAGCGCAGAGGTGGGCTCGTCGAAGAGCATCAGCTTGGGCTCCATCGCCAGCGCCCGGGCGATGGCGACCCGCTGCTGCTGGCCACCGGACAGCTGGGACGGGTAGTTGCCCGCCTTGTCGGCCAGGCCGACCCGGGCCAGCAGCGCGAGCGCCCGCTCGCGGGCGGCCTGCTTGGGCTCGCCCTTGACCCGGACCGGGGCCTCGATCACGTTCTCCAGCGCGGTGAGGTGCGGGAACAGGTTGAAGCGCTGGAACACCATGCCGATGTCGCGGCGCTTCAGCGCCACCTCGCGGTCCTTGAGCTCGTAGAGCTTGCCGTTCCGCTCGCGGTAGCCGACCAGTTCGCCGTCGACCGAGAGCCGGCCCGCGTTGATCTTCTCCAGGTGGTTGATGCAGCGCAGGAAGGTGGACTTGCCCGAGCCGGACGGGCCGACCAGGCAGAACACCTCCCCGGACTTGACCTCCAGGTCGATGCCCTTGAGCACCTCGACCGGTCCGTAGGACTTGTGCACCTGCTCGGCGCGGACCATGGGTTCGGTGGTGGTCATGAGGCGTCTCCGACCGGCTTGCGCAGCCGCAGCGTGCTGAGGTTCTGGCGGACCTTCTGCCAGGGGGTCGCCGGGAGCACCCGGTTGGTCCCGCGCGCGTAGTAGCGCTCCACGTAGAACTGGCCGATCGAGAGGACCGAGGTGAACAGCAGGTACCAGAGGCTCGCCGCGATCAGTGAGGGGATCACGTAGAGCGTGCGGTTGCCGATGTCGGTGGCCGCGCGGGTGAGTTCGGTGAAGGCGATGGCGCTGACCAGGGAGGTGGTCTTGAGCATCGAGATGGTCTCGTTGCCGGCCGGCGGGATGATCACCCGCATCGCCTGCGGCAGGATGATCCGGCGCAGCGTCTGGCCGTGGGTCAGTCCGAGCGAGGACGCGGCCTCGGCCTGCCCCTCGTCCACCGAGAGGATGCCGGCGCGGACGATCTCCGAGAAGTAGGCGGCCTCGTTCAGGCCCAGACCCAGCACGCAGACCGTGAACAGCGGCATCAGGTCGTTGTAGTTCCAGGACACGAAGGTCGGCCCGAACGGGATGCCGAGTCCGACCTTGGGGAAGATCGCGCCGAGGAAGTTCCAGAAGAACAGCTGGACCAGCACCGGAGTGCCGCGGAACACCCAGATGTACATCCAGGAGACCCCGGACAGCACCGGGTTGTGCGACAGCCGCATCACCGCGAGCAGGATGCCGCCGGCGATGCCGAGCACCATGGCGAGCACGGTGAGCAGCAGCGTCTGCTCCATGCCGGAGATCACCGTCGAGTAGGTGAACACCTGTCCGACGACGTCCCAGTGCAGAGCGCCGTTGGTCAGCATCGCGTGCAGGAACATCGCCGCGAGCACTGCGATCGCCGCGACGGCGACCCAGCGGCCGGGGTGCCGGACGGGGACGGCCCGGATGTCTTCGGGCCGTCCCTTCGCCACCGGCACCTCAGGCAGAGATTCCTGAGGAATAGTCACGTTCTTTGCCCCGACTCAGCTGGTGGCGCCGTTGAGAACGACCTTGTCGGCGGTGATGGCACCCGAGTCCACGCCCCACTTGGTGAGGATCTGGCCGTAGGTGCCGTCCGCGATCAGGTCCTTGAGCGCGCCGGCGATGGCCTGGCCCAGGGCGCTGCCCTTGGGGACGACGATGCCGTAGGGAGCGTTGTTGTAGTTCTGGCCGATCTTCTGCAGCACGCCGTTGCTCTGCTTGACCGCGTAGTCGATGACCGGGGAGTCGGCCATCATCGCCTGGTCGCGCTTGGAGGTCAGCGCGGTGGTGGCGTCGGTCTGCGCCGCGAACTGGTCGCCGTCGTTGGGAACGGTCGGCTTCCCGGCCTTCTTGCAGGCGGGGTTGATGGTGTTCTTGATCTCGTCGGACTCGGTGGTGTTGCTCTGCACCGAGACCTTGAAGCCGCAGAGGTTGGCGGCGTTGCCGTCGACCTTGTCGGGGTTACCGGCCAGTACGGCGATGGCCTCGCCCGCGTTGAAGTACTGGACCAGGTCGACCTGTGCCTCGCGGGCCTTGGTGTCGGTGAAGGAGGAGAGGCTGAGGTCGTACTTCTTGGCGGAGATGCCACCCAGGATGCTGCCGAAGTCGGCGCTCTGCCAGGTGGCCGTGAGGCCGAGCTTCTTCAGGATGGCGTTGCCGAGGTCGACGTCCATGCCGACGACGTTGCCGCCCGCGTCCTTGAACTCGTCCGGCGCGTAGGTGGAGTCGGTGGCGATCGTCAGGTTGCCCTTGGCCTTGATGTCGGCCGGGAGCAGGGCCACGAGCGCGGCGTCGGTGCCTTCGGCGTTGACCGTCTGCGAGGCGTTGGGCGCGGCACCGGAGTTTCCACCGATCTTGGAGCTGCCGCAGCCGGTGAGCAGCAGCGAACCGGCTGCGACCACTGCACCGGTCGCGACGAGGCGCTGGGCTATCGAGCGAGCCATGAGGATTCCTCCTGTTGGGGGCAGGTAGAGCTGGTGGGGCTGCGGACTGCACACCGTTATGCGGTGCCGCGACGGCTGAATGAGATCGAATCTTGCCACCCCCCGCTCCCAATCCGGTCGCTTCGTGTGTCAAAATCCCATAACGGGTGACCCCCGCTGAGAGAGCAGGCCACCGGATCGGGACCGATCCGGGAGGCGTGAGGACCGGAAGCCGACGACGCAGGCTCCGGAGCCGGAGCGCCTCGTCGGCACGGTCGGCTTCCGTACCACCTTCGCGTCACGCCGTCGCTCGTCCGAGTGCTCTGTGTGCAACCGGTTCCGTCTGTGCGGGCGGATCGAACGACGGAATGGCGCATGAAGTCCCCGTTACGCGGACGAAAAGACGAAGGTGCGGCAGCTGCGCCCCGACTAGTGTCGAGATCGGCACTGGCCGGACGCATTGCAAACTCAACCAACCCTCATCAGGAGGCCCAGGTCGCCCAGCGTGGCGGCCGTTCCTCCCAGACGACGACGAAGAGGTCATCGTGGCAGCCGAGATCATCAGCCCCCGCCCTGTGGACGAGCAGGACCCCATCGACCCCGCGTTCGCGCTTCATCGCGGCGGGAAGATGGAGATCACTGCGACTGTGCCGGTGCGCAACGCCGACGACCTTTCCCTCGCCTACACCCCGGGCGTGGCCCGGGTCTGCACGGCCATCGCGGAACAGCCCGAGCTGGTGAACGACTACACCTGGAAGTCCAACGTGGTCGCCGTGGTGACCGACGGGACGGCCGTGCTCGGCCTGGGCGACATCGGCCCGGAGGCATCCCTGCCGGTCATGGAGGGCAAGGCGATCCTCTTCAAGCAGTTCGGCGGCGTGGACGCGGTCCCGATCGCGCTCGCGACCAAGGACACCGACGAGATCATCGAGACGGTGATCCGGCTCGCGCCGTCCTTCGGCGGAGTCAACCTGGAGGACATCTCCGCACCGCGCTGCTTCGAGATCGAGCGGCGACTGCAGGAGGCCCTGGACATCCCGATCTTCCATGACGACCAGCACGGCACCGCCGTGGTGACGCTGGCCGCGCTGCGCAACGCCGCGCGCCTCACCCACCGCACCCTCAGCGACCTGCGCGCCGTCATCTCCGGCGCCGGCGCGGCGGGCATCGCCATCGCGAAGATCCTGGTCGGCGCCGGTATCGGCGACGTGGTGCTGTGCGACCGGCAGGGCGCGGTGCACGTCGGCCGGACCGACCTCACCGACGTCAAGCGGGAGATCGCCGAGCTCACCAACCGGGGCGGCCTGGCCGGTTCGCTGGTGGAGGTGCTCGCGGGCGCGGACGTCTTCATCGGCGTCTCCGGCGGCACCGTCCCGGAGGAGGCGGTGGCGACCATGGCGAAGGACTGCTTCATCTTCGCGATGGCCAACCCCAACCCCGAGGTGCACCCCGACGTCGCGCACAAGTACGCGGCGGTGGTGGCCACCGGGCGCAGCGACTTCCCGAACCAGATCAACAACGTGCTGGCGTTCCCCGGGATCTTCGCCGGCGCGCTCCAGGTCCGCTCGACCCGGATCACCGAGGGCATGAAGATCGCGGCGGCGGACGCGCTGGCCGAGCTGGTCGGCGACGACCTGTCGGCAGAGCTGGTCATCCCGAGCCCGTTCGACCCTCGGGTTGCCCCGGCGGTGACCAAGGCTGTGGCGGCGGCGGCTCGCGCTGAGGGCGTCGCACGGCGCTGAGCTGTTTGCTTTTGGGGCGCGGGGAACGGTGTTGCCATAGCTCTACGTGAGTGGGTGGTTGGCAGCGCAGTTCCTCGCGCCCCTGTTGTGCTTGGTCGTGTGCCTAGTCACATCGGGTTGATGTTCCTGGAAGGACGCGTACGGGCCTAGGGTCGGGGCATGTTTGCTGCCTATGCTGCCCGGATTGATGCCGACGACCCGCTCAGCGGGCTGGAGTTGGGCGAGCGCCCGGAGCCGGTGGCCCGCCCCGGCTGGAGCGTGGTCACCGTGAAGGCGGCCAGCCTGAACCATCATGACCTGTGGTCACTGCGCGGTGTCGGCCTGCCGGCCGGGAAGCTGCCGATGATCCTCGGCTGCGACGCGGCGGGGGTGGACGAGCACGGCAACGAGGTCGTGCTGCACTCCGTGGTGGGGCAGACCGGCCACGGCGTCGACGTCGGCGAGCCGCGCTCGATTCTGACGGAGCACTACCAGGGCACTTTCGCCCAGCAGGTGGCCGTGCCGACCTGGAACCTGCTGCCCAAGCCCGCCGAGCTGAGCTTCGAGCAGGCGGCCTGCCTGCCCACGGCGTGGCTGACGGCGTATCGGATGCTGTTCACCAACGCGGGCGTGAAGCCCGGGGACACGGTCCTGGTGCAGGGCGCGGGCGGCGGAGTCGCCACCGCCCTGATCGTCCTCGGCAAGGCGGCCGGCCTGCGGGTCTGGGTCACCAGCCGGGACGAGGCCAAGGGCGCCAGGGCTCTGGAGCTCGGCGCGGACGCGGCCTTCGCGAGCGGCGCGCGGCTGCCGGAGCGGGTGGACGCGGTGATGGAGACGGTCGGCGCCGCGACCTGGTCGCACTCGGTCAAGTCGCTGCGCCCCGGCGGAACCATCGTCATCTCCGGCGCGACCAGCGGGCCCAACCCGCCGGCCGAGCTGACCCGGATCTTCTTCCTGGAGCTCAAGGTCGTCGGCTCCACCATGGGTACCAAGGAGGAGCTGGCCGGACTGCTCTCCTTCTGCGCGACGACCGGCATCCGCCCGGTGATCGACACGGTGCTGCCGCTGGCCGAGGCCCGCGAGGGTTTCGCCCGGATGGCCAAGGGCGACCTCTTCGGCAAGGTCGTCCTGAACCCTTGACCCAGGCGGGCGCCCAAGGGGCGCGAGGCTCTGTTTGATGAACCGCGTGCGCTGCCAACCACCCACGCAGGTAGAGCGTTGGCAGCCACCGTTCCCCGCGCCCCCGTTGTACTGATCCTCAGGGCGTCAGCCGCGCAAGCGCCTCGCCGCGTCCGCGAGGACACCCCGCGCACGGGTCAGCGCGGCGGAGTCGAACCCCTGGTCGCGCGCGGCGTCACGGACCTCGTCGCGGAAGCGGTCCAGCAGGCCGCCGAGCTCGCGCAGCGGCTCGCCGGCCGGGTTGGTGAGGGTCCACGGCGGCAGGTCGGCCGGCGGCTCCTCCTTGTCCAGGTCGATCCGGGTCCCGGAAGCCGGCGGGGCATCCGTCGGTGTGGTGCCTGCGGGCTGGTTCCAGCGGGACGGGTCGGCCAGGCCGCTGAGCGTGCGGGTCAGCTCGGACAGCCCCTCGGAGAGCCCGGTCGGCCAGTCGCCGTTCTTGGCGTGGGCCCGGATCTGCTCGCCCACCCGGTGCGCCTCGGCACGGAGCTGCTCCCGGAGCACCTTGGTCTGCTCGCGGGTGGCCTGGGCCTCTTCGCGCGCGCTGCGGGCCTGCTCCTTCGCCTGCCGGGCCTGCTCCCTGGCCTGTTCCTTGGCCTGCCGCCACTCCTCCTTGGTCCGCTGCCAGGACTCGCGGTCCATGCCGGGCCAGGGTCCGTCACCCCAGACCGGGTCCGGACCGCGGTCCTTGCCGGTGCGGCGGGACTCCTTCGCGGCGCGGCGCATCTCCTCGCGCAGATCCTTCGCCGAGTCCTGGACGTCCTCGCGGATCTGGTCCGCGAGCTGGGCCACCGAGTCCCGGATCTCCGCCTCCAGAGCGTTGATCTCCGTTGCGCGGGAGGCGAGTTCAGCCCGTCCGGCGTCGGTGATGCGGTAGACCTTCCGGCCGCCCTCGACGCTGTGCTCGACCAGGCCCTCCTGCTCCAGCTTGGCCAGCCGCGGGTAGACGGTTCCGGCCGAGGGGGCGTACAGGCCGTGGAAGCGCTCCTCCAGCAGCCGGATCACCTCGTAGCCGTGGCGGGGGGCCTCGTCCAGCAGTTTGAGCAGGTAGAGACGCAGGCGGCCATGGGCGAAGACGGGGCTCATGCCTCATCCTCCTTGCTGAAGTCGAGGGCCTGGGGGGCCGCGTCGGCGGGAGTCTTGTCCTGTGCGGTGGCGTCAGCCGGGACGTCGTCCTCGGAGGTGGGGCGGCGGAGCAGCGAGAGCGAGCCGGAGACGGTGGTGATCTTCAGCTTGCCGGTGCCGGCGCCGAGGGTGCCGTTGATCTGCTTGGCGCCCCAGGTGCCGCCGACCCGCAGCTCGTCGAAGGCGTTGGAGACGTCGCCGGAGGTGGTGTTGGCCTGAACTTCGGCGTCGGTGGGGGCCGGGATGCGCACCGCGACGTCGCCGGAGACGTTGGCGATCTGCACGTCGGTCTCGTTGTCGTGGACCAGGTCCAGGGTGATCGCGCCGCTGACCGAGTGGGCCTTGACCCGACCGCTGGTGCCGTCGAAGACGGTGAGGTCGCCGGAGATGGTGTTGACCTTGAGGTCGCCGGAGACCGACTGGGCCTGGATGCTGCCGGAGACGGTGTTGGCGTCGACCGGACCGGACAGCCGGACCAGGGTGGTGGATCCGGAGGCGCTGTGGACCGTCACCGGCGCGGTGATGCCGGAGATGACGGTGTCCGAGGAGGCGGAGCCGAGCTCGACGGCGGTCCCGGCCGGTACGGTCACCGAGACCACGGCGCGGCGCTTGGCGGCGGTGCGCCACCTGCCCAGCAGCGGGCCCAGATCCTTCCAGGAGAAGTCCTTCCAGGGCAGGTCGTCGTAGCTGACCGTGAGTTCGCCGTTGGCCAGGGTGACCAGCAGCGGCGGGCCGTCGATCTCGGTGACCTCCAGCCGGGCCGGCCCCTCGGCGGCGACGACGTTGACGGCGCCGGTGATGGTGCGCACCTTCAGCCGGCTGACGCCGGCCTCGAAGGTGAGCTTCTCCGGCGTACTGACGGTCCACTGCTCGGACATGCTGGCTCCCCGATACGGTCGTTGACCGAGGACGCGCTATGTATCGCGTCCTCTGGTATTCACGATATATCGTGTTGCCGGGAAGTCAAGCGGCTCCGCATCCTCGGTGCCGGTTCCGCGCCGCGGGGCTACTCGTCGTCGTCCTGGTCGTCGAGCCGGGCCAGCCAGGTCGCCAGCCGCTCGACCGGGACCTCGAACTCGGGGTTGAGGTCCACGAACTCCTGCAGCCGGTCGGCCAGCCAGTCGAAGCTGACCTCCTCCTCGCCGCGCCGGCTCTGCAGCTCCTCGATGCCTCGGTCGGTGAAGTACACGGTGGATCTCCTGGTGGTGGGTGTGGGGCGGGCCCGGTACCGCCCCGCGAGGGAGTGGTACCGGGCCCGGTTCAGCGACTGCGGCCACGGGTACTGCGACCGTGGGTCAGATGCTGAAGACGTCCTCGATCAGCTGCGCCTGCTCGGCCTTGTGCCGGTTGGCCGAACCGACCGCCGGGGCCGACGAGGCCTGGCGGGCGACGCGCCGCAGCCGGGAGCCGTTGGCGTTGCGGCCGACGACCACGTCCAGGTGGTCCACCAGGTTGAGCGCGATGAACGGCCACGCGCCCTGGTTGGCGGGCTCCTCCTGGGCCCAGACGTACTGGACGTCCGTGCCGTAGCGCTGCAGCTCCTCCTGGAGCTCGGCGATCGGCAGCGGGTAGAGGCGCTCGACCCGGACCAGCGCGGTGTCGGTGATACCGCGCTCGGTGCGGGCGTCCTCCAGGTCGTAGTAGAACTTGCCGGCGGTGATGACGACCTTGCGGACGTTGCCGGCCTCCACCGTGGAGTCGCCGATCACCGGGCGGAAGCCGCCGGTGGTGAACTCGTCCGCCTTGGACGCCGCGGCCTTCAGACGCAGCATCGACTTCGGGGTGAAGACGATCAGCGGCTTGTGGTGCGGGTTGTGGACCTGCCAGCGCAGCAGGTGGAAGTAGTTCGACGGCAGGGTCGGCTGGGCGACGGTCATGTTCTTGTCCGCGCACAGCTGCAGGAAGCGCTCGATGCGGGCGGACGAGTGGTCCGGTCCCTGGCCCTCGTAGCCGTGCGGCAGCAGCAGGGTGACCCCGGAGGTCTGGCCCCACTTGGCCTCGGCGGAGGTGATGAACTCGTCGACGATGGTGGAGGCGCCGTTGACGAAGTCACCGAACTGGGCCTCCCAGGCGACCAGCGAGCTGGGACGGGCCAGCGCGTAGCCGTACTCGAAGCCCATCGCCGCGTACTCGGAGAGCAGCGAGTCGTAGATGGTGTAGCGGGCCTGGTCCTGGGTCAGGTACAGCAGCGGGGTGTAGTCCTCGCCGGTGACCCGGTCCACCAGCACCGCGTGGCGCTGGCCGAAGGTGCCGCGGCGGCTGTCCTGGCCGGCCAGCCGGACCGGGTGGCCCTCCATCAGCAGCGAGCCGATGGCGAGCGTCTCGCCCATGGCCCAGTCGATGGTGCCGTCCTCGATCATCGCCGCGCGGCGCTGCAGCTGCGGCAGCAGCCGCGGGTGCACCGTCAGCCAGTCCGGCAGGGCGACCTGGGACTCGGCGATGCGCTTGACCATCTCCTGGGAGATGCCGGTCTGCACGCTGACCGGGAAGTCGGCCTTCGGGCGCTCGCTGGTGGCCGGGGCCGGCGCCGCGTTGGCCGCGCGGACCTCGGCGAACACCTTCTCCAGCTGGTCCTGGTAGTCCTTGAGGGCCTGCTCGGCCTCCTCCACCGTGATGTCGCCGCGCCCGATCAGGCCCTCGGTGTAGAGCTTGCGCACCGAGCGCTTCTTGTCGATCAGGTCGTACATCAGCGGCTGGGTGAAGCTGGGGTTGTCGGCCTCGTTGTGACCGCGGCGGCGGTAGCAGATGAGGTCGATCACGACGTCCTTGTTGAACGCCTGGCGGAACTCGAAGGCCAGCCGCGCGACGCGGACCACGGCTTCCGGGTCGTCGCCGTTCACGTGGAAGATCGGGGCCTCGATCATGCGGGCCACGTCGGTGCAGTACATCGACGAGCGCGAGGCGGCCGGGGCGGCGGTGAAGCCGACCTGGTTGTTGATCACCACGTGCACGGTGCCGCCGGTGCGGTAGCCGCGCAGCTGCGACATGTTCAGCGTCTCGGCGACGACGCCCTGGCCGGCGAAGGCCGCGTCACCGTGGATCTGCACGGCGAGCACGTCGAAGGAGTTGCCGGCCTTGTCCAGGATGTCCTGCTTGGCGCGGACGATGCCCTCGACGACCGGGTCCACGGCCTCCAGGTGCGAGGGGTTCGCGGCCAGCGAGACCTTGATGGTCTCCCCGTCGATGCCGGTGAAGGTGCCCTCGGAGCCCAGGTGGTACTTGACGTCGCCGGAGCCGTGCATCGACTTCGGGTCCAGGTTGCCCTGGAACTCGCGGAAGATCTGCGCGTAGGACTTGCCGACGATGTTGGCCAGGACGTTCAGCCGGCCGCGGTGGGCCATGCCGATCACGGCCTCTTCCAGCCTCGCCTCGGCGGCCGAGTCCAGGATCGCGTCCAGCAGCGGGATGACGGACTCGCCGCCCTCCAGCGAGAAGCGCTTCTGGCCGACGTACTTGGTCTGCAGGAAGGTCTCGAACGCCTCGGCGGCGTTGAGGCGGCGCAGGATGCGCAGCTGCTCCTCGCGCTCCGGCTTGTCGTTGCCGCGCTCGACCCGGGCCTGGATCCAGCGGCGCTGCTTCGGGTCCTGGATGTGCATGTACTCGATGCCGATGGTGCGGCAGTACGAGTCGCGCAGCACGCCGAGGATGTCGCGCAGCTTGAGCATCGCCTTGCCGGCGAAGCCGCCGACCGCGAACTCGCGCTCCAGGTCCCACAGCGTCAGGTCGTGCGCCTGGACGTCGAGGTCGGGGTGCTTGCGCTGCTTGTACTCCAGCGGGTCGGTGTCCGCCATGAGGTGGCCGCGGACCCGGTAGGAGTGGATCAGCTCCATCACCCGGGCGGTCTTGTTGACCTCGTTGTCGTGGCTGTTGTCCACGTCCGTGGCCCAGCGCACCGGCTCGTAGGGGATGCGCAGCGACTCGAAGATCTGGTCGTAGAACTCGCCCTGGCCGAGCAGCATCTGGTGCATGGTCCGGAGGAATTCGCCGGACTGCGCGCCCTGGATGACCCGGTGGTCGTAGGTCGAGGTCAGCGTCATGACCTTGGAGATGCCCAGGCGGGACAGGGTCTCCTGGGCGGCCCCCTGGAACTCGGCCGGGTACTCCATCGAACCGACGCCGAGGATGGTGCCCTGGCCGGGCATCAGGCGCGGGACGGAGTGGACGGTGCCGATGCCGCCGGGGTTGGTCAGCGAGCAGGTGACGCCGGAGAAGTCGTCCACCGTGAGCTTGTTCTGCCGGGCCCGGCGGACGATGTCCTCGTAGGCCTGCCAGAAGCCGAAGAAGTCGAGGGTCTCGGCCTTCTTGATCGCGGCCACGACGAGCTGGCGGTCACCGTTGGGCTTGGTCAGGTCGATCGCCAGGCCGAGGTTCACGTGCTCCGGCTTGACCAGGAAGGGCTTGCCGTCCTTCTCCTGGAAGCCCTGGTTCATGGCCGGCATCGCCTTGATGGCCTGCACCATCGCGTAGCCGATGATGTGGGTGAAGGAGACCTTCCCGCCACGGGCGCGTTTCAGGTGGTTGTTGATCACGATGCGGTTGTCGATCAGCAGCTTCGCCGGGACGGCGCGCACGCTGGTCGCGGTCGGCATCGAGAGCGAGGCGTCCATGTTCGCCACGATCCGGGCGGAGGGGCCCTTGAGGGCGATCAGCTCGGGGCCGGAGGGGGCGACGGGGGACGTCACGTTCTTGCTGTCCTTAGGAGATTCGGCCAGGTCGGCCGGAACGGTCGAGGCATGCGAAACCGGGGCCGGTGGGGCCGGTGGCTTCGGCAGGACGGCTGCCGGGACGGCGGCGGCCGGTGCCGCCGGGGCGGCGGCTGCGGCAGCGGGTGCAGCGGTGGCTGCGGGCGCTGCGGCGGAGGGGACCGGCTGGGACTGCGCCGGATAGGACTGCGCCGACTGGGGCTCTGCCGGCTGGGACGCCGCAGGCGCGGGGGCCGCTGCCGGGGACGAGGGGGCCGCGGCGGTCTGGGATGCCGCCGTCACCTCGGCTCCGGCGGGGGCACCCGCTGTGGAGCCGGCCTTGGTGCCGGCTTTGTAGTCTGCGAAGAAGTCCCACCAGGCGCGGTCAACGGAGTTCGGGTCCTGGAGGTACTGCTGGTAGATCTCGTCGACGAGCCACTCGTTGGGGCCGAACCCGGCGTCCGGGTTGGCACCGGGACCCGAGTGCAGGGGACCGGGGTCTGTGGCGGTCGAGCTGTTCGAGGTATGGGGGGACTGTGGCGACACGGCGGCAACCGCCCTCTTCCGCTTCCTTAAGGATGGTGGACAGCGGATGCCAAGGCTACGCCCCTGATGCCTGTCCGCGCAGGTCCCGCCCCCCGGTCGTCGCCCAGATCACAGTGCGGCCCCTGACTTTGGCGGGAATTGAACGTTAGAGGTCGGTCGTGATGGGGGATAACGAGAGGCTGTTCGGTCGGATAAGTGCTGCCAAATGGGACATATCCGGAGCTTTCCGCAATTGTTCCGATTCTGTCCCAGTCAGTCGGATTCGGCGCGCGGACCCGGCAGGGTGATCCGGATCAGGCAGCCCAGCGGGGAGTCCGCGACCGCGATGGTGCCGCCGTGCAGGTCCACCGCCCAGCGGGCGATGGCCAGGCCCAGGCCGGTGCCGCCGTCGCTGCCGGGGCCCTGCGCGGTCAGCCCGCTGCCCCGGCTGAACCGCTCGAACACCCGGTGCCGGTCCTCGGCCGGGATGCCGGGGCCCTGGTCGGCGACCTCCAGCAGCAGCCCGCCGTCCTCCCGCCGTCCGGCCCGGACCGTGACGGTGCCGTGCTTGGGGCTGTGCCGGCAGGCGTTGTCGACCAGGTTGGCGACCACCTGGTGCAGCCGCTCCGGGTCGGCGACGGCGGCCAGGCCGGGCGGGACCGCCAGTTCCAGCGAGACGTCGTGGCGGCGCCGGCTGGCCCCGCCGGAGGTGGAACCGTCCACGGTGAGCCCGCGCAGCACGCCGGCGAGGAACGGCTCGACCTCGAAGCTGCGGGCGTCCAGCGAGGCCACCCCGTCCGCGATCTTGGACAGGTCCAGCAGGTGGGCGACCAGGCGGCCCAGCCGCTCGGTCTGCTCCAGCGCCGCCGCCATGGTGGCCGGCTCCGGGCGGACCACCCCGTCGACCACGTTCTCCAGCACGGCGCGCAGCGCGGCGATGGGGGTGCGCAGCTCGTGCGAGACATTGGCGACCAGCTCGCGGCGCTGCCGGTCGGCGGCCTCCAGGTCGGCGGCCATGGTGTTGAAGGCGGTGGCCAGTTCGCCCACCTCGTCCCGGGAACTGGCCCTGACCTCGCGGCTGTAGTCGCCGGCCGCCATCGCCCGCGCGGCCGCGGTCATCTCGCGCAGCGGGGCGGTCATGCCGTGTGCCAGCAGTTGGGTGATCAGCAGGGAGGCGACCACCGAGAAGATCATGACGATCCGGATCTGGGTGTCCGAGTTCAGCGCCAGCACCACCATCAGCGTGGAGATGCAGACCGAGGTCAGCACCAGCACGGCAAGCTTGGCCTTGATGGAGCGCAGCGGGTCCAGTGGTCGCAGGTCGGCCCAGATCCGGCCGGCGGCGCGCTGCAACCGGCCCGTGGCCGGAGGTTCGCCGTTCGCCGCCGGGGTCACGGTGCCGGGGCCTCCAGCGCGTAGCCGACGCCGTGCACGGTGCGGATCCAGTTGGCTCCGATCTTGCGGCGCAGCGCCTTCACATGGCTGTCGACGGTGCGGGTGCCGGAGGCGTCGGTCCAGTCCCAGACCTCGGCCAGCAGCTGCTCGCGGGTCAGTACCGCGCGCGGCTGCTGGGCCAGGCAGGCGAGCAGGTCGAACTCGGTGGGGGTGAGGTGGATGTCGCCGCCGCCGACCCGCACCCGGCGCTGGACGTGGTCGATCTCCAGGTCGCCGAGCCGCAGCGTGCCGCCGACCGGGGTGCGGGCCGCGAGCTGGGCCCGCTCCACCCGGCGCAGCAGCACGTTGACCCGGGCCGCCATCTCCCGCATGGAGAAGGGCTTGGTCATGTAGTCGTCCGCGCCCACGCCGAGCCCGACCAGCATGTCGGTCTCGTCGTCACGGGCGGTGAGCATCAGCACCGGGACCGGGCGGTGCGCCTGGATCCGCCGGCACACCTCAAGGCCGTCGAAACCGGGCAGCATCACGTCCAGCACCACCAGGTCCGGCTGCCAGGTCTGGAAGCAGTCCACCGCGGTGGGGCCGTCGTGGGAGACGGCGACCCGGAAGCCCTCGGCGCCCAGCCGGGCGGCGATGGACTCGGCGATGGTCGGTTCGTCCTCGACCACCAGTACCCGCCGCTGTCCCGCCGACCCGCTGGTGTCCTGCTGCTGTACATCCGTCACGGTCACGCCACCGCCCCCAGGGCTCGCGGTCCGGTGGCGGTGGTCGCCGCCGGCCGCATCGTCTTGTCGTCCGTCACTGCCTGTGCTGCCCCACCCGCCAGTCGAAGCCTACGGACTGACGGCGCCCCCGAGTGGTCAGTCTTCTATAAACCGACCTTTGGGGGGAGGCATGGGCGTAGACCCTACCGGCTTGTCATGGCTCGCGCGTTGCCAGGTAGATCACATCTGGGTGTCCGCGTTCCACTTTCACGGTGACCTGAATCTGCTCAACCCGGTGGAAACGGGAGCGAAGGAGACGCTCGAACGCCGGCGCGGGTGCGGCGCTCCAGACGGCCAGCACGCCCCCCGGCGCGAGCGCGCCCCGCAGCGCGGTCAGGCCCTCGTCGGTGTAGAGGCCGTCGTTGCCCTCGGTGACGGTCCACTCCGGTCCGTTGTCGATGTCGAGGCACAGCGCGTCATAGCGATCGGTGCCGGAGCGCAGGTGGAGCAGCAGGTCTTCGTGCACGATCCGAGTGCGCGGGTCCCGGTGGCCGGTGCCGGCGAAGCGGGCCAGCGGGGCGTCGCCGGTCCGGTGCCAGTCGATGACCGCGGTCTCCCGCTCGACCACGGTGATCCGGCCCGGACGGGGGTCGGCGGCGGCCTGCGCGAGCGAGAAGCCGACGCCGAGGCCGCCGATGAGGAGATGTGGTGCGTGGGTGGTGAGGATGTCGGGAGTGGCGGGGCGGCCGGGGACGGTGGTGCTGCCGGAACTGCCCAGGGCGTCGAGCGCGGCGGTCACCAGCAGGCGCTCGGAGCGGCCGTCCGAGGTGTCCATCAGGAAGCAGCCGTTGGCGATGATCTCGAACTGCTCGCCGCGGCGTCGCAGCACGACCTCGCCGTGGGGGCCGTCGCGACGGTCCAGTACTGCGGCGCCTTCGCGGATCGTGTCCGGGTGGGGCATGGTGCGCTGCTCCTCAGCGTTGTAGGGGGCGGAGTCGGCGTCCATCCTGCCGCAGGGGCGGGCCGGTGCAGGGTGATCGCTCAGAGCGAACAGGCCAGGGGAACACCAGGGGGGTCAATCTCCTTTAGTCCAGGTAACTCAACTTTGGTTACTGAGGAGCGATCATGGCAACTGCCTCCCCCCTGACTCTGCCGGTACTGCCGCTCGACGACGAGGCAGTGCTCCCCGGCATGGTCGTCCCGCTCGACCTCTCCGACCCGGACGTCCGAGCCGCGATCGAGGCCGCGCAGGCGGCGGTACGGGACAGCGGGGCGCACGTACCCGGCATCCGCACCGTGGCCGACGCCCGCAAGGCCCGGGTACTGCTGGTGCCCCGGATCGACGGCTCCTACGGCGCCATCGGCACCCTCGCCTCCATCGAGCAGGTCGGCCGCCTGGCCGACGGCGACCCGGCCGCACTGGTGCGCGGCGTCCGCCGGGTGCGGATCGGGGCCGGTACCACCGGGCCCGGCGCCGCGCTGTGGGTGCAGGCCACCCCGCTCGACCAGTCCGATGTGCCCGACCCGCTGCCGGGTGCGGTCGCCGAGCTGGTGCGCGACTACAAGGCGCTGACCACCACCTGGCTGCAGAAGCGCGGCGCCTGGCAGGTCGTCGACCGGGTCGCCCAGATCGAGGACGTCTCCGAGCTGGCCGACAACATCGGCTACGCCCCCTTCCTCACCGGGCAGCAGAAGGTCCAGGTGCTGGAGGAGCTGGACCCGGTCACCCGGCTCAAGCTGTCGCTGCAGCTGCTGCGGGACCACCTCGCCGAGGAGGACGTCGCGGAGTCGATCCGCAAGGACGTCCAGGAGGGGATGGAGAAGCAGCAGAAGGAGTTCCTGCTGCGGCGCCAGCTCGAAGCCGTCCGCAAGGAGCTGTCCGACCTCAACGGCGACCCGGAGAACGAGGAGGAGGACTACCGCGCCCGGGTCGAGGCTGCCGACCTGCCCGAGAAGGTCCGCGAGGCCGCGCTCAAGGAGGTCGACAAGCTGGAGCGGTCCTCCGACGCCTCGCCCGAGGGCAGCTGGATCCGCACCTGGCTGGACACGGTGCTGGAGCTGCCCTGGAACGAGCGCACCGAGGACGAGTACGACATCGCCGGCGCCCGCGCCGTCCTGGACGCCGACCACTTCGGTCTGGACGACGTCAAGGACCGCATCGTCGAGTACCTGGCGGTGCGCAAGCGGCGCTCCGACCGCGGTCTCGGGCTGGTCGGCGGCCGCCGCGGCGGTGCCGTGCTGGCGCTGGTGGGCCCGCCCGGGGTCGGCAAGACCTCGCTCGGGGAGTCCGTCGCCAGGGCCATGGGCCGCTCCTTCGTCCGGGTCGCCCTCGGCGGCGTCCGCGACGAGGCGGAGATCCGCGGGCACCGGCGCACCTACGTCGGCGCGCTGCCCGGCCGGATCGTCCGCGCCATCAAGGAGGCCGGTTCGATGAACCCGGTCGTCCTGCTCGACGAGATCGACAAGGTCGGCTCGGACTACCGGGGCGACCCGGCCGCCGCGCTGCTGGAGGTGCTGGACCCGGCGCAGAACCACACCTTCAGGGACCACTACCTGGAGGTCGAGCTGGACCTCTCCGACGTGGTCTTCCTGGCCACGGCGAACGTCCTGGAGGCGATCCCGGAAGCGCTGCTGGACCGGATGGAGCTGGTCCGCCTGGACGGCTACACCGAGGACGAGAAGGTCGTCATCGCCCGCGACCACCTGCTGCCCCGGCAGCTGGAGCGGGCCGGTCTCGGCGCGGACGAGGTCGTGGTCGAGGAGGACGCGCTGCGCAGCCTGGCGGGCGAGTACACCCGCGAGGCGGGCGTGCGCAGCCTGGAGCGCGCCGTCTCCCGGATCCTGCGCAAGGTCGCGGCCCAGCAGGAGCTGGGGACGGCCGAGCTGCCCCGTACCGTCACCGCAGGCGACCTGCGCGGGCTGATCGGCCGGCCGCACCACACCCCGGAGGCGGCCCAGGAGCCGGGCGAGCGCCGCACCGCGGTGCCCGGGGTGGCCACCGGTCTCGCCGTCACCGGCGCGGGCGGCGACGTCCTCTACATCGAGGCGTCGCTGGCCGATCCGGAGACCGGCTCGACCGGGCTGTCGCTCACCGGCCAGCTGGGCGACGTGATGAAGGAGTCCGCGCAGATCGCGCTCTCCTTCCTGCGCTCGCACGGCGCGGAGCTGGAGCTCCCGGTCACCTCGCTCCGGGACCGCGGTATCCACGTCCACGTGCCGGCGGGAGCGGTGCCCAAGGACGGGCCCAGCGCGGGGGTCACCATGACCACCGCCCTGGCCTCGCTGCTCTCCGGCCGCAAGGTCCGCACCGACGTGGCCATGACCGGTGAGGTCTCGCTGACCGGCCGGGTGCTGCCGATCGGCGGCGTCAAGCAGAAGCTGCTGGCGGCGGACCGGGCCGGGATCACCACGGTGCTCATCCCCTCCCGCAACGAGGCCGACCTGGACGACGTCCCGGCCGAGGTGCTGGCGCGGCTCACCGTCCACCCGGTCTCGGACGTCCGCAAGGTGCTGGAGCTGGCCCTGGAGCCGGCGGTCACGCTGACCAAGCCGGTCGACCTCTCCGCCGGAGGCCACGTGCAGGTCGCCTAAGCGCCCGGGAGTACCCGCCCGGCCACACCCGCCGTTTCGGCGGGTGTGGCCGCGGTCACGGAACCGTCGCATTCCGGGGGGCCGTCCCTGTTCGGGACGAGACCTGCGAGAATGCGACGGTTCTGACGGCGAGCTGGTTGGGTGGGTGGGTGCGGACGATGGGCGCACGGCGAGCAGCGGCGGGTGGCATCGGTGCCGCCCCAGGGGCGTCCGGATTCAGCGGCCCCCCCGCGAAGCGGCGGAACCTCGAACTGCTGCTCATCCTGTTCGCGGTCGCCGTCTGTGCGCTGGGCGACGCGAGCGCGGAACTGGCCCTGCACGGCACGCTGCCGGGCGGGTTCGTGGTGCAGGTGCTCGGCCTGGGCGCGCTGGGCCTGGTCGCGCATCTCGCGGTGCGGAAGTGGGCGGCGTACGCGGACCCGCTGATCCTGCCGATCACGGTGCTGCTCGGCGGTGCGGGCCTGGTGATGATCCACCGGCTGGACTACTCGTACAAGAAGATCGACAACTATGCGCCGCTGGCTCCCGGGCAGATCCAGTGGCTGGTCATCGGACTGGTGGTGTTCATCGCGTTCCTGGCGTTGATCAAGCACCACCGCGTTCTGCAGCGCTACACCTATGTCCTGATGGCGGCGTCCCTCGTGCTGCTTATGGCCCCCGCCTTCTTCGCCGGCGACGCCACCTACGGCGCTAAGCGCTGGATCCGCTTCGGCTCGCTCAGTATGGAGCCGGACGAGTTCACCAAGATCGCCATCATTGTCTTCTTCGCCAGCTACCTGATGGCGAACCGGGACGCGCTGGCACTGGTCGGGCGGAAGGTCGGGGGGATCAGCCTGCCGCGGGGGCGCAACCTGGGCCCGATCATCGCGATCTGGGCGGTCTCGATGATGGTGCTGATCTTTGAGGTCGACCTGGGTACCTCGCTGATCGTCTTCGGCATCTTCATCGTGATGCTGTACATGGCCACCGAGCGCACCGGGTGGGTGATCATCGGCGTGCTGCTGGCGGCCGGTGGCGCCTTCGTCGTGGGAGCGACCTCCTCGCACGTCGGAGGCCGGGTCGCGGCCTGGCTCTACCCCATGGACATCTTCCTCCCCGCGGCCCAGCGCCACGCCGGGGTGATCTCGGACCAGCCGGCCCAGGCGTTGTTCGCGCTCGGACACGGCGGCTTCCTCGGCACCGGGCTGGGCCAGGGTCAGCCCTGGCTGGTCGGCTTCGCGGGTCAGAGCGACTGGATCTTCGCCACCTTCGGTGAGGAACTGGGCACCGCCGGTCTCATGGTGATCCTGATGCTGTTCCTCTTGATGGCGGAGCGCAGCATGCGGGCGGCGATCCGGCTCACCGACCCCTTCGGCAAGCTGCTCGCGGGCGGCCTCGGAGCGGCGTTGATGCTGCAGGTCTTCGTCGTCGCCGGTGGGTCGATCGGGCTCATCCCGGAGACCGGGAAGGCGCTGCCGTTCCTCGCCTACGGTGGTTCGTCGATGGTGGCGAACTGGTTGATGGTGGGTGTGATGATCAAGGTGAGCGACGCGGCCGGGCGGGTGGACCTGGAGCCCGCGCCCGATCCCGCCGAGACCCTGACGATCTCGGCTGAGGAGATCGCCCAGGCGCGGGCCGAGATGGAGCTCTAGGGCCAACCTCACGCTGTCACGATGATGGCGGTCCGACGGATGGCAGGAAAGCCAGTGGAACTGCATGCCCACTCGACGTGACAGCCGCGCCCTCATCCTGCCGACGGCGAGAAACCAACCCATCAGCCCAGAGTCCCCTTCAGCGAACCGACGAGGACTCATCAACGATCGAGGCTAACGCGGAGTGGCCGGGGTGACGATGCTGCCGGTCACAGCATCGATCTCCATCTCCTTTGCAGGAGGTGCAGCCCTGCCGGCTACCGGTGCAGCGGATCCGAGGGCCAACAGCCACCTGGCGTGCCAGGAGCCGTCACTCGCCTGCTGAGCGAGCAATACGCTGCCGACGACTGTGTCCCCCGGTGCCCGAGCGAGTGCTACTGCGGTGGCCTGCGCCATGGTGACCTTGACCTTGGGGAGCACAGGCGGTGGCACGTCCGTCGCTGCGAAAGAGCTGACCTTGCCATTGGCTTCGACAATGATGTCGAGCCGCATGGGCATGAGGACCCCGTCCACCGTGGAGCGCCACTCGATGACCTTTGATCCGGTGTTGGGCGGTCCTGCTTCCACCCGTGTGAAGCTGTCGTGCAGTCCCCAAGGGAAATGCAGGCGGGCGAAGGAGGTCGCTGCGGTGAGGGCTTCCGTGTTCGAAATCCCTGGGAACTGCTTGTCCGGTTTGAACAGTGAGCTGACGAGGCCGGAAGTGACGTCTCCCGAGGGCCACGCAAGTGTGAGATTGCCAGAGGGCGTTGCGACGTCAACGACTCCGGGTTGGCCGAACGAACCCGGAACGTACTGGATGTGCGTAGGCGAGACCGAGGCACCGTAGAAATCGTGGGCAGCGCGTGCCGCTGCTGCGGTCTGGGCCGACGCTGGAAGCATGTCGTCCCCAACGGTTGAGACAACGAAGGTGAGCGTAGGGAGGGCTACAGCCAGCAGTGCGGCGCCACCGGCGGTCAGGAAGATCGCACTGAGGCGCAGCTGGCGTCGGCCGACATGCATCGACCAGAAGCCGGGGCGGCGGGGCCTGATCAGCAGACTGAACAGTACTGCCAAGATGCAACCGAAGGCAGCTCCAAGAGAGTTCGTCACCAGATCACCTGAGTCGCAGCTGCGGCCGATGCCAGGAGTGAGGGCTTGGGTCACCTCAGTTGTTGCTGAGAGCAAAGTGGCAGCCGCCCAGACCGCAGCGGGGCGTCGTGTAAGAAGCGTGGCGAAAAGGCCCACCGGCAGGTAGAGAGCGACGTTCATCAGACCCTGGGTGGCCAGGATCGCACCGACGAGGTCCTCCTGGACAGAGCAGATCATCGGCGCGGGGGCGCTCAGGTGCACGGGATACAGGGTGGCGACTAGTTCCACGGCTATCGAACTGGAGAGACACAGGCATAGCGGTAGCGGGAGTTGGCGATGCCGCGCCAGGAAGACCGTCGGGATTGCGGAGATCAACACGAGTGCGAGCCCGGACCAGAGAAGCAAGGGGTTTGAGTTGAAGATCGCGCTGAGCATGGGGACCGGAGTTCCTGATCGTGGATGAGAGGCCGAAAATGGAGCTCGGGGCTTCGAAACTCGAAGCCCCGAGCAGCAATCGCTGGAGGTCAGCAGGTGGTCACAGGCGCGTTATAGAACGTGCTCTGTCCCGCTACGGCCATCCAGCCCACGACGTCATCACAGTCCGTGAAGCCGAGACTGTAGAACTCTTGACTGTTAGATCCACCGGCGCTTTCGGATTGCCAGTGACTGCCGTATGAGTAGCCGTGGTAGTTGAACCCGAACTCGAGTGAGATCGTGCCACCACCGGTCTTGTCGTACCAATCGTTCAGGTGCCAGTAGCCAGTCCCGTCGTTGTTCGGCTCAATGCTGGTGTAGAGGGCACCGTTCGACAGAACCGTCCGCGATTCGCCGTAGGACCAGTTGCCGCCTGCCATGGCCGCGGGCGCAGCTATCAAGACGAGGGCGAGTGCGCCAGCTGTTACCCCAAAACTGCGTCGAACGCGCATGAAATTTCTCATCTCTCTTGTCCTGCTTGTCAATTGACGGCCAGGAAGGTCGCCTACTTACTTTGATTGAGATGGCTGCGCTGGGCCAGGTGGCGGCGGCGTGTGGATCATCACAGTCAAATATAGACATGTACCTGACCAATGGTCGGGAGTGTGATAATGCGACCCTGAGGGGGTGTTACGGTCGGCGCTCGACGCATGACGCGTATGGCGTATGAGGTGATGCGCCGGGTTCGGCCAGGTGAAGGGGTGCCTACGAACAGTGGGGTGAAGCGTAAGAGAAGACGTGGGGTGCGGGGTCAGGTGCGTTGCGTCCTGGGGCTGTCCCGTTTGGCAACTGGCTGGTCATCACTGAAGGGCGGGTCCATCGTGCTGGAAGGGGTCGTGCCAGCCGTGGGTGATGTTGGCGCGCCCCGCCCAGTTGGAAAGCGCCGATCCCCAGGTCGCGAAAGTGGGCCAGAGTTTGAGGAGCGGTACGGCCCTGAGCTGGGAGAGGTCTTCGTGGCAGATCCCACCGCGACCCAGTGGAGCTGGTTCTCACTAGCCAGTGCAGATGCTCGGCATGGTTGAGATTGGTGGGGCTGGCGGGCGAAGCTGACGACGATCTCCACGCGGTCCAGACGCCGTCCATGCCGTGGGTGTCTCGGCATAGTCGGTGGCCAGATTGCCGTCGCTGCCGACTGACAGCGTCGTGTATGTGTTCAGCCTCCGGGCCCCCTGGAGGGCGCCGCGCGCCGCGCACGCCCATCTGGCGCCGGGTCGGCCTCTCGTCGCAGCGCCGGCTTCCTGTCGATCGGCGTCGCCACCCAGCTCCGCTTCCCGCGGCGCCAGATCGACGAGTTGGTCAAGAGTGGGGGTTGGGCGGGACAGGTATGGCCACGAACATGGCTGCTTATAGATCATCTGGCATGGAGAACTGGAAGATCATCAAGAGTCGAGCCCGCTGGCAAATCACCTCCGGTGGGGGATGAACTGGACAGACGCGCAAGTCGCTGGGTCCCTGCGTAACGGGCTCGTCGCTCACGCGGCTGATCTAGCAGGGCACCGCGATCCTGAGGTGGTTGGCCGGCCGTCACCGGAAGATGCCGGTGTGGCCCAGGGAGTAGCGGCCGGGCTGCGGGTAGACGCAGAGGCCGTGCGGGCCGGCGCCGACCGGGATCCGGGCGATGAGGTGGCCGTCCCTGGTGGAGAGCGCGTACACCTCGGAGTTGTAGCGGCCGGAGAGCCACAGCACGGTGCCGTCGGCGGAGACCCCGCCCATGTCCGGGCTGCCGCCGCCGGGGATCTGCCACTTGTGCACCAGCGCGCCGGTGGCGAAGTCCAGCACCGATACGGATCCCTCGCCCCGGTTGGAGATGTAGAGGTACTTCGAATCCCGGCTGACGTAGAGACCGTGCGCGCCCGCGCCCGTCTTCAGCAGGGTCGGCGTGGAGAAGGTGTCGCCGTTCAGCTCCCAGACGCCGTTCGCCATCATGTCCGCGACGTACCAGACCTTCCCGTCCGGGGAGATCTTGACGTCCTGCGGCATGGAGCCGGCGAAGGGGATCTTCTGGCGGGCGATGATCTGCATCTTCGCGGTGTCGACCTTCAGCAGGTCGCCGGAGAACTCGCAGGAGACGATGAAGTACCTGCCGTCCGGCGAGAAGTCCGCGTGGTTCACCCCTTCGCACTGGGCTGGTACCGACTTCACCACCTGCATGGTGTGGGCGTCCCGGAACACCAGGGCCTGGTCGGCGGAGGCCATCACGATCGCGTACTTGCCGTCCGGGGTGAAGTAGAGGTTGTACGGGTCGTGCACCGCGACCGGGGTGCCCTGCCTGCCGGTGGCCGGGTCGATCGGGGTGAGGCTGTTGCCGAGGTCGTTGTTGACCCAGAGCGTCTTCAGGTCCCAGGAGGGGACCACGTGCTGCGGCTGGTGGCCGACCTGGAGCGTCTCGATCACCTTGTAGCTGGCCGGGTCGATCACGCTGACGGTGTCCGAGAGGGTGTTCGGCACGTAGACCCGTGCGGGCATGCCCCGGACCACCGGCGAGAACTGGTTCGGGCGGTCGGCCGCGTACACGTCGGTGGGCGAGAGCGGCGGCGGCATCCCCGGGAGGTAGCCGTCCGCGCTCACCGGCGTGGCCGGCGGACCGACGGACGGGCTGCCGGGCGCTCCGGCGGCCACCGCCGGAGCGCCCGTCCTGGCGTGGTTGGCGGTGCCGGGCGAACCGCAGGCCGAGGCGAGCAGCAGGCCGGCCGCGCTGAGGGCGGCCAGCGCGGACAGCGGGATCAGACGGCGGCGCGACAGGGTACGGGACGCACGGGACGCGGACATCAGCTGAGCAGCTCCGAGGTTGTGACCGCGCGCAGTCCGCGCCGGTGCAGGCCGTCGAGGATTCCGGGCAGCGCCGAGACCGTGCCGGCGTGGCCGAAGTGCAGGCTCACCACCGAGCCCGGGGCGACCGCCGACAGCACCGTGTCGGTGACCGCGGTCGCGCCGGGATCGGTGTAGTCGAGCGAGTCGAGGTTGTAGCCGAGGCAGTGCGCGTAGCCCGCGCGGCGGGCCTGCGCGGCGACGACGGCGGTGCAGTCCTGCGCCTGGGAGGGGCGGAACCAGCGGCCGATGCCCCCGGTCAGCTGCTTGAGCCGGGCGGCGCAGCCGGTGATCTCGGCGTAGGCCTGGTCGGCGGTCATGGTGGAGATCGCGCCGTGGTTCTGGGTGTGGTTGCCCAGCTCGTGCCCGCCGTCCAGGATCCGGCGCGCCATCGCGGGCTGCTGGTCCAGCCAACTGCCCACGGCCATCACGGTGATCCGGGCGCCGGCGCGTTCGGCCTCGGCCAGCAGCGCGGTCGCGATCGCGGGATCCCCCTGGCCGTGGAAGGTGAGCGCCACCTGCGGCCTGCCGTGCGGACCGCTGCTGATCTCGAAGGGGAGCCCGGCCACGAGCGGGGGCACCGCGTCGGCGCCGGCCGGGCCGCTGCCGGTGCTCGCGGCCGGTGTCCGGCTCGGGCTCGGTGTCGCCGCCGGAGGCGTCGCCACCCGACCGGTGGCGGCAGCGGCTCCGGTGTTCGGGCCCGGCGGCGCGGGGCTGTCAGAGCAGGCCGAGGCGAGCGAGCCGGCGGCGCCGATGGCCGCCAGCCGCAGCAGGCCGCGACGGTCGAAGGGGGTCACCGAACTGACTCTAGGACCGCCGGTCGGCTCCCGCGCGGTGAACCCGCGGGTGTGGACCGTACAGTGGCGGACGGTCAGCGACGGGCGAGAGGTGGAGCGGTGCTGCGAGGGCGCAAGGAACTGCCGTACGGGGAGCCCGGTCTGCGGCTGACGCTGGGTGAGGACGGGATCGCGGTGCTCACCCTGGACCGGCCCGAGCGGCGCAACGCACTCACCCTCGCGATGTGGGCGGCTCTGCCGGGGCTGCTGCGCCGACTGGGCGAGGAACCGACCGTCCGGGTGCTGCTGGTGACCGGCGCGGACGGGACCTTCAGCGCCGGTGCGGACATCGCCGAGCTCCGCGAGGTCTACCGGGACGCCGCGAGTGCGGACTCCTACCACGCCGTCAACGTCGCTGCGGAGGAGGCGCTGGCGGCGTTCCCGTACCCGACGGTCGCGGTGGTCAGGGGCGCCTGCGTGGGTGGCGGCTGCCAGCTCGCGGTCGCCTGCGACCTGCGCTTCGCGGCTCCGGACGCGCGCCTGGGAATCACCCCCGCGAAGCTCGGCATCGTCTATCCGGCGGTGCCGACCATGCGGCTGGCGCGGCTGGTGGGCCCGGCCCGGGCGAAGTACCTGCTGTTCTCCGGCGAGCTGGTGCCGGCCGACCGGGCGCTGGCCTTCGGCCTGGTCGAGGAGGTGGCCGAGGACGTCGAGCAGCGCGCGCTGGAGTTCGCCGGGGTCCTGGCGACGCGCTCCGCGCAGACCCAGGGCGCGGTGAAGGCGGTGATCGCCGCCGCCGACGCGCAGGCGGCTGCCGACGCGCAGGCCGCGGCCGACCCCGGGGCTGCTGCCGGCCCCCGGGCGGTGGCCGCCGCCTGGGAGCGGGCCTCGCGTACCTCCCCGGACGTGGTCGAGGGTCTCGCGGCCTTCCTCGAACGCCGCCCCCCGCGCTTCCACTGAGCCGCCCCGGCCCGCGCGAAGGGCGCTTCCGTGCGCGGGCCGTGCGTCGCCGAGGGGCGGGCCGACGGAGCTGGCTGCGGTTCGGCCGGAACGGCCGCGTGTCGGGACAGCCCGGTGGCGGAACGGCGGTGGCGGGGTGGTGGGGTGTGGCGCTGCGTCAGATGCCGAGGAGGTGGTCCATGGCCAGCTGGTCCAGCTGTTCGAAGGCCATGCCGCGGGCCCCCGCGGCGTCCACGTCGAAGTCCTCGAACGCGGAGCGGTCGGCGATCAGGTCGGCCGGGGTCTCGCCGGGGCCGAGCGTGGGCCGGGCCAGCTCGTGCAGCCGGGAGGCGCGCAGCGCGGCCTGCACCGCGGGGTCGGCCCGGAAGGCCGCGGCCTTGGCCTTGAGAGCCAGGTAGTTGCGCATGTTGCCGGCCGCCGCCGCCCAGACGCCGTCGGCGTCCTCGGTACGGGCCGGCTTGAAGTCGAAGTGGCGCGGGCCCGTGTACCCGGCCGACTCCAGCAGGTCGACCAGCCAGAAGGCCTGCCGCAGGTCGCCCGCGCCGAAGCGCAGGTCCTGGTCGAACTTGATGCCGGACTGGCCGTTCAGGTCGATGTGGAACAGCTTGCCGTGCCAGAGCGCCTGGGCGATGCCGTGCGGGAAGTTGAGCCCGGCCATCTGCTCGTGGCCGACCTCCGGGTTCAGCCCGACCCGGTCGGCGTGCTCCAGCGAGTCGATGAACGCCAGTGCGTGGCCGATGGTCGGCAGCAGGATGTCGCCGCGCGGCTCGTTGGGCTTGGGCTCGATGGCGAACCGGATGTCGTAGCCCTGTGTTACCACATAGTCACCGAGAAAATCGAAGGCCTCCTTGAGCCGGGACAGGGCATCCCGGACGTCCTTGGCGGCACCGGACTCCGCGCCCTCGCGTCCGCCCCAGGCGACGTACGTGCCGGCGCCGAGTTCGACCGCGAGGTCGATGTTGCGGATCGTCTTGCGCAGCGCGTAGCGGCGGACGTCCCGGTCGTTGGCGGTGAAGGCGCCGTCCTTGAAGACCGGGTGGGTGAAGAGGTTGGTGGTGGCCATGGGGACGCGCATGCCGGTGGCGTCCAGGGCCTGGCGGAAGCGCTTGACGCAGTGGTCCCGGTCGGTGTCCGAGGAGCCGAAGGGGATCAGGTCGTCGTCGTGGAAGGTGACGCCGTAGGCGCCGAGTCCGGCGAGTCGGTGCACCGACTCCACCGGGTCGAGGGCCGGGCGGGTGGCGTCGCCGAAGGGGTCGCGGCCTTGCCAGCCGACGGTCCAGAGGCCGAAGGTGAAGCGGTCGTCGGGGGTGGGCGTGAGGTCGGCCGGCGTGTGGTTCGACGGCGTGTGGTTCGACGGCGTGTGGTTCGACGGCGTGTGGTTCGACGGCGTGTGGTTCGACGGCGTGTGGTTCGACATGGCAGGGCTCCCGGGGTCGGTGTCAGTCCCGTAGGATATTAGTCATCGCAGAAAACAAATTACCCGGCTCAAATTAGTCGCAGTCGCCCGGCAGGGGAAGCCCTGGGCGAGGGAGGAGGCGTTCATGCAGGTCGTGATGGGTGTCGACAGCTCCACCCAGTCCACCAAGGCACTGGCCGTGGACGTGGCCAGCGGCGCGGTGCTCGGCGAGGGGCGTGCCGCGCACACCGTCAGCGGCGGGCCGGGACGGGAGAGCGACCCGCGCGACTGGTGGCGGGCGCTGGGCGAGGCCGCCGCGCTCACCGGCTGGGCGGACCGGATCGCCGCCGTCTCGGTGGCCGGCCAGCAGCACGGCCTGGTCACCCTGGACGCGGCGGGCGCCCCGGTGCGTCCGGCGCTGCTCTGGAACGATGTGCGCTCCGCCCCGCAGGCGGCGGCGCTGGTCGCCGAGCGGGGCCGGGAGGTGTGGGCCCGGCGCGCCGGGAGCGTACCGGGGGCCTCGTTCACCGCGGCCAAGTGGCAGTGGCTCCGCGAGACCGAGCCGGAGGCGGCCCGGCGCACCGCGGCGGTGCGGCTGCCGCACGACTACCTGACGGAACGTCTGACCGGGGCGGCGGTGACCGACCGGGGCGACGCCTCGGGCACCGGCTGGTGGACCCCGCAGGGCTACGACCGCGAGCTGCTCCAGCGGCTGGGCCTGGACCAGGGCATGCTGCCGGTGGTGGCGGAGCCCGGAAAGCCCGTCGGCGAGGTGCTGCCCGGGTCCCCGCTGCGGGCGGGCGCCCTGGTCGCGGCCGGGACCGGCGACAACATGGCGGCGGCGCTGGGCCTCGGCCTGCGGGCCGGCGTGCCGGTGCTGAGTCTGGGCACCTCGGGCACGGTCTACGCGGTGACCCGGGGACGCCCGGGCGACCCCGGCGGCACCGTCTGCGGCTTCGCGGACGCCCTGGACCAGTGGCTGCCGCTCGCCTGCACCCTCAACTGCACGCTGGCCGTGGACCGGTTCGCGCTGCTGCTGGGCCTGGGCCGGGAGGCGGTGGAGGGCGGCGGCGACTGCGTCGTGCTGCCGTACCTCGACGGCGAGCGGACCCCGGACCTGCCCCGTGCCTCCGGGCTGGTGCACGGTCTGCGCCACGACACCACGCGGGGCCAGGTGCTCCAGGCCGCCTACGACGGGGCCGCGTACTCGCTGCTCGCCGCACTGGACCAGGTGCTGACGGCGGGCGGCGAAGCGGCGGATGGCGAGACGGGGGCCGGAGCAGCAGGGGCCGGAGCAGCGCTCGCCGAGGAGGCGGGGGCCGGGGGACGGCCGGGGGGCGACGTGTCGGCCGGAGGCCGGGGCGAGCTGCTGCTGATCGGCGGCGGGGCCAGGGGCCGGGCCTGGCAGGACACGGTCCGCCGGCTCTCCGGACGGCCGGTGCGGATACCGGAGGCCGGTGAGCTGGTGGCCCTGGGCGCGGCGGCTCAGGCGGCGGCGCTGCTGACCGGGGAGCGCGCGGACGAGGTCGCGCGCCGCTGGGGCACGGCACACGGCCCGCTGCTGGAACCGCTGCCCCGGGACGAGGCGGCGCTGGAGCGCATCGCGGAGACCCTGCGGAGATCCGGGAGAATGTTCGAGCAGTGAGACCAACCGCCGCACTCGTTGCCGGTCGGTCTCCACCACCGGGGCGCCCCCCGGGGGTTACCGACACCCAGAGCACGAGGTCCGACTGTGCCGAGCACCGACCGAGGCCCCGCGTCCCAGCAGGGGATGCGCCGGCAGAACCTGGCCCTGGTCCTGGGCTCGGTGGCGGAGCACGGGCCGCTGTCCCGCGCCGACGTCGCCGCCCGGATCGGGCTGACCAGGGCGGCGGTGTCCAGCCTGGTGGTGGAACTGGCCGCCGCGGGGCTGGTCGTCGAGCTGGGCCCGGCCCCGAACGGTCGGGTCGGCCGTCCCGGGAACGCCCTGGTGCTGAGCTCGCAGGGCCCGGCAGGGCTGGGCCTGGAGATCGGAGTCGAGCACCTGGCCGCCTGCGTGGTCGACCTGGGCGGCGCGGTCCGCGCGCAGGCCCGGGTGGCCGTGGTGAACCGGGGCCGGCCGGCGGCCGAGGCTCTGGCCGAGCTCACGGCGCTGGCGAAGGGCGTGCTGGCGGAGGCGGGCGCGGCCGGTCTGCGGCCGGTGGGGGCGGTGCTGGCGGTACCGGGCCTGGTCGACGCGGCGTCAGGACGGGTGGTGCACGCGGCCAACCTCGGCTGGCGCGATGTGGCGCTGCCGCGGGATCTGCTCGGGGTGCCGCTCGGTGCGGAGAACGAGGCCAACCTCGGTGCGCTGGCCGAGCTGTGGCAGGGCGCGGGCCCGGCCGACTTCGTCCATGTCTCGGCGGAGGCCGGGATCGGCGCGGCGCTGGTGGTCGACGGCGGCCTGTTCCGGGGCGCGCGGGGATTCGCCGGTGAGCTGGGCCATGTCCCGGTGCACCCGGACGGAAAGGCTTGCGCCTGCGGCGCGCGCGGCTGCCTGGAGCAGTACGCGGGGGAGCAGGCCGTGCTCGCGGCGGCGGGGATGCCGGTCGGGCCGTCCGACGCGCCCGGGGCAGGACCGGGGGACTGGGTCGCACTGCTGGCCGACCGGGCGTCCGGGGGCGCGGAGCCCGTGCTGGCCGCGCTGGAACAGGCGGGCGGTGCGCTGGGCACGGCGCTGGCCGGTGCGGTGAACCTGGTCGACCCGGAGTCGGTGGTGCTCGGCGGCGCCTATGCCGAGCTGGGCGAGTGGCTGCTGCCCGCGATACGCCGCGAGCTCGCGGCTCGGGTGACGGTCCGCCCGTGGGAGCCGGAGGGGTTGGTCGTGTCCGCGCTGGGGCGACGCGGACCGCTGCTCGGAGCCGCCCTGGTGACGGTCCGTCGCATCCTGGCCGACCCGGGCCGGCTTGCCGCGCAGTCCGCCTGAGCGGACCTGCCCTGGCCTGCCCTGCCCGGCCTGCTCCGCCTGCTCCGCCTGCTCCGCCTGCTCCGCCTGCTCTGCTGCCCCTGGCCTGCCCGGCCTGCTCCGCCTGACGGAAGCGGAGGCCGGGGCGCGGCGTGGGGCGATGGTGTGCACTGTCGGCGATGGTATGAATTGTCTGATTTGCTGCCAAGGCGCGAACGGACGGTCGGTCACCATGGCCAGTGGGATTGGCGGAGCGGGCGGGCGCGGCTTCGCCGCCGAACTCAGGGACGCGGTGACGCTACGCGCGGCGCTGCTGGTGGTCGGCGTCCTGCTGCTGCAGCTCGGCTTCATCGTCTCCTACGTCGGGGCGCTGCATCACCCGTACCCGCACCGGGCCGCGCTGGCCGTGGTGGCGCCCCCGGAGGCCAGCGACCAGGTGGTGGGCCAGCTCAACGCGCTGCCGAAGCAGGTGCTCGACGCCCGGGCGGTGACCGACGAGGCGGCGGCACGGCAGCAGATCAGGGATCAGAAGGTCTACGCGGCGCTGCTGATCGAGCCGGCCGGTACCCGGGACACCATGCTGGTCGCGAGCGCCTCCGGCCCGGCCCTGTCGACGGCGATGCAGCAGATCATCACCGGCGTCGAGCGGAGTCAGGGCCGCACCGTGGTCGTGGAGGACGTGGTCCCGCTGGACCCGGGCGACGCCGAGGGCCTGACCTCCTTCTACCTCGCGGTCGGCTGGTGCGTCGGCGGCTACCTGGTCGCGTCCATCCTGGGGATCAGCGCCGGTGCCCGCCCGGCCAACCGCAAGCGGGCGGTGATCCGGCTGGGCACGCTGGCGCTGTACTCCGTCGCCGCCGGGATCGGCGGCACGCTGATCGTCGTCCCGATCCTGCACGCGCTGCCAGGGAACGTCTGGGCGCTCTGGGGCGTCGGCACGCTGGTCGTCTTCGGCGTGGGCGCGGTCACCATGGCCCTGGAGTGCCTGTTCGACGTGGTCGGCATCGGTCTCGCGGTGCTGCTCTTCGTGGTGCTGGGGAACCCGAGCGCGGGTGGTGTCTTCCCGCCGCCGCTGATGCCGCCGTTCTGGCGGGTGATCGGCCCCTGGCTGCCGAACGGCGCGGGGACCAGTGCGGCGCGGTCCATCGCCTACTTCGACGGGACGGCGATGACCGGGCCGCTGCTGGTGCTGGCGGGCTGGGCGGTGGTCGGGGTGGTGGTGTCGTTGGTGGTGACCAGCATCCGCCCGCGCGGCGGGCGCCCGGCGCTGCCGTAACGGCCGGTCCACCCGCCGACCGGCCGACGGGTCGGACGGCCTGTCAGCTGAGCAGGTAGAGGCCGTAGCCCACCGCGGCGGCGCAGGCGCCGAAGCAGAGCACGGCGGTGCTGAGCGCGACCGCGCCACGCGGACCCCCGGCGAGCGCCTCGCGGCGCGACAGCGCGGAGATGCCGAGGGCGAACGCGGCTACCACGCCGAGGGTGATCAGCAGGCTGACGCCGAAGGTGTTGCCGAGTGCGGCCCAGTTGATGGTCATGGTCTGCTCCTGGAGACGCGGGTCAGGCCGCGACGGTGGTGGTGGCCGCCGGAACCGGCGTCAGTGGGGCGAGGGCATCCTCGGCGGTGGTGTCTGCGACCACGTTGGTGTGGTCGATGGTGCGACGGCGCGAGATCAGGTAGATCCAGGCCGAGGCGCCCGCGCCGATCAGCGCCAGCGCGACCACGCCCCAGGTGCCCTGGCCGGTGAGCAGCGCGCCCAGACCCGCCATGACGGCGGCGGCCGGGAGGGTGAGGCCCCAGGCGTAGGCCATCCGGCGTGCGGTGGACCAGTGCACGGCCCCGCCGGTCCGGCCCTTGCCCGCGCCCATGATGCCGCCGGAGCAGACCTGGGTGGTGGAGAGGCCGAAGCCCATGTGCGAGGAGGTGAGGATGACGGTCGCCGCGGCGGTCTGCGCGGTGAAGCCCTGCGGGGCCGCGATGTCGGCGATGCCGGTGCCCATCGTGCGGATGATCCGCCAGCCGCCCACGTAGGTGCCGAGCGCGATGGCCAGACCGGAGCTGACGATGACCCACATCGGCGGGTTGGAGCCCGGGGCGACCACGCCGGCGGTGACCAGGGTGAGCGTGATGATGCCCATGGTCTTCTGCGCGTCGTTGGTGCCGTGGGCCAGCGAGACCAGCGAGGCCGAGGCGATCTGTCCGGCCTTGAAGCCCTTGCCGGTGGCGGCCTCGCTGCTGTTCCGGGTGATCCGGTAGGCCAGTCTGGTCGCACCCCAGGCGGCGATGCCGGCCACGAACGGCGAGGCCACGGCCGGGATCAGGATCTTGGTGACCACGACGTCGAAGTGCACGCCGTGCGTCCCGACCGCGACCAGGGTCGCGCCGATCAGCCCGCCGTAGAGGGCGTGCGAGGAACTGGACGGGATCCCGCGCAGCCAGGTGACCAGGTTCCACAGGATCGCGCCGATGAGCGCGGCGAAGACCACCTCGGGCTTGAGGCCCGACTTCTCGTCGATGATGCCGCTGGAGATCGTCTTGGCGACCTGGACCGAGAGGAACGCGCCCGCCAGGTTCAGCATTCCGGAGATCGCGACGGCGACCTTGGGACGCAGAGCTCCGGTGGCGATGGAGGTGGCCATCGAATTGGCGGTGTCATGGAAGCCGTTGGTGAAGTCGAAGGCGAGGGCCGTGATGATCACGACAGTCACCAGGAACGAGATGTGTTCCATTAACCAAACAATCGTCTCAGCGGAATCGTCGTGGCCGACCGTAGGGATGTTGAGTGAACGGAAGGTGAACTCACCATCGATCTGTGGTTGCCGGAGCTGCGCAATGCTAACAAATCGGAACAGCTGCTGATGGATCGCCCGGGTCCACGCTGGGGCGCTCCCGTTCAGCTCGGGTTCCCGTGAGAGCTGTGTCACATTCACCGTGGAGTGCTTGGCTGAGTTCGGGATGAGAATCCGTCAGGCCCCCTGCCGCGCCCGGGGTAGTCCGTGGAAGGATCACCCCGGTGGGTCAGGGTGGGGAGTGTGACGGGATGGGGACAGCGGTGTGGGGCTCAGGGGACAGCAGCGGTAAGCGGACGGCGCTGAGCGCCACCCGGCCATGGCTGCGCGGGGTGCTGCGCTGCGGCATTGCGCTCGCCGCCGCCTCGCTGGCGGTGCTGCCGATGGCGGGACCGGCGCTCGCGGCCGGAGCGGCCACCCCGGTGACCGGCACCACGATCCCCACCACCGCCCAGTCGCTCACCTCGGCCGAGCAGGTCCTGCTGCCGGTGCTGAACCAGCTGCACGCCACCTACCAGCTGGCCGAGGCCGCCACGCAGAAGTACGACGCCCTGGCCGAGCAGCTGCAGCAGGCCCAGACCGACGAGGCGGAGCTGCAGGTCCTGGTCGACAACGCGCAGGCCGGCGTGGAGGCCGGCAACGTGGTGGCCGGTCAGCTCGCGGCCGCCGAGTACCGCAACGGCGGCAACTCGCAGCTGGGCGAGCTGCTCTTCGCCAACGACCCCCAGGCCGCGCTGCACGCGGAGGAACTGCTGGCGATGGTCGGCAAGTCCCAGGCCGAGTTCCTCGACCAGCTCAAGACGGACCGGGTGAACCTGACCCAGGCGCAGAGCGCCGCCGCCGTCGCCCGGGGGCACGCCGCCCAGCTGCTGGCGGCCCAGGCCGTCGCCCGGGACGCGATCAACAAGCAGCTGCAGTCGGTGGAGCAGCAGGTGTCCACGCTCACCGGCGCCCAGCAGCAGGAGCTGTCGCTGCTGGAGCAGAAGGAGGCCGACGCCGCACAGCTGGCCTTCCTCGCCTCCGGGATCCTCGGCAAGGACGGCACGAAGCCGTCGGCGGCCGGGGCGGCTGCGGTGTCCTTCGCCTTCCAGCAGCTCGGCAAGCCCTATGTCTGGGGCGGCGCCGGTCCTGACGTCTTCGACTGCTCCGG
The DNA here is from genome assembly GCF_041262645.1 of Streptacidiphilus sp. EB129. Classification (NCBI taxonomy): domain Bacteria; kingdom Bacillati; phylum Actinomycetota; class Actinomycetes; order Kitasatosporales; family Streptomycetaceae; genus Streptacidiphilus; species Streptacidiphilus sp. EB129. The sequence continues at coordinate 78,752 of NZ_JBGCCS010000005.1, forward strand.
ACTCACCTCGCAGGCCTGGCTGCACGCCGGGGTCCCGATCCCCCGCACCAGTGAGGAGCAGTGGGCGCAGCTGACCCATGTCCCGCTGAGCGCGCTGCGCCCGGGTGATCTGATCATCTACTTCGCCGGTGCCAGCCATGTCGCGATCTACATCGGTGATGGCCTGGTGATCCAGGCGCCGCGCCCCGGCGCGTTCGTGGACGTCGCGCCGATCGCGCAGAACCCGATCCTCGGGGCGGTCCGGCCGGACCCGTCCAGCCCGTCGCTGGGCGCGTACACGGCCCCGACGATCCCGACCGGAGCGCAGGGCCCGCAGCCCATCGCCCCGCCGGTGACGCCGCCGGTGCTGACCCCGCCGGTGGTTCCGCCGACCACGCGGCCGACCCCGAAGCCGACCGGGACCCCGTCCACCAAGCCGACGCCGACCCCGACGCCGACACCCACCCCCAGCACCACCGTCCCGAGCCAGACGCCGTCGCCGACGACCACCCCCTCGGCCTCGCCGAGCGCGGCCGTGGCGGGCCCGTCCACCCCGTCCGTGCCGTCCACCCCGTCCCCCTCGGCCACGCCCTGAGCCGAAGCGGCGATGCGCCGAAGCGGTGCTGAGCAGCACCGTGCCGGAGCAGCAGCGTGCCGACCGGTCGTCGTGCTGACGCGGGATGCGTCGGCGGGGCGGCCGGTCGGCACGGGCGGTCAGGCGACGGGGCCGGAGTCCGGTTCGATGCGGACGACCACGGACTTCGAGGTCGGGGTGTTGCTGGTGTCGGCCGTGCTGTCCAGCGGGACCAGCACGTTGGTCTCCGGGTAGTACGCGGCGGCGCAGCCCCGGGCGGTCGGGTAGTGGACCACCCGGAAGTGCGGCGCGCGCCGTTCGACGCCGTCGGCCCACTCGGAGACCAGGTCGACGTACGCGCCGTCGGCGAGCCGGTGCTCGGCCGCGTCGTCCGGATGCAGCAGCACCACCCGGCGCCCGTCGGTGATGCCCCGGTAGCGGTCGTCCAGGCCGTAGACCGTGGTGTTGTACTGGTCGTGCGAGCGCAGCGTCTGCAGCAGCAGGCGGCCGGCCGGGACCTCCGGTGCGGTCAACGGGTTGACGGTGAAGTTGGCCTTGCCGGTCGCGGTGGGGAAGGCCCTGCGGTCGCGCGGGCCGTGCGGCAGCGCGAAGCCGCCGGGCTGCTTGATCTTCTCGTTGTAGTTCTCGAAACCGGGGACGACCCGGGCGATCCGCTCGCGGAGGGTGCCGTAGTCGGCGGCGAACTCCTCCCACGGCACGGTGTTCCTCGCGCCGAGGGTGCGCCGGGCCAGGCCGCAGACGATCGCGGTCTCCGACAGCAGGTCGTCGGCCGGCGGCTTCAGCGCGCCTCGTGAGGCGTGCACCATGCCCATCGAGTCCTCGACGGTGACCTGCTGCGGGCCGCTGGCCTGCAGGTCGCGGTCGGTGCGGCCGAGCGTCGGCAGGATCAGCGCCCGCGCGCCGGTGACCACGTGCGAGCGGTTGAGCTTGGTCGAGACGTGGACGGTGAGCCGGCAGCGGCGCATCGCCTCCTCGGTGACCTCGGTGTCCGGCGAGGCAGCCACGAAGTTGCCGCCCATGGCGAAGAAGACCGAGACGGCGCCGTCGCGCATGGCACGGATGGTGTCGACCACGTCGTGGCCGTGCTCACGCGGGGGTTCGAAGCGGAACTCCTTGCCCAGCGCGTCCAGGAAGGCGGCGCCGGGCCGCTCGAAGATGCCCATGGTGCGGTCGCCCTGGACGTTGCTGTGGCCGCGCACCGGGCAGACGCCGGCGCCCGGCTTTCCCACATTGCCGCGCAGCAGCAGGAAGTTGACGACCTCGCGGATGGTCGGCACGGAGTGCTTGTGCTGGGTCAGGCCCATCGCCCAGCAGACGATGATCTTCTCGGAGCCGAGGGCCAGCTCGGCCAGCTCGCGGATCTGCGCCTCGGGCAGACCGGTGGCCTCCCGAACGGCGTCCCAGTCGGTGTTCCGCGCGTCGGCGGCCCACTCCTGGTAGCCGTGGCAGTGTTCGTCGATGAACGCGCGGTCGAGGACCGTCCCGGGGGCCTTCTCCTCGGCCTCCAGCAGCAGCAGGTTCAGCGCGCGGAACAGGGCCAGGTCGCCGCCGAGGCGGATCTGCAGGAACAGGTCGGTGAGCTTGGTGCCGTTGGCGACCAGGCCCCGGGCGTGCTGCGGGTTCTTGAACCGCTCCAGCCCGGCCTCGGGCAGCGGGTTGACGCTGACGATCCTCGCGCCCGCGCGCTTGGCCCGCTCCAGCGCGGACAGCATCCGCGGGTGGTTGGTGCCGGGGTTCTGCCCGGCGACGATGATCAGGTCGGCCTGGTAGAGGTCCTTGAGGTGGACGCTGCCCTTGCCGATGCCGATGGTCTCGGTCAGCGCCGAGCCCGAGGACTCGTGGCACATGTTGGAGCAGTCCGGCAGGTTGTTGGTGCCCAGCTGCCGGGCGAAGAGCTGGTAGGCGAACGCGGCCTCGTTGCTGGTGCGCCCGGAGGTGTAGAAGGCGGCGGCGTTCGGGCTGGGCAGTGCCCTGAGCTCGTCGGCGACCAGGTCCAGCGCCGCGTCCCAGCTGATCGGGGTGTAGTGGGTGGCCCCCTGTTCCAGCAGCATGGGCGTGGTGAGCCGGCCCTGCTGACCGAGCCAGTAGCCGGAGCGGCCGTTCAGGTCGGCGAGGGAGTGCTCGGCGAAGAACTCCGGTCCCACCCGCCGCAGCGTGGCCTCCTCGGCGACCGCCTTGGCACCGTTCTCGCAGAACTCGGCGGTGTGGGTGTGCTCCGGCTCGGGCCAGGCGCAGCCGGGGCAGTCGAAACCGTCCGGCTGGTTGAGCTTTGTCAGGGTGCGGACCGAACGGGCCGCTCCCATCTGCGCGGTGGCGATCTTCGTCGTGTGGAGCAGCGCGGGCAGCCCGGCGGCGGCGTGCTTGGGCGCGGCCACCTGGGGGGCGTCCTGCGCGGGATCGTCTGCGGGTGCCTGCCTGGCCATGGTCCTCACACCTCCGGTCGTGCGGCGCGGCCCGGCTTCACTGCCGGACGCCGCTGTCCTCGGTGGCCATCATTCCACTGCCCGGCGGGCAGGTTGACAGCGAGCACCGCCCGCCGGGCAGCAGCAGGGCAGGAGCCCGGCCGGGCAAGGCCCTAGCTCTCCAGCACCCGCCTCAGGGCCGCGGTCAGGCCATCCGGGCGCTGGTCCACCGGCACCGGGTCGACCTGGTGGAACGCGCAGCCGAGGGCGACCGCGCCGCCGTCGGCGGGCAGGTCGTCGCCGACCATCAGCACCTCCGCGGGCGCGTGGCCGAGCAGCTCGCAGGCGGTCCGGAAGATCCGCGGGTCGGGCTTCTGGATCTCCAGCTCGAAGGAGAGCACATAGGCGTCGACATACGCGTCCAGCCCGTGCTTGACGAAGACCGGGCGCAGGTCCCAGCCGATGTTGCTGACCACGGCGACCGGGACGGCGTTGCGGCGCAGTTCCTTGAGCACCGCCTCGGCGTCGGGGTAGGGCTGCCAGGCGGTGGGGGACATATGGCGCTGGTAGAGCTCGGTGGCCCAGGCCTCGGTGCGCTCCGGCCCGAGCGCCGGCAGCAGCGCCGCCCTGGTCTGCGCGGTGTACGCGGCGCGATGGCGGGCCGCGTCCACGTCGCGCTCGTACCAGCCGGGCGGCGCGGCCAGCGGCGGCGGACCGCCGGGCAGCGCCCCGTACTCGGTGAGCCGGCGGGCGCACTCGGCGTGCTCGGCCGGGGTCAGCGCGTCGAGGGCCGAGCCGAGGGTGGCGAACCACTCCTCGACCGACTCGATGCGGAACAGCGTGCCGGAGAAGTCGAACATCACACCCTTGATCATGCCGACGATGCTGCCGCACCGGACCGGTGCCGGGCAACGGAGCCATGCCCGGCGCCGGTACTGGGCATGAGACCTTCGGCGTAGCGCGCGAATCCGTCAGCGCCGCTCCCTTCCCGTACCGGAGGTACCGCAGTTGAGCAGCAGCCTGGACGAGTGGAAGCACTGGCGTGACGCCCGCGTGGTGGAGGCCCGGGCCCCGCACGGGCCGCTGGCCCTGACCGGGACACACTGGCTGGCCGATCTGCGCGAGGGGGTCCCCGGGGTGCCGGGCCGCTGGGAGCCGCAGGGCGGCGGCGTGGTGCTCACCGCGCGGCGGCACGACGGGCTGGAGGTCGACCACGTCGCGCTGGACGGGTCGGTCCGGCTCACGCCGGACACCGCGCCCGAGCCGTCGCTGATCACCCACGGCGGCCGGCTGCTGGTGCTGATCCTGCGTGAGGGCGATTACGCGGTACGCAGCTACGACCCCGCCTCGCCCACCCGTGCCTCCTTCGCCGGCATCGACACCCACCCGTATCACCCCGCCTGGGTGCTGCCCGCGCGGTTCACCCCCTACCCGCGGGCCAGGACTGTCGGGGTCGGCCACGCGGACGGTCGCGAGCGCGGGCTGGCCCTGGCCGGGACGGTGGCGTTCACCGCGCCCGGCGCGGCGGGGGAGTCGGCGCTGCGGGTCAGCCTGGCCGAGGACGGGACCCTGAGCGCGGTCGTCGCGGACGCGTCCAGCGGTGCCGATTCCTTCCCGTTCCGCTTCGTCGAGCTGCCGGCGCCGGACCCGGAGGGGACGACGCTGCTCGACCTGAACCGCGCCCACCTGCCGCCCTGCGCCTTCGCGGACCACTTCGTCTGCCCGTTCCCGCCGCCGGGCAACACCCTCCCCTTCGCCGTCCCGGCGGGTGAACGGCGCGTACTCAGGCACTGACCGCGTCACGCACTGACCGCCTCGACCACTGACTGCCTCGACCACTGACCGCGCTTGTGAAGCGTGGGACGGGGCAGGGTAGGGGCGTGAACGATCAGCGACAGCCCCTGCCCCGGCCGGACTTCCTCACCAAGCCCACCCTCGACGGCGAGCTGGTGACCCTGCGCCCGGTCACCGCAGCCGACCTGCCCGCGCTGCGGCCGATGCTGGCGGACCGGGAGGTGGCCCGGCTCACCGGCAGCACCAGCGCGGCCCCGGACGACGCCCGGCTGCGGGCCTGGTACGCCACCCGGATCGGCCAGCCCGACCGGCTCGACATGGCGGTGCTGGAGCGGGCGACCGGAGCCTGCGTCGGCGAGGCCGCGCTGAACGAGTGGGACCGGCACAACGAGTCCTGCAACTTTCGGATCGCCCTGGCCGGCTCCGCCCAGGGCCGGGGTCTGGGCACCGAGGCGACCCGGCTGATCTGCGGCTACGGTTTCGAGAAACTCGGCCTGCACCGGATATCGCTGCAGGTCTACGCCTTCAACCCGCAGGCGCGCCGGGTCTACGAGAAGGCCGGCTTCGTCGCCGACGGTGTGCTGCGCGACGCGCTGTACTGGGAGGGCGAGTGGGTCGACGCGGTGGTGATGTCGATCCTGGCGGACGAGTGGGAGCGGCACCGTGGGCACCAGGAGCAGCCGGGTCGCGCATAATTGGGGCGCTCGGCGCTCCGTGTCGGGCGGTTCCGGGGATTTCCCGGGCGGTGCCTCCGGTGGCTTCGGTGACTTCGACGGCTCCGGTGGCGGCTGGTTCGGGTGGAGGGAGGTGGCCGCGTGTCGGTCACGGACGAGGCGATCGCCCGGATCCGGGAGATGATCGCCGACGGTCGGTTGAAGCCGGGTGACCGGCTGCCCAAGGAGGCCGACCTCGCCGCGCTGCTGGGCCTGTCCCGCAACTCGCTGCGCGAGGCGGTGCGGGCGCTGTCGCTGATCCACGTGCTGGACGTACGGCAGGGCGACGGCACCTACGTGACCAGCCTGGAGCCCGAGCGGCTGCTGGAGGCGGTCGGCTTCATGGTGGAGCTGCGCCACAACTCCTCGCTGCTGGAGGTGTTCGAGGTACGGCGGCTGCTGGAGCCCGCGGCGACGGCCCGGGCGGCGGAGCGGATCACCGCGGAGCAACTGGCCGAGCTGGAGCTGGAGATGCAGCGGGCCGAGGCGGCCGAGACGTTGGAGCAACTGGTCGAGCACGACCTCCAGTTCCATCGCATGATCGTCGCGGCGGCCGGCAACCAGGTGCTCGCCGCGCTGCTGACCCAGCTCAACTCGCCGACGGTGCGCGCCCGGGTGTGGCGCGGACTGACCCAGGACGGTGCGCAGGCCAGGACCCTGGCCGAGCACCGGGGAATCGTCGCCGCGCTCAGCGCACGGCGCGGGGATCTGGCGCACGCCTGCGCACTGGTGCACATCGCGGGCGTGGAGGAGTGGCTGCGCGCCTCCGTCCAGGCCGTCGAGGACCAGCCCCCGGCGTAGTGCCCGGACCGGCGCCCGGTGGAGCGCCCGGCGTAGTGCTTTGGGTCAGGCGATCGGGCACGGGGGACGGGTCCGGATGCTGGGCGGTACTGGACGGGGCGCGCCGGGGATTGGTATACATCGGATCTCCTGGCGGCGGTGGACGACCGGACCGTCCCGATCGCGAAGGTGGTGATGGCAGGTGCGATTCCTGCGCACAGGTCCTGCGGGTGCCGAACGGCCCGCCCTGCTCGGCAGCGACGAGACGACGGCCTACGACCTCTCCGGCTACACGGACGAGATCGACGGGGCCTTCCTCACCCGACTGCTCGACGAGGGCACGGGCGAGCTGACCGCGTTGCTGGAGCGGGGTGAGCTGCCGGTCCTGGACCTGGCCGGACGCCGCATCGGCGCGCCGCTGGCCCGTCCCGGCAAGGTCGTCTGCATCGGCCTCAACTACCGCGACCACGCGGCCGAGACGGGTGCGGACATCCCGTCCGAGCCGGTGGTCTTCATGAAGGCGAGCAACACCGTTGTCGGCCCGGACGACGAGGTGCTGGTCCCGAGGAACAGCCTCAAGACCGACTACGAGGTCGAACTGGCCGTGGTGATCGGCCGTACCGCGCGCTACCTGGACTCCCCGGCCGACGCCGCGGGGGTGATCGCCGGGTATGCGATCAGCAACGACGTCTCCGAGCGCGAGTTCCAGCTGGAGCGCGGCGGGACCTGGGACAAGGGCAAGTCCTGTGAGACCTTCAACCCGCTCGGGCCCTGGCTGGTCACCGCGGACGAGGTCGGCGACGTGCAGCGGCTGGGCCTGCGGCTCAGCGTGAACGGCGAGTCGCGGCAGGACGGCGGCACCGCCGACATGATCTTCGACGTGCACCATGTGATCTGGTACCTCAGCCAGTTCCTGGTGCTGGAGCCCGGTGACGTGGTCAACACCGGCACCCCCGCCGGCGTGGCCATGGGCAAGGGCGGCCATGCCTTCCTGCAGCCCGGCGACGTCATGGAGCTGGAGATCGACGGGCTCGGCCGGCAGCGACAGGTGCTCGGCAAGGCCTGACCCCGGCAGCGACCCGAACGGCGGTTCCGCGATGGACGCGGGGCCGCCGTTCTCGTCCGTTGGAGCGTCGCCCTGTCCATTGGAGATTCAACCAAAAGGGCGAATAGATCCGATGTATCCGGCCGTCAGGCCGGTGACTGGGGAGTAGCTTCCCGCAGCAGTCCGCCGAGCCGGGCGACCAGATCCACGCCCGCGCTCTGCGCCCCCGCGGCGGTCAGCATGCTCCGCAGCACCCGCGCCGCCTGCGCGTCGTGCAGCGCGGTCACCGCGAACATCGCCACGAACTCGTCCACCAGCCAGTCCCGCAGTTCGGCCGCCGCGCCGACGCCCGCGCCCGGGTGCACCCGCCGGCTGTCGTCCAGCCAGGTCAGCGCGGCCGTCTCGACGACGGAGATCCAGGAGCGGACCAGCAGCGTCAGCCGCGGCCCCGGCTCCTTGACCAGCAACTGCTCCACGATGCTGAGGTGTGCCGCGCGGCGGACGTCGTCCACGATCGCGGTGGTGCGCTCCGTCTCCGCCACGGAGCCACCGCGCAGCAGCGCCCCGTACCCGGCGGCATGGTCGTCGACGAAGGCGAAGTACTGGTCCAGGACGTGTCCGAGGCGCTCGGTCGGCGTACCGTGCACGGGCGCGACGAAGCGCGCGGACAGCTCGTCGGCGGCGGTGCGCAGCGCGGCCTCGTACAACTGCTGCTTCCCGCCCGGGAAGTAGCGGTAGACCAGGGGGCGGGAGGCCTCGGCGGCGACGGCCACGTCGTCCAGGGAGACCTCCTCCGGAGCGTGCCGGCTGAAGAGCTCCAGTGCCACGGCGATGAGCTGCTCCCGCCGCTGTTCCACCGGCAGCCGCCGGTAGGGCCCCCGCCGGGCGCGGGGCGCCCGCCCGTGCCCCGCGGTGCTGTCGGTGGCGGGCTCAGTCCCGGCGGTCGCGGCAGGATCCATGTGCCCACCCTAACCAGAGCGGCCGGGCGGATCCGGCGTAAGCGGACGGTCAGCGCGGGAGAAGACCGGAGCGGCGCCAGCCGGCCCGGTCCAGCGGGCCGTGGATCACTCCGGTCTCCTGCAGGAAGGAGGTCAGCTTCTCCGCCGACCACTGCATGGTCTCCCTGCGGTGCTCGCTCTGCCGCGCCTGCCGCAGCGCCTCCTCCACCTTCAGTCCGACCGCCGCGTACACGCCCGGGTGAATCAGTGCGCGGGCCACCACGACCGAGGCCTCCGCGGACACGGTGCGGGTCAACTGCCGTTCCCAGGCCGGGCACTCGGCCATCTGCCGGCGCAACTCCTCGCGGGCGTAGCGCACATGCCGTGCCTCCTCGACCACGTGGATCCGGGTGATGCCCCGGATCAGCGGCTGGACCGTCTCGTCCGGGAAGGTCTGCCGCTGGAAGCGGTCGAGGATCTCCTCGACCAGCAGGGTGGCCGTGAACGCGCCGGGGGTGGTCGCCGTGGTCTTCAGGACCCGGCCGAGAAAGCGGGTGACACCGCCGGGGCGGTAGTACGGGGTCCCCAGCTTGGTCACCATGCGGGCGAACATCCGGGAGTGCCGGCACTCGTCGGCCATCTCGGTGAGCGCGTAGGTGACATGGCTGCTGCGCGGGTCGAGGTCGTAGATGTGCCGCGCCAGCAGTTGCATCAGGATGATCTCGAACCAGACCCCGCGGAGGCCAGGCTCGCCGACTCGTGCCGGGACAGCTCGATCCGGCGCTCCTCGGAGAGCCGGTCCCAGATCGGGGTGCCGTAGAGGGAGACCATGCGTTCGGGGAGGAACCACTTGCCGGGCTCCAGTGGCGCGTCCCAGTCCAGCTCGGTGTCCGGGTCGTAGGAGTGCTTGGCGGAGGCCTCCAGCAGCCGGTCGGCCACCCGTTCACGATCCGTCAGCAGTGTCGTTCCGGCTCTGGGTTGCATGGCCGCCCTCCCGTGGTCGCGATGCCCGCGCGCTCTGCTCTTATGAGACTCCATGTCAGCAACACCGTCAATGCCTGGTTGACCCGCACTGCCGCACCGGGTGAACCCCGGCTATGACATATCCAGCAGAACCAGCACAATGGCCCGCATGACGACGGAAGCGCCGCCCGGCAACCGCCCGCCCTCCAGGCCGCGCCGGGTCGTCGCCCGGGTCTGGGCGTATGTGCTGGACGCCCCCGGCACGTTCGTCTACCTGCTGATCCTGGGAGCGAACACCTTCGCCCTGGTGCACATGTCACCGAGGGTCAGGAAGTACTTCCTCCGCACCAACAGCACCAACCTCGCCGAGCTGGGCCACCATCCGGTCAAGGTCCTGATCACCAGCGCGTTCTGGACCCAGACGCCCAGCTTCCTGATCTGGTTCGTGCTGTTCAACCTCTTCCATGTGCCGGCGGAGCGCTGGCTGGGCACGCTGCGCTGGCTGGTCGTCATCGTGATCGCCCATGTCGGCGCGACCTTCGTCAGCGAGGGCACGGTCGACCTGCTGATCCGGGCCGGCGCCCTGCCCCACCGGGACACCCGCACCATCGACATCGGGGTCAGCTACGCCCTCTCCGGCTCCGTCGGCGTGCTGACCTGGCTCTTCGCCCGCCCGGTGCGCTGGTACTACCTCGGCGTCACCGGCGCGTTCTTCCTGGCACTGCTGATCGGCTACCGGGACTTCACCAACCTCGGGCACTTCACCGCCTTCCTGCTCGGCCTCGCCTGCTATCCGCTCACCCGGTCCCGGTCCACCAGGGGCGTACTGCCACCACGGTTCGGGGTGCGCCAGGATGGGCCGCATGGTTGATCACGCAGCGAGTTCCGACGCACCCGACTCCCCGGCCGCCGCCCCCGGCGTCGCCCGCACCGACACTCCGCGCCGTATCGCCGACGCCTACGTCGACGCGCTGGCGGCGCTCGACCCGGGCGTCGCCGCCGGTCTCGGGGTCAACCTCGACGACGACCGGCACGTCGACCTGTCGCCCGAGGGCTTCGCGGCCGATGCCGCGCTGGCCCGCGACACCCTGGCCCGCGTCGCCGCCGCCGTCTCGGACGACCCCGCTGTGACCGACCGCGCTTTGACCGACGCCGGTTTGTTCGACTCCGGTTTGGTTGATGCCGGTTTGGTTGATGCCGGTTTGTTTGATGCCGGTTTGTTTGATGCCGCAGAGGCGGCCTGTGCCCGGCTGATCCGCGAGCGCCTCACCGCCCGCCTCGCCGTGCACGACGCGGGCGACCACTTCCGTTCGCTCCGCAACATCGCCTCCCCGCTGCACCCGGTCCGGGAGATCTTCACCATCATGCCGACCGCCACCGACAACGACTGGTCGGTGGTCGCCGGACGGCTCCGCAACGTCGCCGGTGCGCTGGAGGGCTACCGGGCCACCCTGACCGAGGGCGTGCGCCGTGGGCTGCTGAGCGGGCCGCGCCAGGTGGAGACCGTGCTCGGGCAGCTGGCCGGCTGGCTGGGCCCGGACGCCGGCCGCAGCTGGTTCGCCGGCTTCGTGGCCGGCGGTCCGGACCGGCAGCGTCCCGAACTCGACGCCGCCGCCCGCCAGGCCACCGCCGCCGTCGCGGTCTTCCGCGACTGGCTCCGCGACGAGTACGGACCCGCCGCGGCGGGCGCGTCCGACACCGCCGGGAGCGAGCTCTACCGGCGCGCCGCCCGCTTCAACACCGGCGCCGACCTCGACCTGGACGAGGCCTACCAGTGGGCCTGGAGCGAGTTCCACCGGCTCGACGCCGAGATGCGGACCGAGGCGGGCCGGGTCCTGCCGGGGGCCGTACCGCTGGAGGCGATCGAGCACCTGGAGCGGCACGGACACTCCGTCAGCGGGGTCGACGCCATCCGTGACTGGCTGCAGCAGCTGATGCAGGAGGCCATCGAGGCGCTCGACGGCACCCACTTCGACCTCGACGGGCCGCTGCGCCGGGTCGAGGCCATGATCGCCCCGGCCGGCAGTGCGGCCGCGCCCTACTACACCCGCCCCAGCCTGGACTTCACCCGTCCCGGCCGGACCTGGCTGCCGACCCTGGACCGCACCGAGTTCCCGACCTGGCAGCTCGTCAGCACCTGGTACCACGAGGGCGTCCCCGGCCACCACCTGCACCTCGCCCAGCGGATGCGCTCTGCCGGAAGGCTCTCCCGCTACCAGTGCACCATCGGCAGCGTCAGCGCCGACACCGAGGGCTGGGCCCTCTACTCCGAGCGCCTCATGGACGAGCTCGGTTTCTTCGGCGACCCGGGCCGCCGCCTCGGCTTCCTCGACGAGCAGATGCTGCGCACCATCCGCGTCATCATCGACATCGGCATGCACAACGGCCTGCTGATCCCGGCGGACTCGCCGTTCCGCCCCGGCGAGCGCTGGACGCCGGAGCCGGCCACCGAGTTCTTCGCCGCCTACAACGGCAGCCCGGCCGAGATGCGGGAGAGCGAGATCGTCCGCTACCTGGGCTGGCCCGGCCAGGCCATCGGCTACAAGCTGGGCGAGCGCGCCTGGCGACGCGGTCGCGACCAGGCCAGGAAGGCGCACGGGGCCGCGTTCGACCTCAAGGCGTGGCACATGAAGGCGCTCTCGCAGGGAGCCTTCGGCCTGGACGACCTCACCGCGCAGCTCGCCTCGCTCTGACCCTGCTCCGGGCGTGCCGGACCCGGGTGTCCGGCCACCCGCCGGACCGGCGCGGAAGATCCACGCAGACGGCTGAGGATTGTCGGCGGGGTCGTCTAACGTGGCCCCGACGACTCCGCCAGGGAGGGGCCATGCCCGCACCGCTCACCACCAGCTCGGTACTCCACTCCGTGGTGGTGTACGCCTCGGGCGCGCTGTGCACCCGGCGGGCCCGGGTGCGCCTCGGCGCGCGGCCGGACCGCCGGATCCGGCTGCGGCTGGACGGGCTGCCGCTGACGATGGACGCCCGCAGCCTGCGCGCCCGGATCGACGGCGGTCCGGCCGGCAGCCGGGTGGTCGACGTGCGGCGCGAGGTCGCCGCGGACATCTCCGAGCCCGCCGACCTCGCGCCGCTGCAGCGCGCGCTGGACGCCGCCGAGGAGGCCGCCGACGCCGCCCGGGCCGTCCAGAGCGCCCTGGCCGAGCAGGTGGAACGGGTCGCCGGGGTACGGGCGGTGCCGCCGCCCACACGTCGGGGCGATCCGCACCGCCTCGCCCCCGCCGAGGCACTGCTGACGCTGGCCGAGTTCGTCGACAGCCGGCTCGACGCGCTGCACGGCCGGTTGATCTCTGCCGGCGACGCCCGCACCGAGGCCGACCAGCGGGTGGAGATCGCCCGCAGACGGCTGCGCGAGGCGTCGGGGGCACTGCCCACGCAGACGGTTCGCACCACCAGCAGCGTGCTGGTCACCCTGGATCTCGGCGCGGAGCATTTGACCGGACCCGAGCCCTCGCCCGGACCCCAGCCCTTGCCCGGACCCGAGCCCTCGCCCGAGGCCGGGTCGGCGGCCGAGCCCGGGGTCGAGCTGGAGTTGGAGCTGGAGTACGGCGTCCCCGGGGCGACCTGGGCGCCGGTCTACGACCTCAGACTGACCGGCATCCACGGCGACGCCCCCGGTGCCACCCTGGCCATGCGGGCGGTGATCGCGCAGCGCACCGGCGAGGACTGGCGCGGCGTGCGGCTCGGTCTCTCCACCGCCGACCTGCGGCGACGGACCGACGCACCGGAGCTGCGCTCGCTGCGGATCGGACGGCGGCAGGCGGAGCAACCCGCGCCGGCGCACCGCGAACCGCCGTCGGGCCTCCCGGAGTTGTTCGCGGGCTATGACGCTTTCCTGGGCGCGCAGCCCGTGCCGCGCACCGTCGCCGCAGCACGGGCGCACCAGGAGTGGCAGCTCCTGGGCGGAGCACCGGAGGTCGCCGGTGCCAGTGCCAGTGCCGACATCGAGGCCAGCGCCGACGCGGGTGCCGGCACCGTCAGATCAGCCGGTGTCGCCAGGCGCGCATCCCGGGCTGCCGGGCCCGGTTCCGCGCAGCCGGTGCCGTCGGCACCGCAGCCCGCGGCCTACGCTTCGGCGCCGGTGCCGAGCGGCTACGGTGCCGCACCGGGTGCGCCGGGTGCGGCACCCTTCGCCGTCGGCGGAGCCGCACGTGGAGTGGCGCGTGGTGCCGTCGCCGAGGACATGGTCCCCCAGGCGCTGATGGCCGCCGCGCCGCCGCCGTCGGGGCCGCCGCCGCGTCAGTTCCAGCAACTCGCGGAGCCCCCACGCGACTTCAACGACCTCGCGGTCACCGGGGCGGACGGAACGCGGGGCGAGCGCGGCCGGCTGCTCCCCGCGTCGGCCGGGCTGGACGCGGTCACCGTCGAATACGTACGCCGCGCCGAGTCCGTGGCCGGACTCGCTCTTCCCGAGCACTGCTCGCCGGTCCGGTTCTCCGCCGGTTCCTTCGACTACCGCTACGACACCGCCGCCCCCGTGGACGTCCCGGCGGACGGGGGCTGGCACACCGTCCCGGTCCAGGCCTTCCCGGTCACCCTCGCGCCCGAGCACGTCTGCGTGCCCTCCGCCGACCCGCGGGTCTACGCGGCGGTGCGCGTCGGCAACACCAGTGGGCACGCGCTGCTCGCCGGTCCGGCCGAGGTCTCCCTGGACGGCGACTACCTGATGACCACCCAACTGCCGACCCTGGCCCCGGGCCAGAGCCGCCGGGTCGGCATCGGTGTGGTCGAGGGCATCCAGGTCGCGCGGAACACCCAGATGCGGGAGACCACGGCGGGGCTCCGCAACGGAACGCTGGTGCTGGAGCACCGCGTCGAGGTCGAGCTCGCGAACCGGCTCGGTCACCCGGTCACCGTCGAGGTCCGCGAGCGGGTGCCGGTCAGCGATGACAAGGACGCCAGGGTCGACGAGCAGGCGGCCACCCCGCCGTGGACCGCCGTCCCGCCGGAACAGGACGTGACGCACCGGCGCGGGATGCGCGTCTGGCTGGTCACCCTGGAGCCGCGCGCCACCACCCGGCTCTCCGGCGGCTTCGACATCCGCATCCCGGCCGCGAAGGCCCTGTCCGACGGAAACCGGAGGCACTGACCATGGCGGACGACACGGCCCACACGGACGACCCGGCCGGCACCCTGCCCGGCGCCCTTCCGGAGAGCGCCGCCCCTTCGGACGACGCGGTCACCCCGCCTCCGGCCACCCTGCTCCCGGTCACGGCGGTCACCCTGCTGGAGGACCGTGCCGAGGTCGAGCGCCTGGCCGTGCTCGACCTCGGCGGCGGCGTCCAGAAGCTGCGGTTCGGCCCGGTCAGCCCGCTCGCGGTGGACCGCTCGCTGCGCGCGGAACTGCTGAACGCACCGACGGCGAGCGTCCTGGACGTCCGCCTGGTCCGGCTCTACACCCCGCCACCGGCCGGTGGCCCCGACCCGGCGGCGTCCGAGCTGCAGCACCGCATCCATGAACTCGACGAGCGCATCCTCCGGGTCAAGGCCGACTGCGCGCGGCTGGCCAGCCGTGTCGCCATCCTGGACCAGCTGGTCGCCGACCTGTACCGGGAGATCGCCGAGGGCTCCGGGGCGGGCGAGGCCGACCCGGAGCGCTGGACGGCGCAGCTGGACCGGGCCGAGGACGCCCGGTTCCGTCACGGCGAGGAACTCCGGGTCGCGACGCGGCTGATGGCCCGGCTGCGTACCGAACTCGCCGAGGCGACCCGGGCCCGGGACGAGGCCGAGGAGCGGCCGCTGGTTCTCTCGGCCTTCGTCGAGGTGGTGATCGAGGCGGCGCAGCCCGCGGCCGGGGCATCACTGCGGGTGCTGCACCTCACCCCCTGCGCGCTGTGGCGGCCCGCCTACCGGGCGACCCTCGCCGCGGAGGGGACGTCGCTCCTGCTGGAACGCGAGGCCGTCGCCTGGCAGCGCACCGGCGAGGACTGGTCCCGGGTGCGGGTGGCACTGTCCACCGCGCGCACCACCCTCGCCGCCGAACCCCCGCAGCTCGCCGAGGACGTCCTGCGCCTGGTGGACCGGACGCCGCAGGAACGCCGCACCATCGAGGTGGACCTGCGTGAGGTGGACATCCAGACCGTGGGTCCGGTCGACGACGCCTCGGACCGGCCGACCGGAGGCGGCGCGCCGCTCCCGGGCGTCGACGACGGCGGCGAGGCCCGCCTGCTGACCGTCCCCGACCCGGTCACGCTGCGCTCGGACGGCCGTCCGCACCGGATCGGCCTCGGGTCCTCGACGCTGCCGGTCCGCACCGGGTACTCCGCCGCGCCGGAGCTGTCCACGCTGGTCACCCAGACCGTCCGGTTCAGCAACGGCACGGGTCAGGTGCTGCTCTCCGGCCCGGTGGAACTGGTGCGCGGCAGCGGTTTCGTGGGCCGGGGCGAGCTGCGCTTCACCGCCGAGGGCGCGCCGGTGGAGCTGTCCTTCGGCAGCGAGGACACCTTCCGGATCGTCCGCAGCGTCGAGGAGTCCCGCGACACCGCGACGATCAGCGGACGGACGGTGATCCGCCGCACCGTGCGGCTGTCGGTCTCCCGCTTCGCCCCTCCGGATGCCCCGCCGGTCACCGTCACCGTGCGCGAGCGGCTGCCGGTGTCCGAGATCTCGGCGGTCGAGGTCCGTCTCGACAAGGAGCGCTGTGCTCCGCAGCCCGACGCCACCGACGCCGACGGCATAGTCCGCTACGAGCTCGGCCTCGCCCCGGACGAGCGCCGTACGCTGACCCTCGGCTACGAGCTGACGGCGGCGCGGGCGGTGGCGCTCTGACGGCTGGTCACATCCCCTGCCAGTAGCGGTCCTCGACCATCGCCTCCAGGGTGGCCCGGTGCAGGATCAGTTGGTCCGGGTCGGCGGGCGCGGCCGTCTCGCCGTAGTGCAGCTGCCGGTAGCCGATCCTGAGCATCACCACGGCATGCCGCAGTGCCGCGTACAGGAGGTGGAAGTCCATGTCGCGCGGCGGGTGGCCGGTGGCCTCGGCGTAGCGGGCGCAGGTGCGCCCGCGGTCGAGGAAGTCCGGCATGCCGGGCTGTCCGGAGCCCTCGGTGAGGTCCTGGAAGAAGCGGTGCAGGAAGATCAGCCAGGCCAGGTCCAGCTCGCGCGGACCGAGTGAGGCCATCTCCCAGTCGAGCACGGCAGCCGGGGTGAAGCCCTGGTAGAGGATGTTCCCGATCCTGGCGTCACCCCAGCTCAGCACGGTGGGGCCGCTGTCCTCCGGCCACAGCTCCTCCAGCCGGGCGAAGGCCCGCTCGATCAGCGGTGAGCGCGGGCGGCCGGCCACCACGAAGGTGTAGTACGCGTGCTGCTCCTCGACGTGCCGCCGCAACGCGTCACCGGCGACGTACCCGACCGCAGGCGTACCGCCGTTCGCATCGCCACCCGTACCGCCATCCGTACCGCCACCAGTAACGCTGCTCGTACTGCTGCGACCGGGGGTGAGGAACGACGTCGCCTCGTCGGCCGCGACCGTGTGCAGCTCGGCCAGCACCTCCACCGTCGCCTGCTCCAGTGAGGCGCGATCCGCCGCGCCGGCCTCGAACAGCCAGTTGCCGCCGTAGGTGTACGGCATCACGTCCGGTGGCACCCGTCCCTCCACCCGCTCCATCAGGAACCCGGGCGCCCCGAGTGGCCCGGGATCGGTCTCCAGTCGCAGCAGCCGGGGGACCGGCACCTTCGTCCGCTCCGCGACGAGCCGGATGGTCCGGTACTGCCGTTCCATGTCGTACACGGGGAAGACCGCGTAGGCGTCCGGGTCGGGGGCCAGCCGCAGCACGCACGGCCGCGCGGGTCCGCCACCGGGCGGGAGCAGGTCGAACAGCACCGTGTCGCTGGACATGCCGTTGGACGGCGGCACGCTGAGCCCGCCGATCCGGGCCCCCGGCTCCCCGGCGTCGACCCAGGCGGCGAGCCGCTGTTCGAGGACGGCGGGGTCGCGGGTGGTGGTACGCGGGCGAGGGGTGCTGGGTGTCGCCATCGGCTGGCCTCCGTAGCGGCGGTGGGCGGCGAGGTGCGGACGGGTGGGACGGGCTCGGGCCGGCGGACCGCTCGGGCGGGGGTTCAGGGCGCGACGGAG
Source organism: Streptacidiphilus sp. EB129 (assembly GCF_041262645.1). Classification (NCBI taxonomy): domain Bacteria; kingdom Bacillati; phylum Actinomycetota; class Actinomycetes; order Kitasatosporales; family Streptomycetaceae; genus Streptacidiphilus; species Streptacidiphilus sp. EB129. The sequence goes on from NZ_JBGCCS010000005.1 coordinate 96,044, forward strand.
GAGAAGTCGGTGAATCCGCTGGGGTCGTGGCGCCCGAAGCTGCCGTGCTCGAAGATCCCGTACCCGACCTCCCCGTCGAGGGTGAAGCGCGCCGCGTGATCGGTCACCCCGTACGCGATCGCGCTCGCGACGGCGGCGTGCGCGGGGTCGGCGGGGTCGTCGAGCCGGTAGACCAGCCGCTCGCTCCAGTCGCGCCCCTGCCAGGTCCCGTGCTGCCATCCCTGCGCGGGTGGATATCCGGCGCCGACCGCCAGCGGGCTGCTGGTCAGCACCTCAGCGTGGATGTCCAGCTGCTTGCGGGCGGAGTCGGTGAGGTGGATCACCGCCGCCCGCGGAGTCCGCGTCCCCGGCGTGTAGTCGATGTCGACATACGGCCAGCCGAGCTGCTCGTCCGGGCGAGCCGGCGCGTCCTGCGCATCGGAGTGCGGGTGCACCAGCACCGCGTCGCTCAGCGTCCGGAAGCCGTCGGCGTCCTCCTGCAGCAGCACCATCACGAAGCGGTCCTGGAACCTGATGGGGCACCAGACCCAGTGGAAGCCCTCGGGCCGCTGCTCCTCGGCCGCGCGCCCGGGCTGCTCCCCGGGGATGGGGCGCACGCCCCAGCTGCGGTCCCGGGTTCCGGTCCAGTCGGCGGGGGTGACGGTGTGCTCCACCCCGTCGGCGCGGATGGTCCCGCTCGCGGTGCCGGCCTGGACGAAGCGGCGCCCCTCCAGCGTCAGCCGGTCGCCGGTACGGGCGACGTGGTGCGGTTCCCACAGGGCGGGGAATGCCGCCTCCCAGGTCAGGTCGAAGCTGAGGCCCTGCCCCTGCTCGCCTTCGTGACCCCGGCCGTCGTCCGGCTCCGGCTCGCAGACCAGCCGCAGTCGCCGCAGCGGGTGCTGAACCTCGATCCGCAACGGTCCCACCCGCAGCTGCATCCGGTCGTCGCCCAGCGCGTCCGAGGCCCGAACGGCGTGCAGCCTGCCGCCGGTCCTGAGGGTCGCATAGGCGTCGATGACCCCGGTGTTGGGGTAGACGCCCAGGCCGGCGATGAGCAGCGCCCGGCCGCTGTGGTCGAAGACGTGGAAGATGCAGCGGTCGTAGGCGTTGCGGTCGCCGGTGGCGACGTGGCGCATGGACAGCGGCACCTGGTGCACCGGGTACTCGTCCAGCGGGACGGGCCGCTGCGCGGCCGGGCGTCGGGACACGGGGGGACCTCCCTGGGATCAGCAGCATCTGACGGTACGTCAGAGATGGCCGCCGAGCCAGAGGATGAACCCAGCCGGTTCGCCGCGCCAGCCGCTACGGGCGGGGTCCGGCGCCCGGGACGGCGAAGGCCGCCGTCGCGTCGTCGTGGCGCTTGCCGCCGTACCGGCCGGCCGGCGTGGCCAGTTCGGCCTCGCGTACGGCCTGCACCACTGCGGCCGGGCCCTGCTTCTCCAGGGCGTCCAGCAGCTGTCCCCAGCTCCACCCGTAGCGCTCGACCAGCCGGGACACCCCGTCGGTGACCACCGCGAATCGCCGCACCCCCGCACTGGGCAGGCTCCGCACCAGTGCCCGGTCGGCGGCCTCCGGCCGCGCCCCGGCGACCCAGAAGCCCGCGTCGCTGTTGCGCAGCCGGCTCACCGACTCCCGGTCGTAGGCGGGCAGCCGGTCGACCCGGTCGTCATGCAGGACGATCACCTCGTCGTCCACGGTCTCGACCACCACCGGCGAGTCCGCCAGAACCAGGAAGTCCAGCATGCCCTCGTGCTCGCGGGCGACCGCCACCGTGCTCGACGGGCTGTCCGGGTTCCGCAGATCGCAGCCGCTGCCGTGCAGTGCGGCGGTGCCGACGATGCCGGTGCGCAGGGCCTCGCGCAGGGGCAGTCCGGGCTCCTCGATCAGGGCGAGTGCCAGCCGGCCGCCGAGCCGGCGTGCCAGCCAGGCGACGTCGTGGACGCAGCCGCTGGGCAGTCCGCTGGCGGTCGCGCCGTCGAGGACCGCCACGAAGCACTCCGAGGCGATGACGAAGTCCTCGTTCGTGGCGGCGTCGGGACTGGGCAGGCTGGCGTGGCTGATCTGCACGCTGCCCATCATGCCAGCGCCGTTCGCACACGCTGCTTCCCTGGCGGACCGACACCGCTTCGCCGTGCGTGCGACACCCGTCGGCCATCGACCCCACATCCGCGCGCCATTCTTCGCTGGCAGGTTCCTCCTAGGAAAAGTTGGCTATACAACTTTGCAGAGAGCGTCATCTCGATCCTGGAGGCACTGTGACCACCGCGCCGCTCCACCCGCCGTTGACCGAGTTCCCGCCCGTCTGGCTGCGCGACAACTGCGACTGCGGCGAATGCCGTGATCCGGCGACCGGCCAGAAGCTGTTCCAGATCACCGATCTGCCCGCCGACCTGGCCGTCGGCTCCGAGCAGACCGTCGAGTGGAACGGCCGCACCGTCCACGAGGTGCACTGGCTCCCGGACGGCCACCGCTCCCGCTACGGCGCCGACTGGCTCGGCGGCACGGCGGCCTTCGTCGGTGCCGACGACGTTGCCGACGCCGGCACTGCCGCTGAAGCCGGCGAGCGGACCGACCCCGCTGCCCGGTCCGACCACGGCGACGGGCGCACCGAGGACGCCAAGCAGCTGTGGACCGCCCCCGACCTGGCCGACCGGCTGCCCGAGGCCCGCTGGGCCGACTACCTCGCCGACCCGGCCGAGCGGCTGCGGCTGCTGGACTCGGTCGCCCGCCTGGGCTTCGCGCTGCTGCGCGACGTGCCGGTGCGCGAGGGCCAGGTACTGGCCGTCACCGAGACCTTCGGCTACGTCCGGGAGACCAACTACGGCCGGATCTTCGAGGTGCGGGTCGAGGAGCAGCCGAACAACCTGGCCTTCACCAGCGTCGCGATCACCCCGCACACCGACAACCCCTACCGCGACCCGGTGCCCACGCTGCAACTGCTGCACTGTCTCGACAACAGCTCGCCCGGGGGCGACTCCGGCCTGGTCGACGGCTTCGCGGCGGCGGCGCTGTTCCGGGCGGAGGACCCGGAGGGCTTCGCCGTGCTTACCCGCACCCCGGTGCCGTTCCGCTTCGCCGACGGGGAGACCGAGCTGCGCGCCGACCGGCCGCTGATCGGCGTCGACCCGCGCGGCCGGATCCGCGAGGTGCGCTTCAACAACCGCTCCATCGGCACGCTGCGGCTGCCGGTGGCCGAGACCGCCGCGTTCTACGCCGCCTACCGCGCCTTCGGCGAGTTGCTCCAGCGCCCGGGAAGGCAGCTGGAGTTCCGGCTGGAGCCGGGCGACTGCCTCATCTTCGACAACGTCCGGCTGCTGCACGCCCGTACCGCGTTCGAGGCCGGCGGCAGCCGTCGGCTCCAGGGCTGCTACGCGGACCTGGACGCCCTGGACAGCACCCGCGCGGTGCTCCGCCGGACGGCGGCAGCGGTCTGCGCCGGCGAGGTCCGCGCCGGCGAGGTCCGGACCGAGGGAGGCGCGGCGTGAATCCGCTGGACACCCTGGCCGCGCTCTTCGACGGAGAGGGCGCCGCCGAGTATTTCGGCGAGGCCGTCACCCAGGCCCAGCACATGCTCCAGGCCGCGTTCCTGGCCCAGGGCGAGGGCGCGTCCGCGTCCCTGGTCGCCGCCGCCCTGCTCCATGACATCGGCCACTTCGAGACTCTGACTGCTCATCACGGCGGTTCCAGTGGAGCCGAGTTGATGTCGGGGACCGACAACCGTCACAGCGTCACCGGGGCAGAGTGGCTGGCCGGATGGTTCGGACCGGCCGTCACCGAGCCGGTGCGGCTGCATGTCGCGGCCAAGCGCTACCTCTGTGCCGTCGAGCCCGACTACTTCGGCAGGCTCTCCGAGGCTTCGGTCCACACCCTGTCGGTCCAGGGCGGCCCGATGACCCCCGAGCAGGCGACGGCCTTCGCGGCCGGCCCCTACGCGGCAGACGCCGTGCGGCTGCGCCGCTGGGACGAGGCGGCCAAGGACCCGGACCTCGCCGTGCCCGGGTTCGAACACTTTCGGCCGCTGCTGGCCGACCTGATCACGGCACAGGCGCCGCCGGTCCGGGCGTCATGACGCGGACGTAGCGCCACCGCCGGTCCGGCTGCGGGTCAGCACCGTCGAGGCCGACGAGTTGTGCACCGTGAAGGCGACGGTGCCGGGCAGGTAGCGGTCCTCGGACCACTCCACCGGCACCCCCGCCGGATCGGTCGCGCGCCGGCGCTCCCGCAGCAGCGGGGCGCCGGCCGCGCAGCCGAGCAGTTCGGCGTCCTGCGCCTCGGCGTGCACCAGGTCGATGGTGTGATCGGCGTCTACCAGCAGGACGCCGTGCCGGGCCAGCAGGTCGGTGACCGAGACCGCCTCCGTCGGCATGGCCTCCACCAGGGCCCCGACCGCCGGGGGGTACGAGGTGCGCTCCACCATCACCGGACGGCCCGAGAGCGTGCGCAGCCGCAGCACCCACAGCACCTCGCCGTCCGGACCCAGACGCAGCTGGTGCTGCTCCTCCTCGGTCGCCGCGCGCCGCTCCTGGTGGACGACGCTGCCGCCGGGCTGCTCGCCCAGCGACCTGGCCCAGCCGGTGAAGCTCGTCAGCTCGCTGAAGTCCTGCAGCGGCGGATTGTCCAGCACCACGCGCCTGGTCCCACGCCGCGAGGTGACCACACCGTCGTTGCGCAGCACCGCGAGCGCCTGCCGTACGGTGCCCCGCGACACGGCATAGCGCTCCGCGAGCGCGCTCTCGCTCGGCAGTCGCCCGCCGGACCCGTAGATCTCCTCGGCGATGGCCCGGCGCAGCTCCGCCGCCACCTGCCGGTACCGCGCCTGTTGCGTCGCCACCAGTTCCTCTCCCAGCCGTCAGGACCCGACCCTACCGGGCTGGTGGCGGAGCCGATGGGGGGCTCGCAGCAGGGGGCTAACCCCCGGTGCACCCGGGTGGGCACTCCATGGTTCGTCCCCGCCCCGGTTCATAGGTTTCAGGGGTGGCCGGGGAACCCCGGCCCGGTACGCCGCGCAGAAGCCAGGAGACACCTGATGCCCCCACCACAGGCCGCCGTCAGCACACGCACATTCCGCGAGAGCCCCGGCAGTACGGAGGCGACCGCCGGCGCGGCGACCGGTCCTGCGGCGGACCACGCTCCAGCGGACGGTGCTGCGGAGGACAGTGCTGCGGAGGACGCCGCTGCGGAGGACGACGGTGCGTTGGTCGGCGCGTCGCCGACCAACGGGGCGCAGGCCAGCGAGTTCAGCCCGCTGCTGCGGACCGTGCGGGCCGCAGGGCTGCTGGAGCGCAGGACCGGCTGGTACGCCCGCAGCATCGCGCTGAACGCACTGCTGGTGGCGGCCACCTGGGCCGGCGTGCTGCTGCTCGGCGGCTCCTGGTGGGTGCTCGCGCTGGCACTGCCGACCGCCGTCCTGGGCGCCCGTACCGCCTTCGTGGGCCATGACGCCGGCCATCAGCAGATAGCCGAGAGCCGCCGGGTGAACCGGGTGCTGGGCCTGATCCACGGCAACCTGCTGCTGGGCATGAGCGTCGGCTGGTGGACCGACAAGCACAACCGCCACCACGCCAACCCCAACCACGTCGACAAGGATCCCGACGTCGGCGTCGGCGCCTTCGTCTGGACCCGGCGCCAGGCCGCAGAACGCACCGGATTCGCCCGCTGGCTGACCCGCCATCAGGCCGCGCTGTTCTTCCCGCTGCTGCTGCTCGAAGGCGTCGCGCTCAAGGTCTCCAGCATCCAGGACCTGCGGAACCGGCCCCGGCGCGAGCGGCTGGTCGAGGGCGTGCTGCTGGCGGCCCACTCCGTCGGCTACGTCGCACTGCTGCTGGTGGCCATGGACCCGCTGCACGCGCTGGCCTTCGCCGCGCTGCACCACGCACTCTTCGGCCTGCACCTGGGGAGCGCCTTCGCCCCCAACCACAAGGGCATGGAGATGCCCGACCCGGACGGTGACCGCTGGGGCCACCTCCGCCGTCAGGTGCTGACCTCGCGCAACGTCCGGGGTGGCCTGCTCACCGACTGGTTCCTCGGCGGACTCAACTACCAGATCGACCACCACCTCTTCCCGAGCATGCCGCGCCCCAGCCTCCGCCGCGCCCAGCCGCTGATCCGCGCCCACTGCGCCGCCCTCGGCCTGCCGTACACCGAGACCGGGCTGGTCGAGTCCTACCGGCAGGGCCTGCGCCACATGCATGAGGTCGGTGCCGAGCTGCGCGGCTGACCAGGCAGGGTGCTTGACGAATGAGTGGGCACTCACTCAGACTGAGTGTGCGCTCACTCGGGGCGTCGGGTACTCACCGGTAGGGAGAATCGACATGGTCAGCTCCAGCTACGCGGAACTCGGCGGCAAGGTCGCCGTCGTCACCGGCGGCTCACGCGGGATCGGTGCGGAGACCGCGCGGGCGCTGGCCGCCGACGGCTGCTCCGTCGCTGTGGTGGGCCGCGACCAGGACGCCCTCGACCAGGTCGTCGGGGGCATCGCCGCGGCCGGCGGACGGGCGATCGCGGTGCTCGCCGATGTCACCGACGAGGCGGCGCTGGCCGCCGCCCGCGACACCGTCGAGGCCGAACTGGGTCCGGTGGACCTGCTCGCCGCCTTCGCCGGCGGCATGGGTGCCCCGACCCCCACCGCGGCGCTCACCCCGGCGCGCTGGCGCGAGGTCATCGAAACCGACCTGACCTCGACGTTCCTCACCGTCCAGACCTTCCTCGGCTCGATGCTGGAGCGCGGCCACGGATCGATCGTCACGATGTCCTCGGCGGCGGGCCGCCAGAGCAGCCAGGCCAACGCCGCCTACGCGGCCGCGAAGGCGGGCGTGGTGATGTTCACCCGCCACCTCGCCGCCGAGGCCGGGCCGCGCGGGGTCCGCGTCAACTGCCTTGCCCCCGGGACCGTACGCACCGAGAAGATCGCCGCCCGGATGCCCGAGGAGGTGCAGCAGGCGGTCGCCGCCCGCCACCCCCTCGCCCGTCTCGGCACCCCCGAGGACTGCGCCGCCGCCGCCCTGTTCCTCTTCTCCGACGCCAGCTCCTGGCTCACCGGCCTCACCGTCGACATCTCCGGCGGCCTCGTCACCCACTGACGACGGGCCCGCCGCACGCAGACCCGCATCGCCGCGCCCACACCCCGCTCACCGCTGACGGGCAGTCACCTGTTCGGACTGCCCGGCGAGCCGCTGAGCGCGGATGGATCAAGGCTGGAGGCAGCTGTGAATCAAGGAGGCCGCGATGCTGCACGGGTTCAAGAAGTTCATCCTGCGGGGAAACGTGATCGACCTGGCGGTCGCGTTCGTGATGGGTGCCGCGTTCGTCGCGGTGGTGAACAGCCTGGTCAACGATCTGCTGACGCCGTTGATCGCCGCGATCTTCGGAAAGCAGGACTTCTCCGCACTCACCTTCACGCTCAATCACAGCCTCTTCCGGTACGGCGCGTTCATCAACGCCCTGATCTCCTTTGTGCTGATCGCCGCCGCCCTGTACTTCTTCGTGGTGGCGCCGCTCAACGCGATGGCCGACCGCAAGCGTCGCAACGCCGGGCTCCCCCCGATCGAGGAGCCGCCCACCGAGCTGGACCTGCTCACCGAGATGCGCGACCTGATGCGCAACCCCTCCCGCCCCTGACGCACCACGCTCCCGGCGAGCGATGCTGCGCCGTCCGCGACGGGGGTGCAGCAGACGGTCCCCGCCCGCCACCCCATGGCCCGCCTTGGCACTCCCGAGGACTGCGCTGCCGCGGCCCTCTTCCTCTTCTCCGACGCCAGTTCCAGGCTCACCGGCTCACCGCCGACATCTCCGGCGGCCTCATCACTCGCTGACCGGGGCCGGATGCACGGTCTACGCTGCGCGTGACCCGCGACCGCCGTACTTCGACGCCAAGACCTGGGACGATTCCGCCCGTCCGTGCCTGCCGTGCTCGTCGGGGTACACCGAGCGAGACGGCAAACGGGTCGGGGCGCTCGCCGCGCGGTCAAGCTGCCCGCGAAGAAGTCCTTCGACGTGGTGGACGCCCTCGTCATGGTCGTGGCCGCGCACCACGGACGCACTCTGGTGGTGAGCACCGACCTGGACGACATGCTCGCCCACCGCGAGGCCCTGGGCGAACACCAGGTCGGCATCGTCCACCCCGACCAGCCAGACCGCATCCTCTGACCGCGGCTCCGGCTGCGGCGGGAACGGGCGATGCCTTTTCGGGTGCTGTTCGCAAAGGTTGGGGCGACCTCCTGGCTGGCCGTCAGTAAGCCAGTGTCGGGTGGGGCACATGACCGATGGGCCCTCGAACATGACGAAGGCCCAGAGTCACGGGATCATCCCGTCGACCTGGGCCTTTGTGGCGCTTACTGCGAAGTGCCCCCGGTAGGATTCGAACCTACGCACCCGCCTCCGGAGGGCGGTGCTCTATCCCCTGAGCTACGGGGGCGCACTGTCTTGCGACGTGGTGAACACTACCAGTCCTCGGCTGGTGCTCGTGCACAGGTTTTCCGTGCGGTCGTGTCGCCGCGTGGGGTGAGTCGGTCGGGTCCGTGTGGTGGCCGGTGGCTGGTGGGCGACCGTGGGTGGATCGGGGGAAAGCGGGGACAGGGAGTCACCCGTCCGCCTACCCTGAGTGATATGTCCGGCTCGTCGGGACGGGTCCTCGTGGTGGATGACAGCGAGGTGATCCGCCAACTGATCAGGGTCAACCTGGAACTTGAGGGGTTCGAGGTGGTGACCGCGGCCGATGGTGCCGAGTGCCTGGACGTCGTCCATGAGGTACGACCCGACGTCATCACCCTCGACGTCGTCATGCCGCGGCTGGACGGGCTGCGCACCGCGGCGCGGCTGCGGGCGGATCCGCGGACCAGTCATCTGCGGATAGCGATCGTCAGCGCGTGTACGCAGCTGGACCTCGAACGGGGGGAGTCGGTCGGCGTCGACGGCTATCTCGGCAAGCCGTTCGAACCGATGGAGCTGATCGCCCTGGTGCGTCGGCTGGCGCAGCGGGGCGCCGTGGACGGGCCGACCGAGCTGCCGGGGTACCTGGGCCGGCCGGGCTGACGTCGTCGACGGGCCACAGTCACCCCGCCTCGACCGGGCTGACGTTGCCGGCGGGCGTCGGCCTTCACCCCACGTCGACCCGGGCTGAACGTCGTTGCCGGGCCGTGCCCATCGCCGCCGTACCTGCCTCCGCCCGAGCAGGCATTTCGCTGTGCGCGAACATCGGGCCATCCGGCGCTGGACATGAACGTCTCAGCCCCTAAACGCTGTGGCGGACCAGGCCCCCTTCTCGCCTAGGCTTGCACCCGTGACACCCGCAGAGCTTTCCCAGGCAGTCCAGTCCGCGGTTCGTGCCGTCGTTGAGGCGGGCGAGCTGACCGTCGCCGTCCCCGAGACGGTGACCGTCGAGCGGCCCAAGAACAGGGACCACGGCGACTACGCCACCAACGTGGCCCTCCAGCTGGCGAAGGCGGCGGCGACGCCCCCGCGCCAGGTGGCCGAGTTGGTCGCCGCCCGCCTGCGAACGCTGCCCGGGGTCGCCAGGGTCGACATCGCCGGGCCCGGCTTCATGAACATCACCTTCGACGCCGCCACCCAGGGCGAGCTGGCCCGCACCATCGTCGCCGCCGGTGCGGCGTACGGGCACAACGAGACCTTCGCCGGCCAGCGGATCAACCTGGAGTTCGTCTCGGCGAACCCCACCGGCCCGATCCACATCGGCGGGGTCCGCTGGGCCGCCGTCGGTGACTCGCTGGGCCGGATCCTGCGTGCCTCCGGCGCGGCGGTGACCACCGAGTACTACATCAACGACGCCGGTGTGCAGATCGCCAAGTTCGGCGGCTCGCTCTTCGCCGCCGCGAACAAGCAGCCGGTCCCGGACGACGGTTACGTCGGCGAGTACATCAACGACATCGCCGCCGACATCGTCGCCGCCAACCCCGGCATCCTCGGCCTGCCCGAGGACGAGCAGCGGGAGCTGTTCCGGACCGAGGGCCTGCGGCTGATGGTCGCCGAGATCCAGCGCTCCATGGAGGAGTTCGGCGCGCACTTCGACGTCTGGTTCTCGGAGAAGTCGCTGCACGACTCCGGCGCCGTCGAGAAGGCCGCCGAGCGGCTGCGCGAGCAGGGCCACGTCTTCGAGCTGGACGGTGCGACCTGGCTGCGCACCACCGACTTCGGCGACGACAAGGACCGGGTGCTGGTCAAGGCCGACGGCGAGACCACCTACTTCGCCGCCGACGCCGCGTACTACCTCAACAAGCGGGACCGCGGCTTCGACGTCAACGTCTACATGCTGGGCGCGGACCACCACGGCTACGTGAACCGGCTGAAGGCCATCGTGGCGTGCGCGGGCGACGACCCGACGCACAACATCGAGGTGCTGATCGGCCAGTTCGTGAAGATGCTGAAGAACGGTGAGGAGGTCCGCATGTCCAAGCGTGCGGGCAACATCATCACCATCGACGACGTCATCGACTGGATCGGCGTCGACGCCGCGCGCTACACCCTCTCGCGCTCGTCCACGGACTCCACGATCACTCTCGACATCGACGTGCTCACCAGCGCGTCGAAGGAGAACCCGGTCTACTACGTCCAGTACGCACACACCCGGATGTGCGGTGTCGCTCGCAATGCCGGTGACCTCGGCATCGACAAGGGGGCGGCGGAGGACTTCAAACCGGAGCTGCTCAGCACCGAGTGGGAGATCGACCTGCTCGGCAAACTCGGGGAGTTCCCGCGGATCGTCGCCAAGGCGGGCGAACTGCGCCAGCCCCACCACGTGGCCCGCTTCCTGGAGGAGCTGGCGGCGAAGTACCACCGCTTCTACGACGAGTGCCGCATCCTCCCCATGGGTGACGACGAAGTCACCGACCTGAACCGCGCCCGCCTCTGGCTGGCCGAGGCGACCCGTACCGTGATCGCCAACGGCCTGGCCCTGCTGGGCGTTTCAGCTCCCGAACGTATGTGAGCCGGGCGAGGGGCGCGAGGGTGGTCCACCTCCTTCGCGCCCCTCGCTGTACCGCTCGTGACATCCCCTGGAGACATCGCAGATGAGCCGTTCCGCCCACCCCGCCGGTCCGCGCCACGGGGACGTCCTGCCCGAGGGGCACTTCACCGCACCTCCGGCCGACCTCAACCGCCTTGACCCCAAGGTCTGGGCCCGGACCGTCTCCCGGGGCCAGGACGGCGTGGTCACCGTCGGCGGGATCGACGTGCAGACGCTGGCCGAGGAGTTCGGCACGCCCGCCTACATCCTCGACGAGCAGGACTTCCGCGCCCGCTGCCGCGCCTGGCGGGACGCCTTCGGCCCCGGCGCCGACGTCTACTACGCCGGGAAGGCCTTCCTCTCCCGTGCGATCGTCCGCTGGCTGCACGAGGAGGGCCTGAACGTCGACGTCTGCAGCGGCGGCGAGCTCACCGTCGCGCTGTCCGCGGGGATGCCGGCGCACCGGATCGCCTTCCACGGCAACAACAAGTCCCAGGCCGAGCTGGAGTACGCGGTCAAGTCCGGGGTCGGCCATGTCGTCGTCGACTCCTACGAGGAACTGGCCCGGCTCTCCTGGACCGCCGAGCAGCAGGGCGTCCGGCAGAAGATCCTGATCCGGGTCACCGTGGGCGTCGAGGCGCACACCCACGAGTTCATCGCCACCGCCCACGAGGACCAGAAGTTCGGCCTCTCGCTCTCCGGCGGTCACGCCGCCGAGGCGGTGCGCCGGGCGCTGACCCTGGACGGCGTCGAGCTGGCCGGGATCCACTCGCACATCGGTTCGCAGATCTTCGACACCGCCGGCTTCGAGGTCGCCGCCCGCCGGGTGGTCGGGCTGCTGGCCGAGGTCAAGGCCGAGCACGGCGTCGAGCTCCCCGAGATCGACCTCGGCGGCGGCCTCGGCATCGCCTACACCAGCGACGACGACCCGCGCGAGCCGGCCGAGATCGCCGTCCAGCTGGCGGACATCGTCAGCCGCGAGTGCGCGGGGGCGGGCCTCGCCACGCCGCGGCTGTCGGTGGAGCCGGGCCGCGCCATCGTCGGTCCCACCGCCTTCACCCTCTACGAGGTCGGCACGGTGAAGCCGCTGGAGGGTCTGCGCACCTACGTCAGCGTCGACGGCGGGATGTCGGACAACATCCGCACCGCCCTCTATGACGCCGAGTACTCGGTCGCGCTGGTCTCCCGCAGCTCCGGCGCCGAGCCGATGCTCTCGCGGGTGGTCGGCAAGCACTGCGAGTCCGGCGACATCGTGGTGAAGGACGCCTTCCTGCCGGCCGACGTGGCCGCCGGCGACCTGCTGGCCGTGCCGGCCACCGGGGCCTACTGCCGCTCCATGGCGAGCAACTACAACCACGCCCTGAAGCCCCCGGTGGTGGCCGTCTCGGACGGGGCCGCCCGGGTGATCGTGCGCCGCGAGACGGAGGAGGATCTGCTGCGTCTCGATATCGGCTAGCGAAATCATCGTCTCAAAGTCTGATACAGACGAAGATTTATCGACGTTGTCCCCGAGACTTGTCACCGACGGACCTCGTCTCACAAGACGCCGTCACAGTCAATCCATGAATGAGTCGGCAGAGAGCTAGTCGGCAGAGCGGAGTCGGACGATGCGCACACTGAAGGTAGCGCTCCTCGGTTGTGGAGTAGTAGGCACCGACGTGGCCCGCATCATGACGACGCACGCGGCCGACCTGGCCGCCCGCATCGGTGCCCCGGTGGAACTGGCCGGGGTCGCCGTGCGCCGGGCGAACCGGCCCCGGCCGGGCATCCCCGAGCACCTGATCACCACGGACGCCACCGAACTGGTGAAACGCGACGACATCGACGTGGTGATCGAGGTCATCGGCGGCATCGAGCCGGCCCGGGGCCTGATCCTCACCGCCTTCGACAACGGCGCCTCGGTGGTCAGCGCCAACAAGGCGCTGCTCGCCGCCGACGGCGCGGCGCTGCACGCGGCGGCCGGCCGGGCCGGCGTGGACCTGTACTACGAGGCCGCGGTCGCCGGGGCGATCCCGCTGATCAGGCCGCTGCGGGAGTCGCTGGCCGGGGACAAGGTGAACCGGGTCCTCGGGATCGTCAACGGCACCACCAACTTCATCCTGGACAAGATGGACAGCACCGGCGCCGGGTACTCCGAGGCGCTGGAGGAGGCCACCGCGCTCGGCTACGCCGAGGCGGACCCGACCGCCGACGTCGAGGGCTTCGACGCCGCCGCCAAGGCCGCGATCCTGGCGGGCATCGCCTTCCACACCCGGGTCACCGCCGACGACGTGTTCCGTGAGGGCATCACCGAGGTCACCGCGGGCGACATCGCCAGCGCCAAGGCCATGGGCTGCGTGGTCAAGCTGCTCGCCATCTGCGAGCGCAGCGCGGACGGGGTCTCGGTCACCGCCCGGGTGCACCCGGCGATGATCCCGCTGACCCACCCGCTGGCCAACGTCCGCGGTGCCTACAACGCGGTGTTCGTCGAGGCCGACGCCGCCGGGCAGCTGATGTTCTACGGCCCCGGCGCCGGCGGCGCGCCGACCGCGAGCGCGGTGCTCGGCGACCTGGTGGCGGTCTGCCGCAACAAGCTGGCCGGTTCCACCGGACCGGGCGAGTCGGCGTACGCTCAGCTCACCGTCAATCCCATGGACGATGTGGTCACCCGCTACCACGTCAGCCTGGACGTCGCCGACAAGGCAGGTGTCCTGGCGCAGGTCGCCACCGTCTTCGCCGAGCACGGCGTGTCCATCGACACGGTCCGGCAGCAGGGCCGGGAGGGCGACGCCTCACTCGTCGTAGTCACCCACCGCGCCACTGACGCCGCGCTGTCCGCCACGGTCGCCGCTCTGCGGACACACGACCAGGTCAGAGGTGTGGCCAGCATCATGCGTGTCGAAGGGGAATGAATCCAATGAGCACCACCAGCGTCCACTCCCACGGCGCCCGCACCCACCAGTGGCGCGGCCTGATCGAGGAGTACCGCGACCGCCTCCCGGTGACGGAGGCCACCCCCGTGGTCACCCTGCTGGAAGGCGGTACGCCGCTGGTCCCGGCCCAGCTGCTGTCCGAGCGCACCGGCTGCGACGTCTACCTGAAGGTCGAGGGGGCCAACCCCACCGGCTCCTTCAAGGACCGCGGCATGACCATGGCCATCTCGAAGGCCAAGGAGGACGGCGCCCAGGCCGTCATCTGCGCCTCCACCGGCAACACCTCCGCCTCCGCCGCGGCCTACGCGGTGCGGGCCGGGATGGTCTGCGCGGTGCTGGTCCCGCAGGGCAAGATCGCGCTTGGCAAGATGGGCCAGGCGCTGGTCCACGGCGCGAAGATCCTGCAGGTGGACGGCAACTTCGACGACTGCCTGACGCTGGCCAGGGACCTCTCCGACCGCTACCCGGTGGCGCTGGTCAACTCGGTGAACCCGGTCCGGATCGAGGGCCAGAAGACCGCCGCGTTCGAGATCGTCGACATGCTCGGCGACGCGCCCGACATTCATGTGCTGCCGGTCGGCAACGCGGGCAACATCACCGCCTACTGGAAGGGCTACCGCGAGTACGCCCGGCCGACGCCGGTGGCAACCCCCGGCGCCGAGGGCACCCTCCCCGCCGTGTCCACCCGCACCCCGCGGATGTGGGGCTTCCAGGCCTCCGGCTCGGCGCCGATCGTGGACGGCGCGCCGGTGCTGCAGCCGCAGACCATCGCCACCGCGATCCGGATCGGCAACCCGGCCTCCTGGGACTTCGCGCTGGCCGCGCGGGACGAGTCGGGCGGACTCATCGACAAGGTGACCGACCGTCAGATCCTTTCCGCATACCGGCTGCTGGCCGCGCGCGAGGGCGTGTTCGTGGAGCCGGCGTCGGCCGCGAGCGTGGCCGGGCTGCTGCAGGCGGCCGAGCGCGGGCTGGTCGACCCGGGCCAGCGGATCGTCTGCACGGTGACCGGCAACGGCCTCAAGGACCCGGACTGGGCGGTGGCCGGCGCGCCGCAGCCGACCACCATCCCGATCGACGCCGAAGCCGCCGCGGAGCGGCTCGGCCTGGCGTAACGGAGACCTGGGTCGAGGGTCGGCCGTCAACCCGGTGGGCGCCGCGCCACCAACGGGTGGGCGGCCCACGGCCAAGGGCCGGCCATGTCCGTCCCTGTTCGTCCGGGCCTCTCGACCACGGTCCCGGTGCGGGGCCCGCCCGACCGGCGGGTCCCGCATCGCGGATCCCGGCGGCTTTCCGCCGCCGACCACCAGCGTGGGTGTATCTCCTCAGAACTGTTCTTCGATACGCTGAGGTGACCCCCAGAATCAGATCCAGGAGCGACCGCGACATGCCCGCCCCCGCCTTCCGCGCCGCCGCGACCCGCGTCCGCGTGCCCGCGACCAGCGCCAACCTGGGCCCGGGCTTCGACTCCTTCGGTCTCGCCCTCGGCCTCTACGACGACGTCGTGGTCCGGGTCGCCGACTCGGGTCTGGACGTCGACATCGCCGGCGAGGGCGCGGACACGCTGGCCCGCGACGAACGGCATCTGGTGGTCCGGGCGATGCGGGCCGCCTTCGACCGGCTCGGCGGCCAGCCCCGGGGCCTGGAAGTGGTCTGCGCCAACCGGATACCGCACGGCCGGGGCCTGGGCTCCTCCTCCGCCGCCATCGTGGCCGGTATCGTCGCGGCCCGTGCCGTGACCGTCGGCGGCGCCGAACTCATGGACGACGCCGCGATGCTGACGCTGGCTTCGGAGATCGAGGGCCATCCCGACAACGTCGCCGCCTGCCTCCTCGGCGGCTTCACCATTGCCTGGACCGACTCCGAGCACAGCGGCCACGGTGCCCATGCGATCACCCTCACCCCCTCCACCGAGGTCGTGCCGGTGGTCTTCGTCCCGGCGAACCCGGTGCTCACCGAGGTCGCCCGGGGCCTGCTGCCGGCCACCGTGCCGCACGCCGACGCCGCCGCCAACGTGGGCCGCGCCGCGCTGTTCGTCGAGGCGGTCACCCGCCGCCCGGAACTGCTGCTGGCCGCCACCGAGGACCGGCTGCACCAGGACTACCGGACCCCGGCCATGCCGCAGAGCGCCGCCCTGGTCGCCCGCCTGCGCGCGGAGGGGATCCCGGCGGCGATCTCCGGGGCCGGACCCACCGTGCTGGCCCTCACCGACTCCGGCACCGCCGACAAGGCGCTCGGATTCGCCGGCCCGGACTGGGCCGCGCACCGGCTCGGCCTGGATCTGGACGGCGCCGGGGTTCGGCCCCTGGCGGCTCCGGGGGCGGAGTGACCGCCGGATGACCACCGATCGCACCCGCACCGCCGCCGCGGCACCGGCGCGCATCGCCTGGGGAATCCCCTCGGGACCTGCACAGGACCGTGCGGCGGGCTTGAGCGGAGGGTGCGATCGGGGACACGATTGGCAGACACACAGTGGGGGAATGTTTGTTGGGTCCAGTAGTGTTAATCTCATGTCTGCACCAGGTGCCCTACGGGGCCCGGTGCGCCGCGTCCCGATCCCGGTCCGCTCCGCCCAGCGGGGTGACCGTTCCGGGACAGCAATTCTCCGGGAGCCCGCCACAGCGCGTACGCAGCCTGCCTGCGCAAGTGTGACCGCATCCCGAAGCCGTGTCGGTGCCTCAGCCCGCATGTGACGCACATGGCCTGCAACAGACCACGCAGCCGTGCTGAGACTGCAGTTTGGGGATGGAGTGTCGTGACACGCGACGGGGGCCCGGTAAGCGGTGTGCGTCAGCACACAGCACCGCAACAGTTCGTATGACCGCCATCCGGCGGACCACCGCCCCGTACCTGTGAAAACGAGCGCAGGGACGGACAGCACAACCGGTCGCCGAGCCAGACAGGCCGACGTCCGCTCCAGGGAAGGACCCTTCGTGAGCGACACCACCGATCTGATGGGCGCGCGCCCGGACGCTGACGCGTCGGACGCAACCACGGCCCCCGCGCCGAAGCGCCGTCGGACCACGGGCACCGGGCTGAACGCCATGGTGCTCGCAGAGCTGCAGCAGCTCGCCACCGGCCTCGGCATCAGCGGCACCGGCCGGATGCGCAAGAGCGACCTCATCGACGCCATCAAGGCGAAGAACGGCGGGGACCCGCTGCTCGCCGCCGAGGCGCCGGCCGCCAAGCGCGCCTCCCGGGCCGTCAAGGCCACCCCGGACAGCGGCGCCGAAGCCGCTGCCGCCCCGGCCGCCGAGTCGGCCGAGGCTCCCGCCCCGGCCCGCCGCACCGCCCGGTCCCGCGCCGCCGAGCAGCAGCAGATCGACATCCCGGTGCAGTCCGCGACCGACGCCCCGGCCGCCGAGCGGGCTCCGCGTCGCAGCCGCCGGGCCACCGCCCCGGTGACCTCGCTCACCACCGCGGCCGAGGCCGCGCCGCAGGACACCGTCGCCCCTGCTGCCGAGCCGGCCGCCTCGGTGGCCACCGAGGTGCGCGAGCGTCCGGCGCAGGAGCAGGGCCGCACGGACGGTTCCGAGGTCCGCGAGAACGGCCGTCGGGACCGTCGCGAGCGCCGTGACCGTGCCCAGGACAGCACCGCCGGCACCGGCACCTCCGGTGGCGCGGGCACCGCCGTGGTCGAGTCCGAGGGCGGCGAGTCCCGCCGCGACCGCGCCGAGCGGGGCGAGCGCGGCGAGCGCCGCAACCGTCGCGACCGCGGGGACCGGGGCCAGCAGCAGGACGGCGCCGGCAGCCAGGGCGGCCGTGCGGCCGGTCAGGGCGGCAACGTCCAGGGCGGCCAGAGCCAGGGTCAGGGCCAGGGCGGCAACGTCCAGGGCGGCTACCCGGACGACGACGAGTTCGGCGGCGGCCGTCGCCGCGGCCGCTACCGCGACCGCAACCGGCGCAACCGCCGTGACGGCTTCGAGGGCCCGGCCGAGCCGCAGGTCAACGAGGACGACGTGCTCATCCCGGTGGCCGGCATCCTGGACATCCTGGACAACTACGCCTTCGTGCGGACCTCCGGCTACCTGTCCGGCCCCAACGACGTGTACGTGTCGCTGGCCCAGGTTCGCAAGAACGGTCTGCGTAAGGGTGACGCGATCACCGGCGCGGTGCGGCAGCCGAAGGACGGTGAGCGGCGGGAGAAGTTCAACGCGCTGGTGCGTCTGGACTCGGTGAACGGCAGCGAGCCGGACTCGGGCCGCAACCGTCCGGAGTTCAACCGGCTGACCCCGCTGTACCCGCAGGAGCGGCTGCGTCTGGAGACCGATCCGGGTGTGCTGACGACCCGGATCATCGACCTGGTGGCGCCGATCGGGAAGGGTCAGCGTGGTCTGATCGTCGCCCAGCCGAAGACCGGCAAGACGATGATCATGCAGGCGATCGCCAACGCGATCACGCACAACAACCCCGAGTGCCACCTGATGGTCGTCCTGGTGGACGAGCGTCCGGAAGAGGTCACCGACATGACCCGTTCGGTGAAGGGCGAGGTCATCTCCTCGACCTTCGACCGTCCGGCCGAGGACCACACCACCGTCGCCGAGCTCGCCATCGAGCGTGCCAAGCGGCTGGTGGAGCTGGGCCACGACGTGGTCGTGCTGCTGGACTCGATCACCCGCCTGGGCCGTGCCTACAACCTGGCGGCGCCGACCTCCGGACGCATCCTGTCCGGTGGTGTCGACTCGACCGCGCTCTACCCGCCGAAGAAGTTCTTCGGTGCCGCGCGCAACATCGAGAACGGCGGCTCGCTGACCATCATCGCCACCGCGCTGGTCGACACCGGCTCGCGCATGGACGACGTGATCTTCGAGGAGTTCAAGGGCACCGGCAACATGGAGCTCAAGCTCGACCGCAAGCTCGCCGACAAGCGGATCTTCCCGGCGGTGGACGTGGACGCGTCCAGCACCCGCAAGGAGGAGATCCTGCTCGGCTCGGAGGAGCTCGCGATCACCTGGAAGCTGCGCCGGGTGCTGCACGCCCTGGACGGCCAGCAGGCAATCGAGCTGCTGCTGGACAAGATGAAGCAGACCAAGAGCAACGCCGAGTTCCTGATGCAGATCGCCAAGACGACGCCGGGCCAGGACTGATCCAGCGCCGTTCCACCGGTCACCTCGCCGCCGCCCCGGGCCACCGCCCGGGGCGGCGGCGTCTGCGTTTCCGGAGGGAGGCTGCTTACTGATGGAGGCTGTGCGTTCCGACGGGAGATCACGTAGCCTCAGCAAAGGTCGCAAAAGGTAAGAAAATTGGACTAAAGGACGGACTGGGCGCCGATGACGGACGACGCGAGGCCGAACGACGGGTCGGCGACCGGTGCGCCGAACGGGGGCCCCGGCCGCGGACGGCCCTGGAGCAGGCGTCGGCGCGTCCTGGTCGGCGCGGTCTGCGGGGTCACCGCCGTCGTCGTGCTCTGCGCCGCGGTCGGCGGCTTCCTCTACTGGAAGCTCAACAGCAACCTCAGGACCGTCGACATCGGCGCGGCGCTGGGCAGCGACCGTCCGGCCGCCTCCGCCGCCGGCGCCATGAACATCCTGGTGCTGGGCTCCGACTCGCGGTCCGGCGCCAACGGGCAGCTGGCCGGCGGCGCCGACGACGGCACCTCGCGCTCGGACACGTCCATGGTGGTCCACATCAACGAGCGGCACGACCACGCCGACGTGGTCAGCATCCCCCGGGACACCCTGGTCGACCGGCCCGCCTGCACGTCGGTGAAGGGCACCGGTACGGTGGCCGCCGTCCAGGGGGCCATGGTCAACAGCGCCTACGAGGTCGGCGGGCCGGCCTGCGCGGTGAAGACCGTGGAGGCGATGACCGGGCTGCGGATGGACCACTTCGTCGAGGTCGACTTCTCCGGCTTCGCCAAGCTGATCGACGCGCTGGGCGGGGTCACCGTGACCACCACGGTCGACATCGACGACACCGACAGCGGCCTGCACCTCCAGGCCGGCACCCACCGCCTCGGCGGTGACCAGGCCCTGGCCTTCGTGCGCACCCGGCACGGGGTGGGCGACGGCAGCGACCTGGGCCGGATCCAGCTGCAGCAGCAGATGATCAAGTCCATCCTGGTGCAGCTCCAGAGCCTGGACCTGTGGAGCAGCCCCACCAAGCTCTACGACATGGCCGACACCGCGACCAGCTCGATCACGACCGACAGCGACCTGGGCTCGGTCGCCTCGCTGATCTCCTTCGCGGAGAGCCTCAAGGGGATCGGCGCGGACCGGACCGCCGGGGTGACCATGCCGAACACGGTCGCGCCCAGCGACGCCAACCGGGTGGTGCCGCTGGAGCCGGAGGCCACCGCGCTCTGGACCGCGCTGCGGGCGGACCTGCCGGTCCCGCAGGCCGTACTGGCGCTGCAGCAGCCCAACCCGGCCACACTGACCCCGCGCTGACCCCGCGCTGAGCCGGTACCGCCGTCGGCCGAGGCCCGTGCTCCGGCCGTCCCGAGCCCGGGGCCGCGACAGGGGCGCGCCCCCGGAATAGATGCCGGGACGTCCCCGTTTTGGGAGATACGGCCAGTGCTGGCAGACTGGTACGTCGGTCCCGGTTCACGGACGGCAGCCCGCTCTCCGACCCGGAACCCTCCCGAACCTAGGAGCATCCCTTGAAGCCCGAGATTCACCCGACCTACGTGGTCACCCAGGTCACCTGCACCTGTGGCGCCTCGTTCACCACCCGCAGCACCGAGCCGTCCGGCCAGATCCGTGCTGAGATCTGCTCGCAGTGCCACCCCTTCTACACGGGCAAGCAGAAGCTCATGGACACGGGTGGCCGCGTCGCCCGCTTCGAGGCTCGCTTCGGCAAGAAGCACGCCGCCAAGCAGGGCTAGCGACCTGTCGGCGCCGGCCGGATGCATCCTCCCAGCGGGGGTGCACCCGGTCGGCGCCGTTCGCGTTGCACTGTCCCCACCCGGTCCACAGCTCGTCACGTATCGTCGGAAGAAGGCACAGCCCCATGTTCGAGGCAGTCGAGGAGCTCCTGAGTGAGCACGCGGTCCTTGAGGAGCGGCTCGCCGACCCCGCCGTGCACGCCGACCAGGGCGAGGCCCGCAAGCTGTCCAAGCGCTACGCGGAGCTGACCCCGATCACCGCCGCCTACCGCGCCTGGCGGCAGACCGGCGAGGACATCGAGACCGCGCGCGAGCTCGCCGACGTCGATCCCGACTTCTACGCCGAGATCAAGCAGCTGGAGCAGCGCCGCGACGAGCTCACCGAGGACCTGCGCCTGCTGCTGGTGCCGCGCGACCCCAACGACGACAAGGACGTCATCCTTGAGGTCAAGGCGGGCGAGGGCGGCGAGGAGTCGGCGCTGTTCGCCGGTGACCTGCTGCGGATGTACCTGCGCTACGCCGAGAAGGTCGGCTGGAAGACCGAGATCATCGACTCCAACGAGTCCGACCTCGGCGGCTACAAGGACGTCCAGGTCGCCGTGAAGACCCGGGGCGGGGCCACCGAGCCCGGCCAGGGCGTCTGGGCCCGGCTGAAGTACGAGGGCGGCGTGCACCGCGTCCAGCGCGTCCCGGCCACCGAGTCGCAGGGCCGGATCCACACCTCCGCAGCCGGTGTCCTGGTCACCCCCGAGGCCGAGGACGTGGAGGTCGAGATCAACGCGAACGACCTGCGGATCGACGTCTACCGCTCCTCGGGGCCCGGCGGCCAGTCGGTCAACACCACCGACTCGGCGGTCCGCATCACCCACCTGCCGACCGGTATCGTCGCCTCCTGCCAGAACCAGAAGAGCCAGCTGCAGAACAAGGAGGCGGCCATGCGCATCCTCCGCTCGCGGGTGCTGGCCGCCGCTCAGGAGGAGGCCGACCGGGAGGCCAGCGACGCGCGCCGCAGTCAGGTGCGTACCGTGGACCGTTCCGAGCGCATCCGCACCTACAACTTCCCGGAGAACCGCATCTCCGACCACCGCACCGGCTTCAAGGCGTACAACTTGGACCAGGTGCTCGGCGGCGAGCTCGACCCGCTGATCCAGTCGGCGGTCGACGCCGACGCCGCGGCGCGGCTGGAAGCCGCGGCGCAGAACAACTGACCCGCACGACCCGCACCTGACCACGCCGGACCCACGCAGAGTCGGCCCACACAGAGTCGACCCACAGACGAGTCGACCCACACAGAGTCGGAGGAGGCACGCAGTGAACCTGCTGCTCGCCGAGGTGGCCCAGGCCACCCAACGGCTGGCCGCCGCGGGCGTGCCCTCGCCGCGCTTCGACGCCGAGGAGCTCGCCGCGTTCGTGCACGAGGTCAAGCGGGGTGAGCTGCACACCGTCGCGGACGGCGACTTCGACGCCCGCTACTGGGAGGTCATCTCCCGCCGCGAGGCCCGCGAGCCGCTGCAGCACATCACCGGGCGGGCCTTCTTCCGCTATCTGGAGCTCCAGGTCGGCCCCGGGGTATTCGTGCCGCGCCCGGAGACCGAGTCGGTGGTCGGCTGGGCCATAGACGCGCTGCGCTCCATGGACGTCGCCGAGCCGCTGGTGGTCGACCTCTGCACCGGATCCGGCGCGATCGCGCTGGCGCTGGCGCAGGAGGTCCCGCGCAGCAGGGTGCACGCCGTGGAGCTGTCCGACCAGGCGTACGCCTGGGCCCGCCGCAATGTGGACGCCAGCCCGGACGCCCCCCGGATCAGCCTGGTCCAGGGCGACGCCACCACCGCCTTCGACGACCAGCCGGAGCTGCACGGCCGCTTCGACCTGGTGATCAGCAACCCGCCGTACATCCCGCTGACGGAGTGGGAGTACGTCGCCCCCGAGGCCAGGGACCACGACCCGGAGCTCGCGCTGTTCTCCGGCGAGGACGGCCTGGACACCATCCGGGGGATCGAGAAGGTCGCCGCCCGGCTGCTCCGCCCCGGCGGCGTGGTCGTGATCGAGCACGCCGACACCCAGGGCGGCCTGGTCCCGTGGATCTTCCGCGAGGAGTCCGGCTGGACCGACGCGGCGGACCACCGCGACCTGAACAACCGCCCGCGCTTCGCCACGGCCCGCCGGGCCGCGCTGTGACCGTGCCATCCGCAACCGTGATGCCGGCCGCGACCGTGATGTCTCCCACCGTGATGTCCGCCGCCCAGGGAAGGGGCCCGCACCGATGAGCCGCCGCTACGACTGTGCCGATCCGAGCGACCGCGCGGCGGGACTGCGCGAGGCCGCCTCGGCGATCCGCCGCGGCGAGCTGGTCGTGCTGCCCACCGACACCCTGTACGGGATCGGCGCGGACGCCTTCAAGCCGGAGGCGGTCGCCGACCTGCTGGCCGCCAAGGGCCGGGGCCGCAGCATGCCCACCCCCGTGCTGGTCGGCTCCCCGACCACGCTGCACGGCCTGGTCAGCGACTTCTCCGAGTCGGCCTGGGAGCTCGTGGACGCGTTCTGGCCCGGCGGCCTGACCCTGGTCACCCGGCACCAGCCGTCGCTGCGCTGGGACCTGGGCGACACCCGGGGCACCGTCGCGATCCGGATGCCGCTGCACCCGGTCGCCATCGAACTGCTGACCATCACCGGCCCGCTGGCCGTCTCCAGCGCCAACCGCACCGGCGGCACCCCGCCGGCCGACTGCGACGAGGCGCAGCGCCAGCTCGCCGACAGTGTCTCGGTGTACCTGGACGGGGGACGGGCCGACCACGCCGTCGCGTCCTCGATCGTCGACGTCACCGGCAAGGTCCCGGTCCTGCTGCGGGAGGGTGCGCTGACCGCCGCCCAGCTCCGCGAGGTGGTACCCGACCTGGAGGTCGGCAGGTGACCGCACACCCCGGAGGGCATCCCGGCGGTACGCAGCTGATCGGACCGCGTCGCGCGGTGCCGCTGAGCGCCGCCGCGCCGTCGGCCGGCGTCCCGCTGCCCGGCACGGTCGTCGGCCACGGTAACGGCGGCCAGAGCACCGGCCGGCACTCCCGTCCGGTCCCGCGCCCGTACTACGGCGGCGCGGAGCCCCGGCACGGTGCCTTCACGATCCTCTACGTCTGCACCGGCAACGTCTGCCGCTCGCCCATCGCCGAGCGGCTGACCCGGCACGAGCTGGTGCACCGGCTCGGCGACCGGGCCGGCGGGATCGTGGTCGAGAGCGCCGGCACCTGGGGCCACGAGGGTGCTCCGATGGAGTCCAACGCGGCGGAGATCCTCGGCGAGTACGGCGCGGACCCGCGCGGCTTCGTCGGCCGCGAGCTGCTGGACGAGCATGTGATCGGCGCGGACCTGGTGCTGACCGCGACCCGCGACCACCGGGCCCAGGTGATCTCCATGGGCCACGCCGCCGGGCTGCGGACCTTCACGCTGAAGGAGTTCACCCGGCTGGTGCGGGCGATAGATCCGGCGACCCTGCCCGAGGCGGCGGACCACCCCGGCGAGGTCGCCGACCGCGCCCGCGCGCTGGTCCGCGCGGCGGCGGCGCTGCGCGGGTGGCTGCTGGCGGCCACTCCGGAGGCGGACGAGGTCGACGACCCGTACGGTGCGCCGCTGGGGATGTTCCGCAACTGCGGCGAGGAGATCTTTGACGCGCTGGACCCGATCGTCACCGCACTCACGGGCGTAGCCCGGGTCCCTGCTTAGGACCTTGGGGGCGCGGGGTTCGGTGGGATCAGCCCGCTACGGAGGCGCTTGGTTGGCAGCGCAGTTCCTCGCGCCCCCGAGCCGTCCTTCGGACGGCTTTCAGGCCGGGCGGGGCGGGGGTTGCCGTCCTACAGTGAGCTGCAGGGCTCTACCGGTAGGGAGTGGGCGGCTATGACAGAGGTCAGTGGCACGCTCCAGCAGAGCGACCCCGCGCTGGCCGCGATCCTGGACGCCGAGCTGGACCGGCGGCAGCGCGAGGTGCACCTGCTGGCGGGGGAGAACTTCGCCTCACCCGAAGTGCGGGCGGTCCTCGCCGGGCCGCTGGGCGACAAGTACGCCGAGGGCTACCCGGGCCGGCGGCACCACAGCGGGTGTGCGCAGGCCGACGCCGCCGAGCGGCTGGCGGTCGACCGGGCGAAGGCGCTGTTCGGCGCCGAGCACGCCAACGTCCAGCCGTACACCGGCACCTCCGCCGTGCTGGCCGCGTACGCCGCGCTGCTGCGGCCGGGTGACGCGGTGCTGGCGATGTCGCTGGCGCACGGCGGCCATCTGTCCCAGGGCTCGGGCTCCAACTTCTCCGGCCGCTGGTTCGACTTCACCGGCTACGGGGTGCGCGAGAGCGACGGCCTGATCGACCTGGACCAGGTGCGTGACCTGGCCCGGGCGGTGCGCCCGAAGGCGATCGTGGCCGGGGCGATCTCCTACCCCCGGGCCATCGACTGGGCCGCGTTCCGGGCCATCGCCGACGAGGTCGGCGCCTATCTGGTGGCGGCGGCCGCACAGACCATCGGACTGGTGGCCGGCGGGGTGCTGGACTCCCCGGTGCCGTATGCGGACGTGGTGTGCGGGGTGACCCACAAGGTACTCGGCGGACCGCGCGGCGGACTGCTGCTGTGCAGTGCCGAGCTGGCCGGACGGGTGGACCGGGCGGTGTTCCCGTTCACCCAGGGCGGTCCGGAGATGAACCAGATCGCGGCCAAGGCGCTCGCGCTGGGGGAGGCGGCCAAGCCGGAGTTCGCCGGCTACGCCCGGCGGTCGGTGGCCAACGCCCGGCTGCTGGCGGCCGGGCTGGCCGAGCAGGGCCTGCGCCTGCTGACCGGCGGCACCGACACCCACCTGGTGACCGCGGACGCCCGGCCGCTGGGCCGGACCGGGCACGAGGTCGAGCGCGCCTGCGAGGCCGCCGGACTGCTGCTGGGCACCTGCGCGGTCCCGTTCGAGGACGTCCCGCCGGTGCAGTCGTCCGGGGTGCGGCTGGGCACGGCCTGCGTCACCACCCAGGGCATGGGCGGAGCGGAGATGGCGGCGCTGGCCGACCTGGTCGGCCGCGCGGTCCGCAGCGGCGAGGCGTCGGCTGCGACCGCGGAGCTGGCCGCCGAGGTGGCCTCGCTGGTCGGGCGGTTCCCGGTCGACCGGGACGCCCGCAGGCCCGCCGAATCATCGGCATAGGTACGTATAGACAAAACCGCAATGGTGGTTTCGGGCGTCCAGGTGAATAGGGTGGGGCGCTGTGACGCACCTTGGATCCCACCCGGCTCTTACGACTCGGCCGCTATGCTCTGCCGGAGTCACGGGGGTGCCGACCGCTAGCTCTAGGGATGGAGGGCGCTGGTGCGCGAGTTCCTGCTGACGCTGTGCGTCGCGGCTGCGGTCACCTACCTGCTGACCGGCCCGGCCCGGAAGTTCGCCATCATGGCCGGGGCGATGCCCCAGATCAGGGAACGCGACGTCCACAAGGAGCCGACCCCCCGGCTCGGTGGCATCGCGATGTTCGGCGGGCTGTGCGCGGGCCTGCTGGTCGCGGCCAACCTCAGCACCATGACCAGCATCTTCCAGGGCGGCGACGGCGGCAGCGACGTCCCGGCACTGCTCTCCGGCGCCGCGATCATGTGGATCATCGGGGTGCTGGACGACAAGTGGGGCGTGGACGCGCTGGTGAAGCTGGGCGGCCAGATGGTGGCCGCCGGCGTCATGGTCTACCAGGGCGTCACCGTGCTCTACCTGCCGGTGCCGGGCTACGGCGCGGTGTCGGTCGGGCCGACCTGGGGCACCTTCATCGCCGTGGCGCTGGTGGTGATCAGCGTCAACGCGGTCAACTTCATCGACGGCCTGGACGGCCTGGCGGCCGGCATGGTCTGCATCGCGGCGCTGGCCTTCTTCGCCTACTCGTACCGGCTGTCCTACACCTACGGGATCCCGGACGCGCTGCCGGCCACCCTGTTCAGCGCCATCCTGGTGGGCATCTGCCTGGGCTTCCTGCCGCACAACCTGCATCCGGCGCGGATCTTCATGGGGGACTCGGGGGCGCTGCTGCTCGGGCTGCTGCTCTCGGTCTCGATGATCTCGCTGACCGGCCGCATCGACCCCAGCGTGATCACCGCGCTGAACAACGGGTCGCAGACCCAGGCCACCCACGCCATGGTGCCGATCTACATCCCGCTGCTGCTGCCGCTGACGGTGATCGCCATTCCGCTGGCGGACCTGGTGCTCGCGGTGGTGCGGCGGACCTGGGCCGGCAAGTCGCCGTTCGCGGCCGACAAGGGGCATCTGCACCACCGGCTGCTGGAGATCGGGCACTCGCACAGCCGGGCCGTCATGATCATGTACTTCTGGGCGGCGCTGTTCGCCTTCGCCACCGTCGCCTTCTCGCTGAACCACACCGCGCTGCTGGTGGTGGAGATCGCCATGTCCGCCTGCGTGGTGGGCATCGTGGTGCTGCTGATGCCGCGCTTCAAACCGCACGCCCCCCGGATAGCCGAGCGCTTCGTACCGCCCCGCTACCGCCAGCCGGACGGGGCGCCGGTCGAGCCGGTAAGAGAAGTTCTCACCGAGCCGTCGGTTCCCGAGCTCGCGGTCACCGCCACGTTCTCGCAGGCGGACGAAGAGCTGCTCAGGAAGATCGGGACCGGCGCACACGCCTCGGGACGGCAGTCGGGTGCATCCGGACGAATCGTGCGTAACTCCTCCGGGTGACCTCCGTGTGGCATGGAGCACACGGCTAGGGTAAAGACTCGGCCAAATAGCTTGTGATACCGTTCACGACATCAGGAGAAGAGCCGAAGGACCTTACGGGAGAAGGTTGTTCGGTTGCGACCCGCCTCGCGGGTCTGTGACGCGGGTAGTTGACGCAGTGCTCTCTCCTCCCTTACTTGGTCACCTGTTTCCCCCATCGCGCCGGAGTTGACGACGATGCTGTCCAACGACGCCCGGATCCTCAGAGGATCGGCAGTCCTTGCCGCTCCCGTGGGGGTCGTCGCCGCTGTCGTCAGCACCGTGGTGGCTGGTGAGAAGGGGCTGGTCGGTGCCCTGGTCGGGCTGGCTGTGGTGCTCGTGTTCTTCGGACTGGGGTTCTGGGCACTGATGCGGATCACCCAGGACAAGCCACAGCTGGTGATGACGGCAGGACTGCTGGTCTACGCGGTGCAGATGCTGATGGTCGGCCTCTTCATCGTCGTGTTCAAGAACACCACGCTGTTCAACGGCAAGGCCTTCGCCCTCACGCTGCTGGTCACCACGCTGGCCTGGGTGGGCGGTCAGGTCCTGCACACCATGCGCTCCAAAACGCTGTACGTCGACCCTGAGCCCTCGGTGCCCCAGGAACAGGCACGGTCCGCGAAGGCGAAGCCCCGAGATGGGGCATAAGGGCGGGCTAAAGACGCTTCATCCTGATCTGCTATCGTCCGGAATCGCATCCGGCCGAGGAAGCACCTCCCGCCCGAAGGGCGGGGGAGGGCTAGACAGCCCCCTCGGCGTGCGGCGTGCCCGGATCAGCAGCTGTAGCAACGGTGCAGATCCCGGCGGTGTCAGGTCCTCGGTCCTCGAACCGGGTCGACCGCACCACCAACCCCACGTCCCAGTGCCGACCAGTGGCCATGAAGGCCGCGCCGACACACAAGGTTGCAGTTCTGATGCGTCACGACGAAGGAGTCACGGGTGAGTGCCCAAACGCTGCTCGCTGAGAGCGGTTGCCACATTCAGCCCTCTGGCTGTGGATTCCCGGCCCCGAGTCTCAACACGTTCGACTTCAAGCCGATCTTCAGCATCGGCAGCTTCCACTTCACCAAGCCGATGCTGCTCGCGCTCATCTGCATGGTGCTGGTCGTCGGATTCTTCTGGGCGGCGTTCCGCAAGCCCAAGCTGGTCCCGGGGAAGCTCCAGCTGGTCGGCGAGATCGGTTACACCTTCATCGCCCGTGGCATCGCCCGCGATGTGATCGGCAAGAAGGGCGACAAGTTCGTTCCCTTCCTGACCTCGATCTTCTTCTTCGTGTGGTTCATGAACATCATGTCCATCATCCCGCTCGCCCAGTTCCCTGTGGCTTCCCGCTTCGGGTACCCGGTGGCGCTGGCGCTGGTGGTGTGGGTCACGTACATGTACCTGACGTTCAAGACCCACGGCTTCAAGGGCGGGGTCAAGAACCTGGTCTGGATGGACGGGCTGCCCAAGCCGCTCATCCCGCTGATCGTGTTCCTGGAGTTCCTGCAGAACGTGATCACCCGGCCGTTCACCCTCGCGGTGCGGCTCTGGGCCAACATGTTCGCCGGCCACATGCTGATCGTGATGTTCAGCGTCGCCAGCTGGTACCTGCTGACCCCCTCGATCATGTCGGCCTTCGCGGGCGGCTCGTTCATCCTCGCCGTCGGCATGACCGCCTTCGAGGTCCTGATCCAGTTCCTGCAGGCCTACATCTTCACGCTGCTGACTTCGCTGTACATCAACGGAGCGCTCGAAGAGGGTCACTGACCCGCCCCGCACCACCCCAAGACTTCCGCTGGGAAGCCCCCCAGCGGACCGTATGACACAGGAAGACACGGATAATCATGTCTGCTGCTGCAGTTGAGCTCGCCGCCGGCGTTTCCGGCAACCTCGGCGCCGTCGCGTACGGTCTCGCCGCCATCGGCCCCGGCGTGGGCATCGGCCTGGTCTTCGGCCACTCGATCGAGGCCATGGCGCGTCAGCCCGAAGCCATGCCGATCATCCGCCAGAACATGTTCCTGGGCTTCGCCCTCTGTGAGGTTCTGGCGCTCCTCGGCCTGGTCGTCCCCTTCATCTTCAAGTAAGCCGACCAGCCAGTAGCCACACTCGACGAAAGGCTCAGACATGATGACGTTCATCGCTGAGACCGGGGCTCAGAATCCTCTGATCCCCGACACGGCAGAACTGATCATCGGCCTGCTCTGCTTCTTCATCGTCTTCGGCTTCCTCGGTAAGAAGCTCCTGCCCGGCATCCAGAAGACCCTGGACGAGCGGCACGACGCGATCGAGGGTGGCCTGGAACGGGCGGAGAAGGCGCAGACCGAGGCCAACCGCACGCTGGAGGAGTACAAGGCCCAGCTCGCGGAGGCCCGTCACGAGGCCGCTCGGATCACCGAGCACGCCCGTGAGCAGGGTGCCCTGATCATCGCGGAGATGAAGGAAGAGGGCCAGCGTCAGCGCGAGGCCATCATCGCCGCGGGCCACGCCCAGATCGAGGCGGACCGCCGCCAGGTGACGAACGTGCTCCGACAGGACGTCGGCCGCATCGCCACCGACCTGGCCGGCAAGGTCGTCGGCGAGTCCCTTGAGGACGCCGCGCGGCAGAGCCGGATCATCGACCGCTTCCTCGACGAGCTCGACGCGAAGTCTGCCGAGTCTGCGGGTGCCAAGTGAGCAGTGCCACGCGTCAGTCGAACGCCGCAGCCCGTGAGCGCCTTGAGGCCCTGACGGACAGCACGTCCGTGGACCTCGCCGCGCTCGGTGCGGACCTGCTGGCCGTGACCGGTGTGCTGGACCGCTCGGTCTCGCTGCGCCGGACCCTCACCGACCCGGCCGCGTCGGGTCAGCGCAAGGCCGACCTGGTCGGCGCGCTCTTCGGCGGCAAGATCGGCGCCGAGGCGCTCGACCTGGTCGCCGGCATGGTGCGCTCCCGCTGGGCCGTCTCGCGCGACCTGGTGGACGGCATCGAGGTGCTGGCCGCGTACGCGGAGATCATCGGTGCGGACAAGGCCGGTGCGCTGGACGAGGTCGAGGACGAGCTGTTCCGCTTCGGCCGGGTCGTGGCGAGCAGCACCGAGCTGCGCTCCGCGCTCACCGACGGAGCCGCCACCGCGACCGCCAAGGGCGAGCTGGTCAAGCGTCTGCTGGACGGCAAGGCCAAGCCGCAGACCGTGCGTCTGGTCGCCGCCCTGGTGACCCAGCCGCGTGGACGTAGCCTGGAAGGCGGCCTGGAGGAGTACTCCCGGCTGGCCGCCGGTCGGCGCGAGCGCGTGGTCGCCCTGGTGACCACCGCGGTGCCGCTGTCGGACGCGCAGAAGGAGCGCCTCGGCGCTTCGCTGGCCCGGCTGGTGGGCCGGCAGGTCCACCTGAACGTCGACGTGGACCCCGCGGTCCTCGGCGGTGTCCGGGTCGAGATCGGCGACGAGATCATCGAGGGCACCATCGCGAACCGTCTCGACGGCGCGCGACAGGGCCTGGCGGGCTGAAGCCCAAGCAGCATCCGACCCTCGGTCGGTAAACACGGTCAGTTCGTCAGGCTGGCCGAGAGTCGAATACTTGCGGCCCTCCACGGGCGGGCCGAGGATCGCAACTAGGAGAGCAGGGAACCCAGATGGCGGAGCTCACGATCCGGCCGGAGGAGATCCGGGACGCGCTGGACAACTTCGTCCAGTCGTACCAGCCGGACGCCGCCTCGCGTGAAGAGGTCGGCACGGTCGTCTACACGGCGGACGGCATCGCCCGAGTCGAGGGCCTGCCCTCGGTCATGGCGAACGAGCTGCTGAAGTTCGAGGACGGTACCCTCGGCCTCGCGCTGAACCTCGACACCCGCGAGATCGGTGTCGTCGTCCTCGGCGAGTACAGCGCAATCGAGGAGGGCCAGTCGGTCCGCCGCACCGGCGAGGTCCTGTCGGTCCCCGTGGGCGAGGGTTACCTCGGCCGCGTGGTCGACCCGCTGGGCCAGCCGATCGACGGCCTCGGCGAGATCGAGTCCAGCGGCCGCCGCGCCTTGGAGCTGCAGGCTCCCGGCGTCATGGTCCGCAAGTCGGTGCACGAGCCGATGCAGACCGGCATCAAGGCCATCGACGCGATGACCCCGATCGGCCGCGGCCAGCGTCAGCTGATCATCGGCGACCGCCAGACCGGCAAGACCGCGGTGGCGATCGACACGATCATCAACCAGCGCGACAACTGGCGCTCCGGCGACCCGAAGAAGCAGGTCCGCTGCATCTACGTCGCCATCGGCCAGAAGGGCTCCACCATCGCCTCCGTGCGCGGTGCGCTGGAGGAGGCGGGCGCGCTGGAGTACACGACCATCGTCGCCGCCCCGGCGTCCGACCCGGCCGGCTTCAAGTACCTCGCCCCGTACACCGGCTCGGCCATCGGCCAGGAGTGGATGTACGACGGCAAGCACGTCCTCATCATCTTCGACGACCTGAGCAAGCAGGCCGAGGCGTACCGCGCCGTGTCGCTGCTGCTGCGCCGCCCGCCGGGGCGTGAGGCCTACCCGGGTGACGTCTTCTACCTGCACTCCCGTCTGCTGGAGCGTTGCGCCAAGCTGTCGGACGAGCTGGGCGCGGGCTCGATGACCGGTCTGCCGATCATCGAGACCAAGGCCAACGACGTCTCGGCGTACATCCCCACCAACGTGATCTCGATCACCGACGGTCAGTGCTTCCTGGAGTCCGACCTGTTCAACGCCGGCATCCGCCCGGCCGTGAACGTCGGTATCTCGGTCTCCCGCGTCGGTGGCTCCGCGCAGATCAAGGCGATGAAGTCGGTCGCCGGCCGGCTGCGTCTGGACCTGGCCCAGTACCGCGAGCTGGAGGCCTTCGCGGCCTTCGGTTCCGACCTGGACTCGGCCTCCAAGGCCCAGCTGGAGCGCGGTGCCCGTCTGGTCGAGCTGCTGAAGCAGGGCCAGTACCAGCCGTTCCCGGTCGAGGAGCAGGTTGTCTCGGTCTGGGCCGGCACCACCGGTCAGCTGGACAACGTCCCGGTCGAGGACATCCGCAAGTTCGAGCGTGAGTTCCTGGACTTCCTGCGCCGCGAGCACAAGGGCGTCCTGACCACGATCGTCGAGACCAGCAAGCTCGAGGACGGCACGATCACCTCCCTGACCGAGGCCATCACCTCGTTCAAGAAGGAGTTCACCACCTCCCAGGGCGCGCTTCTCGGCGACTCGGCCTGACGAGAGACGGAAAGGACGGTAACGGCCCATGGGAGCACAGCTTCGGGTCTACAAGCGCCGGATCCGCTCTGTCACCGCGACGAAGAAGATCACCAAGGCGATGGAGATGATCTCCGCGTCGCGCATCATGAAGGCGCAGCGCGCGGTGGCCGCCTCCTCCCCGTACGCGGACGAGCTCACCCGTGCGGTGACCGCGGTCGCGACGAGGTCCAACGCCAAGCACCCGCTGACCACCGAGCCGGAGCACCCGGTTCGCGTGGCGGTGCTGGTGGTCACGTCCGACCGTGGTCTGGCCGGCGGCTACTCCTCCAACGCTCTCAAGCACGCGGAGCTGCTGGCGGAGCGGCTCCGCGCCGAGGGCAAGCAGGTTGAGCGGTTCGTGGTCGGCCGCAAGGCGGTCGGCTACTACGCCTACCGTGAGCTGCCCATCGCGGGTTCGTGGACCGGCTTCTCGGACAAGCCCACCTACCAGGACGCCAAGGACGTCTCGGCCGCGTTGATCGACGCGTTCGTGACGAAGACGGCGGACGGCGGCGTGGACGAGCTGCACCTGGTGTCGACCGAGTTCGTCTCGATGCTGACCCAGAACCCGGTGGACGTGCGTCTGCTCCCGCTCAAGCTGGAGGAGACGCAGGCGGCGGCCAAGGAGCACGGCCCCTTCCCGCTGTACGACTTCGAGCCGTCGGCGGAGGGCGTCCTGGACGCTCTTCTCCCCCGGTACGTCGAGAGCAGGATCTACAACGCGCTGCTGCAGTCGGCCGCCTCGGAGCACGCCGCCCGGCGTCGTGCGATGAAGAGCGCGACCGACAACGCGGGAGAGCTCATCAAGTCGCTCTCGCGGCTTGCCAACTCGGCCCGACAGGCCGAGATCACCCAGGAAATCAGCGAGATCGTCGGTGGCGCCAGCGCCCTGGCCGACGCGAACGCGGGGAGTGACTAACTAACATGACTGCCACTGTTGAGACCGCGACGGCCACCGGCCGTGTCGCGCGGGTCATCGGGCCGGTCGTCGACGTGGAGTTCCCCGTCGACGCCATGCCGGCCATGTTCAACGCTCTGCACGTCGAGATCGACGCCACGGACGGCACCGGCAAGAAGACGCTGACCCTGGAGGTCTCCCAGCACCTGGGTGACGGCCTGGTCCGCGCCATCTCGATGCAGCCCACCGACGGCCTGGTCCGCGGCACCGGTGTCACCGACACCGGCTCCGCGATCTCGGTCCCGGTCGGCGACATCACCAAGGGCAAGGTCTTCAACGCCCTGGGCGAGGTCCTGAACGTCGACCGCGCGGAGTTCAACGCGCAGGTCGAGACCCGCTGGCCGATCCACCGGGTCGCCCCGCGCTTCGACCAGCTCGAGTCCAAGACCGAGATGTTCGAGACCGGCATCAAGGTCATCGACCTGCTCACCCCGTACGTCCAGGGTGGGAAGATCGGCCTGTTCGGTGGTGCCGGTGTCGGCAAGACCGTCCTCATCCAGGAGATGATCTACCGCGTCGCCGAGAACTTCGGTGGTGTGTCGGTCTTCGCCGGTGTCGGTGAGCGTACCCGTGAGGGCAACGACCTCATCGAGGAGATGAAGGACTCCGGCGTTCTGGACAAGACCGCGCTGGTCTTCGGCCAGATGGACGAGCCCCCGGGCACCCGTCTGCGCGTCGCGCTCTCGGCCCTGACCATGGCCGAGTACTTCCGTGACGTGCAGCAGCAGGACGTTCTGCTGTTCATCGACAACATCTTCCGGTTCACCCAGGCCGGTTCCGAGGTGTCGACCCTGCTCGGCCGTATGCCCTCCGCGGTGGGTTACCAGCCGAACCTGGCCGACGAGATGGGCCTCCTCCAGGAGCGCATCACCTCGACCCGCGGTCACTCGATCACCTCGATGCAGGCGATCTACGTGCCCGCGGACGACCTGACCGACCCGGCCCCGGCCACCACCTTCGCCCACCTCGACGCGACGACGGTGCTCTCCCGTCCGATCTCGGAGAAGGGCATCTACCCGGCCGTGGACCCGCTGGACTCCACGTCCCGCATCCTGGACCCGCGCTACATCGCGCAGGACCACTACGACACGGCCATCCGTATCAAGGGGATCCTGCAGAAGTACAAGGACCTCCAGGACATCATCGCGATCCTCGGTATCGACGAGCTGAGCGAGGAAGACAAGACCACCGTCTACCGCGCCCGCCGCATCGAGCGCTTCCTCTCGCAGAACACCTACGTGGCGAAGCAGTTCACCGGTGTCGAGGGCTCGACGGTTCCGCTCGACGAGACCATCCACGCGTTCAACTCCATCGCGGACGGCAAGTACGACGCCGTTCCCGAGCAGGCGTTCTTCATGTGCGGTGGCATCGAGGACCTGGAGCGCAACGCCGCCGAGCTGGCGAAGAAGTAACTCTTCGCCGGTCGGGCCAGGTGTCGAGGGGCGGCCCCGTACGGGACCGCCCCTCTGCACACGTTATTCTTTCCGTAACCCGGGCTTCACGGCGCGGGCATCAAGACCTAGGAGCCCACGGTGGCTGAGCTGCACGTCGAGCTGGTCGCGGCCGACCGCAAGGTCTGGTCGGGCGAGGCCACGATCGTCCTTGCCCGTACCAAGTCCGGTGACATCGGTATCCAGGCCGGGCACACCCCGGTGCTGGGTGTGCTGGAGTCCGACCCGGTGACCATCCGCCTGGCGGACGGCACCTCGGTGGTCGCGGCGGTGCACGGCGGCTTCCTGTCCTTCGCGGACAACAAGCTGTCGGTGCTCGCCGAGGTGGCCGAGCTCGCCGAAGAGATCGATGTCGAGCGCGCGGAGCGAGCCCTGGCGACGGCGAAGGCCGATTCCGAGGCGGCGGCCGCGCGTCGCGCCGCGGTCCGGCTGCAGGCCGCGGCCGGCCGCTAGGGGCAACGGGCGCCGGCCTTCGCGGTCGGCGGCCACTGAGATTCTGTTCGACTTGTACGACCGGTCCCGGGGCACGAGAGTGACCCCGGGACCGCTGTATCCACAGCACGGGATCCACCGCACCGTTCATCAACAGCACAGGCAGCGCGTCAGGTGCCGGATCGCACGGGAGAACGAGAGTTACCCCCGGGGCGGTGCGGCCGTTGAAGAGGCACACGAGCCGACAGGCGAGGAGGTGGCAGGGCATGGTCCTCGCAGTGGTGATCGTCATCGTGGTGCTGCTGGCTGCCCTGCTGGGGCTGGGCGCGTTCGCCGTGCGGCGGCGTCTGATCCAGCGCCCGGGCGGGACCTTCGACTGCTCGGTCCGGCTGCGGATGCCCGCGCTGCGGGCGCCGACGCCGTCCTCCGGCGTACCCGCGACCGGCACCGACGGCGACGCCCAGCTGCCGTCCGGCTCCGCCCCCGGCCCCGTCGGTGACGACGGTGGCAAGGGCTGGGTCTTCGGCATCGGCCGCTACAACCACGACGCGGTGGAGTGGTTCCGGGTCTTCAGCTATTCGCCCCGCCCGCGCCGGGTGCTGCAGCGGTCCGGCATCGAGGTGCTGCACCGACGTACCCCGCAGGGGCAGGAGGAACTGGCGCTGCTCTCCGGCGCGGTTGTGCTCACCTGCCTGCACGCCGGCGAACCGCTGGAGCTCGCCATGAGCGAGGACGCCCTCACCGGCTTCCTGGCCTGGCTCGAAGCCGCGCCGCCCGGCCAGCGCGTCAACGTCGCCTGAGCCACGTCGCCCGGCCCGTCCGACGGGCACCCGCGACCGGCGGTGGCTCAGGCCCTAAGCTCGGGCCATGGTCAACCTCACGCGCATCTACACCCGTACCGGCGACGACGGCAGCACCGCCCTCGGCGACATGAGCCGCACCCGGAAGACGGACCCGAGGCTCGCCGCCTACGCGGACAGCAACGAGGCCAACGCCGCGATCGGCGTGGCCATCGCCTGCGGGGGTCTCGACGACGACGTGACGACCGTGCTGACCCGGATCCAGAACGACCTCTTCGACGTCGGTGCCGACCTGGCCACCCCGGTGGTCGAGGACCCGAAGTACCCGCCGCTGCGGGTGATCCAGTCGTACGTGGACCGGCTGGAGGAGGACTGCGACCGGTTCAACGGGGAACTGGAGAAGCTGCGCAGCTTCATCCTGCCCGGCGGCACCCCCGGCGCCGCCTACCTGCACGTCGCCTGCACCGTGGTGCGCCGCGCCGAGCGCAGCACCTGGGCCGCGATCGAGGCACACGGCGACAGCGTCAACCCGCTCGCCGCCACCTACCTCAACCGCCTGTCCGACCTGCTGTTCATCCTGGCCAGGACCGCCAACAAGGCCGTCGGCGACGTCCTCTGGGTCCCGGGAGAGAACCGCTGATCAGTCCTGGGCACCGGGGTAGCGGTGGAACGCGGTGGTGGGGATCTCGAAGCCGAGCGGTTCCGGGAACGGGATCGGATCGCCGAACAGGCCGCGTTCCGTCTCGGTGTAGCGCTTGTTCCCGTCGAGCGTGAACAGCATCCACTTGCCGATGTTGGGATCAATGATCACGTACACCGGGATGCCGCAGTCCTGGTACTTGAGGTACTTGTCCTGATAGTCACGCCGGATCGAGGCCCGGCCGGTGGACACCACCTCGACCACCGCGAGGAGCAGTTCCGTGGGGAGGTCCCGCATCTCGTCGGACCAGTCTCCTGCCCGGAGGATGACGATGTCCGGCTTGGGCTTGTCCTCGGGGCCGACCTCGATGCCGCACTCCATCCAGGCTTCGAACGGGGTGGTGACGTGCCTGACGAAGGTCCGGCCCGGCACGTTGTGCAGCATCATGGGATTGGCCTGCATGACGATCTCGCCGTCGATGAACTCCACACGCACTTCTTCCGGAAAGTCATAGGTGTCCCAGAAGGCCGCGAGGCTTCCGTCGTTCCCCATGACGATGTGTCCTTTCGCCGCCGAGTGCGTGTGCCGTTGGCACCAGCAGACCACCTGCGGCCCGTCTGGACAACGAGATCGCCACAAGCAGGTCACTCGGTCGGCGTAGCCGGACGTGCGGGCGGGGGTCGGGGCCGGAATCCGGGACCCGTACGATGCGCGGATGGAACGGTTGCGGGTGGTGGGCGGCGCGCGGCTCGTGGGACGGGTGCGGGTGCCGGGAGCGAAGAACAGTGCGCTGAAGCTGATGGCGGCCGCTCTGCTGGCGGAGGGGGAGACCCGGCTGGGGAACCTGCCGCGGATCCTCGACGTGGAGATCATGGCCGAGCTGCTGCGCCGGATGGGCTGCACGGTGACCCTGGAGTGGTCCGGGCAGCCCGGCCACCACCACGGCACCGCGGTCATCGACGTCCCCGCCGAGCCGGGCCACGAGGCCGACTACGACCTGGTCCGCCGGATGCGCGCCTCGATCGCGGTGCTCGGCCCGCTGCTGGCCCGCTGCGGCCGGGTGCGGGTGGCCCGGCCGGGCGGCGACGCCATCGGCTCGCGCGGCCTGGACATGCACATCGACGGGCTGACCCGGCTCGGCGCGACCATCACCAACGAGCACGGCTACCTGGTGGCCTCGGCGCCCGACGGGCTGGTCGGCACCACCGTCGAGCTGGACTTCCCGAGCGTCGGTGCGACCGAGAACATCCTGATGGCGGCGGTGCTGGCGGACGGCGCGACGGTCATCGACAACGCCGCCCGGGAGCCCGAGATCGTCGACCTGTGCGGGATGCTGCAGGCCATGGGCGCCAAGATCGGAGGGGCGGGCAGCTCCACCATCGAGGTCCAGGGCGTGCGGAGCCTCGCGCCGGTGTCCTACGAGACCGTCCCGGACCGGATAGTCGCCGGGACCTTCGCGGTCGCGGCGGCGATGACCCAGGGCGACATCACCGTCGAGCACGCCCGCACCGAGCATCTGCGGATCGCCCTGGACAAGCTCGGCGCGGCAGGTGCGCAGGTCAGCGTGGTGCCGGACGGGTTCAGGGTGGTGATGGACCGGCGCCCGCGGGCGGTCGACGTGGTGACGCTGCCGTACCCGGGCTTCGCGACCGACCTGCAGCCGCAGTTCGCCGCGCTGAACGCGGTGGCCGAGGGTGTGTCGATGATCACGGAGAACATCTTCGAGGCGCGGTTCGTCTTTCTGCAGGAACTGGCGCGGCTGGGCGGCCAGGTCCGCACCGACGGGCACCACGCGGTGCTGCGCGGCGTCCCCCGGCTCTCCGGCGCCCCGGTGCAGGCGACGGACGTCCGGGCCGGCGCCGGGCTGGTGCTGGCCGGACTGGTCGCCGAGGGGGTCACCCTGGTCTCCGAGATCCACCACATCGACCGCGGCTACGCGGGCCTGGTCGAGCAGCTCACAGCCCTCGGTGCCGAGGTGACCAGAGAACCTGAGCCCGCTACCACCTAAGGGGCGCGAGGAACTGCGCGATCAGCCCTCTACGTAGGTGCACGCTTGGCAGCGCAGTTCTCCCCGCGCCCCTTTAGGCCGTAAGTGGTTGCTCAGGGTGCGGTGCTGTCCCGGAGGAGCCGCCTTGCGCTGGGTGCGGAGTCGGGCCAGACCATGAGGCGGAGGCCCTGGGTGGTGTTGACCAGGGTCCAGCGGATGCCGGCCGCGTCGAGCCGGGCGGTGAGCCGCAGCGCCTCGGCGTCGTCGGCCGGTGCGGCCACCGGGACCAGCAGGCCGTACTCGGTCGGGGCGCCGCGCCTGGGTGTCCTGGGTACCAGCGAGTGTCCGCGCCGGGGGGACCAGGTCCAGCGCAGCAGCAGTACCAGTGCGCCCACGATGACGAAGGGGAGCACGATCTGCAGCACCTGGTCCAGTCGCGCCATCGACGCCACCCCTCTCCCTGCATTCCCAGTATCCGCGCTGGGACCCGTCGACGGAAAGGGGCCCGAACCGCCCCCTGCCCGTGGACCCGGCACCGCGGGCGTTAGATTCAGGCGGAGCGGCTCAGCGACGAGAGCGCCAGGACGAGAGGAAGCATCGTGACCAAGCAGATCGCCGTCATCGGGGCGGGACTGATGGGTTCCGGCATCGCACAGGTCTCCGCACAGGCGGGATACGACGTGGTGCTGCGGGATGTGACGGATGCCGCACTGGAGCGCGGACTGGCCGGCATCAGGGCCTCCTACGACCGCTTCGTCGCCAAGGGCAAGCTCGGCGCCGAGGACGCCGAGGCGGCCCTGGCGCGGATCACCACCACCACCGACCTGGAGGCCGTCTCCGGCGCGGACCTGGTGGTGGAGGCCGTGTTCGAGCAGATGGACGTCAAGCAGGAGGTGTTCCGGGCGCTGGACCGGATCGCCAAGCCGGGTGCGGTGCTGGCCACCAACACCTCCGCGATCCCGATCACCCACATCGCCTCGGTGACGGAGCGTCCGGAGTCGGTGGTCGGCGTGCACTTCTTCTCGCCGGTGCCGATGATGCAGCTCTGTGAGCTGGTCCGGGGCTACAAGACCAGCGACGAGACGCTCGCCGCCGCGCGTGCGTTCGCCGAGGGTGTCGGCAAGACCTGCGTGGTGGTGAACCGTGACGTGGCCGGGTTCGTCACCACCCGGCTGATCTCCGCGCTGGTGGTGGAGGCGGTGAAGCTCTACGAGTCGGGCGTCGCCTCGGCCGAGGACATCGACACCGCCTGCCGGCTGGGCTTCGGGCACGCGATGGGCCCCCTGGCCACCGCCGACCTGACCGGCGTGGACATCCTGCTGCACGCGGCGCGGAACATCTACACCGAGACCCAGGACGAGAAGTTCGCGCCGCCGGAGATCATGGCGCGTATGGTCACCGCCGGCGACCTCGGCCGCAAGAGCGGCCGCGGGTTCTACGGTTACGGAGAGGGCACGAACTGAGCACCGCGGCCAACTGAGGCCGTGAGCTTCCTCACCTGACGCTGTGGCCACGGGTGGTCTGCACGATAATCGTTCACACCTTCGGGCTGTGAAGAGAAGTGCTCACCCGTGGGAGTGAATTCGCATCAGATTTCGCCGTGGCCAGCAACTCGGACACCTGGTTCAGCGTCAGATGAGAGAAGCATCAGTTCAACACAGTGGTCTTTCCGCGCCGTAGGTCTTTCACCAGAGTGGTCGTCGAGGAGTGCGCACATGCGGATCAGGGGTGACCATGCCCACGTCGCCATTGAGGGACGCCTCGATGTGCGCACCGCCGCCGACGCGCGCTCCGTCCTGCACCAGGCCGTCGACTTCGGACACGGCGACCTGGTGCTGGACCTGACCCGGCTGGACTCCTGGGACGCCACCGGCCTCGGCGTGATCATGGGCACCCACCGCCGGGCCGGCCGGGGTGGCCGCCGGCTGGTGCTGCGCGGCGTGCCGGCGCAGCTCCAGCGGCTGCTGGTGGCGACCAAGCTGCACCGGATCCTCGCGATCGAGGGTTACGCACCTGAGGCACTCGCGACCGAGGTCGCCGTCCCCGCCGGGTGACGCTCGGATAACGGAGTGGACCCGGCCCTCGCCAGAACCGTCGCGCTGGTGAAGAGTGTGCAAAAGTCCGGGGCCCGGTGACAGGAGTGTGCTCCTGGGGCGGGAGAATGTCCCGGCGTCACGCGGCCGGCCGCCAGTGCGGTGCGCGCGGCGCGTGAGAGCTTGCCCTGAGCGTGGCTCAGGTCCGTCCGCGAGCTCTGGTGCAGGGGCGAAAGAGGATCATGAACCCACGTACGGTGGGCGGCGGCAACGGCCCCGACGGCCGGCCGTCGCACGACGTTCCGACGGCAGCGTCGCCGATGGACGCCACGTCGCCGATGGACGCCGCGTCGCCCATGGACGACCGGCCACGGATACCCGTGCAGCCTCCCGCTGCCCAGGACTGGACCACGGCCAACCTGCCGGCGCTCCGCGGCGGGTCCACCGACCTGGTCCGCACCGCCGCCGTTCCGGCCCTGGTCCCCACGGCGGAGCCGCCCGCCGAGGGCGCCGCCGACGGCCGGCTCCGCAGCGGCACCGTCGTCGCCGGCGACCTGCTGCTGCACGTCAACGCCCCGGACGGGACGGTCGTCGAGGACTGCCCGCCGCAGCGCCGCCCGCAGCCGGTGCCGGCCGCCGCCCACCTGGGCCGCCGCTCACCCGCCGCCACCCCCGGACTGCTGGAGCGCGGCGCACTGCTCGACCAGCTCCGCGACCTGCTGGTGAGCGGGCGCTCGGTCCGGCTCACCGGGCCGGCCGGCTCCGGCCGCAGCGCCGTGCTGGACGCCGTCGCGGCCGCCTGCGGGGGACTGGCACCGGCCGGGGTGGTCCGCCTCAGCGGCCACGCCCGCACCTCGGGCGACCTGCTTCAGGACCTCTTCGCGGCCACCCACGACAACCCCGGCTTCCGGCCGGGGCGCGGACTGCTGCCGGAACTGCTCCGCGACGTCTGCGCGATCGTGGTCATCGACGACGTCCCGTTCGGCGGCGAGATGCTGGAGGAGTTGCTGGCGACCGCCCCCGACTGCGCCTTCCTGCTCGCCACCCGGCCCGACGTGCAGGCCTCGGTGACGGGCTCGCGGCTGACCGAGCTGCGGCTGCCGGGACTCTCCCGGCAGACCTGCCTGATGCTGCTCTCCCGGCTGGCCGGACGCGGCCTGGACGAGACCGAGCGGGCCTGGGCGGTCGACCTGTGGTTCGAGTCGGAGGGTCTTCCGCAGCGGTTCGTCCAGGCGGGCGTGCTGCTGCGGCACCGGGAGGCGGCCATCGAGGCGCTCGCGGCCGGACTGCCCGGCCCGGAGTGGCTCGGCCCGGCGAACGGCGACCCCAGTGTCGAGCTGCTGGACACCGGCACGATGCGCAGGATCGAGCTGGACGAGGCCCGGCCCACCCCGGGCGGCTTCGAGGCGTACCTGCGCCAGCACGGCGGTACCGACGAGGGCCCGCTCCCGGACCCGGTCCCGCTGCCCTCGGTCGCGGAGAGCGCCGCCCCGGCGGTCCGGATCGCCCGCGGCCTCAGCGAGCCCGCGCGCCGCACCCTGCGCCTGGCCACCGCCCTCGGCGGGGAGTGCCCCAACGCCCCGCACCTGCCCGCGCTGATCGACGTCGGCCACGGCGAGGCCGCTCTGGACGAGCTGGTCGAGGCCGGTCTGGCGACGGTCTCGGGCGGCCAGTACCGGCTGATCGACGGAGTGAGCGCGCTGCTGCTCGCGGAGTGGCCGGACGTCGCCGACACGGCCCGCGAGGCCGCCCAGCACTTCACCTGGTGGACCGGGCACTCCTCGGTCACCGAGGAGCAGGTCGCGGCCGAGGCCGAGGTGCTGCTCGGCGCGATGCACGCGGACCGCGAGGCCGGACGGCACCCGCAGGTGGTGCTGCTGGCCCGGGCCGCGGCGCCGTCCTTCGCCCTGGCCCTGCGCTGGGGCGCGTGGGAGCGCGCGCTGCGGTTCGGCCTGGAGTCCGCCCGCAGTCTCGGCGCGGTCGCCGAGGAGGCCTGGTTCCACCATGAGCTCGGGGTGCTGGCGCTGGCCGTCGGCGCCTACGACCGCGCGCGGTCGGAGCTGGAGGCCTCGGTGGCGCTCCGCGGCGCGCTGGGCGACCAGCGCGGCACCGCGGCGGGCCGGGCGGCCCTGGAGCGCCTCGGTGCCGCGCTGCGGCTTCCCTCGGGCTCCACGGCCGCGCTCGGCGGCCGCGCCGGTGCGGCGCTGCCCGGGCTGCGCCGGCTGGCCCCGTTCGCCCGTCGCCGGCCCGACGAGGGTCCGGTGACCCGTCGTCAGCTGGCCGCCGCGGCGCTGGGCGTGGTGCTGATGGGCGTGCTCGGGGCGGGTGTGGCGGTGGGTGTGGGCGCGTTCCAGAACGTGGGCTCCGGCGACCAGATATCCGTGCCGCCGGCCACCACGTCTCCGGCCGGACCGGCGTCGAGCGGCGCGGACGGCAGCGGCCCGGCGGTGCCGGCGGGCGCGAGCCCGTCCACGTCGGCCTCCGGCTCCGCGAGCGCCTCGGCCGGCGCGTCCAGCAGCTCGGCCACGCCCAGCGGCGGTCCCTCCGGCGCGCTGAGCCCGTCACCCAGCGCCAGCACCCCGGATCCGGGTCTCAGCCCGTCCACGCCGCCGCCGCACACCCAGTCGCCGACCCCGCCGCCGAGCCCGACGAAGACCACGCCGCCGCCCCCGCCCCCCTCGACGACGCCGCCGACTCAGCCGCCGACCACCCCGGCCTCGACCAGTACGGCGGCCGTCCCCGGCACCGCGTCGTCCTCCTAGGGAGGCCGAGGGGCGCGGCGGCGGGCGCGGGTGCGAATCCCGCGCCCGCCCCGCGCTCCCGACCGCGTCCCGGCGGTGGATCACCCCGGGGCCGATCACCGGGCCCGGGGCGGGCGGTGACTCTCGGTCACCGCCGGCCGATCGATTACGGACAATCAGCGCAACGGCGTCAGAACAGCTTGAGCTTGTCGTCCTCGATGCCGCGCAGGCCGTCGTAGTCCAGGATCACGCAGTCGATGCCCCGGTCCGAGGCGAGCACCCTGGCCTGGGGCTTGATCTGCTGGGCCGCGAACACGCCCTTCACCGGCGCCAGCAGCGGGTCGCGGTTGAGCAGTTCCAGGTAGCGGGTCAGCTGCTCGACGCCGTCGATCTCGCCGCGCCGCTTGATCTCGACCGCGACGGTCGATCCGTCGGCGTCCCGGCAGAGGATGTCGACCGGGCCGATCGCGGTCGGGTACTCGCGCCGGACCAGGGTCCAGCCCGCGCCGAGGACCTCCATGCGGTCGGCGAGCAGTTCCTGAAGGTGTGCTTCCACGCCATCTTTGATCAGTCCGGGG
Organism: Streptacidiphilus sp. EB129; assembly: GCF_041262645.1. Taxonomy (NCBI): domain Bacteria; kingdom Bacillati; phylum Actinomycetota; class Actinomycetes; order Kitasatosporales; family Streptomycetaceae; genus Streptacidiphilus; species Streptacidiphilus sp. EB129. The sequence continues at coordinate 140,237 of NZ_JBGCCS010000005.1, forward strand.
TCGATCCCCAGTTCATGCGAGGAGTCGAGCATGACCTCCTCCAGAGTGATGATGAGCTTCTCTCCGGCCTTGTTCTCCACCGTCCAGCGGCCGTCCTCCTCCTTGAGCGAGCAGGGCGGCGACATCCAGTTGAGCGGCTTGTAGGCGCGGTCATCCGAGTGGATCGCGACGCTGCCGTCGGACTTGACCAGGATGAGCCGCGGGGCGGACGGCAGGTGGGCGGTGAGCCGGCCTGCGTAGTCGACTGAGCAGCGGGCAATTACGAGACGCACGGCCGACCACGCTAGCCCACCGAGGCCATTGGGAGCGATTCGGGCGGAGAACCGGCCGAAGTCCGGTCCGTCGAAACCGGTTGCGCGCACCGGCGCGTTCAACGGATGCGAAGGGCTGCGGTCCCGGGGCGCGCGCCGCGTGGCTCCCCGGATGCACCCGGAGTGGCTGGATCCAATTGCGGCGACCTGGTGCCTCTGTGCACGGTGCCATACGGTGAGTCACAACCGGTACGCCACGGTAGCGGCGGGAGGGTGATCGGATGGGACGTCCGAGGGCTCTTTCGCGCCGCCGGGGTGCGTCGGTTCTGAACCGACTCCGGGGGGAATGTGCTGTTCCGCCCCCCGTGGGAGCGTTCCCTGGGACGCTGATGGATACGTCTTTCCGTTGCCGGAGGCCGTATCAGTCAGGCATGTGTGCTTCCACGTCGTTCACGGCGTCGCACCACCGCACCTTCGCGCCGCAGCACCACCTTCGGGAGTCGCCCGGCCCCCGAGGTCCGCGAGAGGAGAACCCATGTCGCTCGACGTCTCACCGGCCCTGCTAGAGAAGGCCGAGCGAGGCGAGGTCGATGAGAGGGAATTCGTCGACTGCGTCCGTACCTCCCTGCCCTACGCCTGGGAGTTGATCAGTTCGCTGGTCGCCCAGCAGAAGGTGGACGGTAGCCCGTTCGCTGACAACCAGACCCCGCCGCCCTCGGAGCAGGCGCGAGGACAGCTGCTCCGCGCGATGGCGAGTGATGCGATCCGGGGGTCGTTGGAGCGGCACTTCGGTGTCCGCCTGGCGTTCCAGAACTGTCATCGGGTCGCGGTGTTCCCGCTCGGCCCCGGCTCCGAGGCCCGGTTCGCGCTGTTCACGTCCATCCGCGCGCAGTTGCTGAACCAGTCCGAGGAACTCCGGGACTGCTGACCCCTCGTCACAGCCCGGTCGTCACCGGAGCCGCTGTACCGAGCACCGAACCACGCCCCGCACCGCACACCACCCGGCACTGAACCACGCCACGTACGGAACCACACCGATCCACTCCACGCACTTCCGACGCATCACCTCCGTCGTCCCGCCGCGGCCCTCACGTCGGCGGGGCGACGCGTCAGGCGAGCAGCGGCAGTACCTCCGCGCCGAGCCGCTGCACATTGCGCAGCGTCAGCTCCCGGTCGCCCGATCCCTCCACCATCAGGGCGAAGCGGCGCACCCCGGTCCGTTCGGCGGTCGCCGCCAGCCGGTCCGCGCACAGTTGCGGAGTGCCCACCGCATGCAGGTCGCACAGCAGCTCGGTGTACTCGTGCGGGTCGCGCATCCGGCGCTCGCGACCGTCCACGGTGCGGTGCGCCGACAGGCCGTACTGGAACCAGTCGGGCATCGACTTGAGCAGGATCCGGCGGGCCTCGGCGCCGCTGTCCTCGATCTGCACCACGCCGGCCGCCATGTGCTCGAACTCCAGCCGCTCGATCTGCTCCCGGCTGCGTCCGGCCTCCCGGGCGGCGAGGCGGTACGCGGCGACCATGGCCGCCTTGTCCTCGTCCCCGGAGTGCATCCCCAGCAGCATCGGCACGCCGTGCTGCGCCGCGAGCCGCACGGTGCCCAGCGAGGTGCAGGCGACCATGACCGGCGGACCGCCGGGCGTGGCGGTGGGACGGGTACCGGCGTACTCCGGACCCCGGGCGTACTCGGGGCCCCTGCTGCCGCCGCTGAGCGGCAGCGCCAGCGGCTGCTCGGTCGCCCGGGGAACGACCGGGACCTCGGGGAAGCGGTAGCGCGGCCCGTCCGCGCCCACCCGCGCCGAGCGCAGCCAGCGCAGCAGCAGGGCCAGGGACTCCGGGAAGCCGCTCTCGTACGCCTCGACCCCGGTGCCGAAGACCTCCAGGTCGACCCAGGGGCCGCCGCGGCCCACCCCGAGGGTGAACCGGCCGCCCGAGGTGAGGTGCAGCAGCGCGGCCTGCTCGCCCAGCGAGACCGGGTGCTGCGTCGGCAGCACGCTCACCGCCGTGCCGACCTTGATCCGGCTGGTCCGGCCGAGCAGCAGCGCGGCCAGGGTGGCGGCGGAGGGGCAGACCCCGTACGGCACGAAATGGTGTTCGGCGAGCCAGACGCTGTCCAGTCCGGCCTGCTCGGCCGCCACCGCCGCGGACACCGCCCGGTCCAGCGCCTCGGCGTGGCCCTGGCCGGGGAACTGGGCCGAGAGCAGGAACGCCCCGGTCCGGATCGGTGGCGGCCCACCGCTCACCGCTTCGGCGACGGGCCTGGTCACGGTGGTCCGCGCGGGCCGTTGCTGCGGCACCCGGGACAGGTGGGGCACCCTGACAGCGGTGGCGGTGTCATGGCGTCTGCGCGACACGCGAATCAACTCCTTGGTCCCGCGGGAAACTTCGATCCCGCATCTCCCATTGGAGTAACTCATGTCATGTGCCGCTGGCACGAGGTTTCAAGGCGACGGGCGCGATTACGGGTGGAATTGGGCACGCGCTCTGGAGCTTCCGGAGATCTTGTGCTAGAGCGACTTCCCGCGCCGCTTCCTCGTATTCTGGTGGCACCAGCATCCACCCTGCCGAGGGAGTCCCGTGTCGCCGCGCCGAAGTCGCCCCCGAGGGAGTGAACCCCAGGAACCGCGTTCGAGTGCGGATGGTTCGAGTGTGGGGTTCGGCTGGCTCAGCGAGCAGACCGAGAGCTACCGGGGCGAGGACTGGACGGTCCGCCAGGTCGCCGGGGACAGCGGCAAGTTCTACCGCTGCCCCGGCTGCGACCAGGAGATCCGGCCCGGGGTCGGGCACGTGGTCGCCTGGCCCTCGTCCGGGATCGGCGGCGTCGGCGGCGTGGACGACCGCCGGCACTGGCACCGGGCCTGCTGGTCCGCGCGCGAGCGCCGCAGCACGGCCGTCCAGCGCGGGCGCGGCGCGCCGAAGCACTGAGACCGAGACTGAGGCGCCGCGCTCCGGGCGGTCGGCTCGGGGCCGGCGCTAGGCGTCGCGGCCGCGGAGCAGCAGCAGGCCGGCGAGCAGCGCCGCGGCCACCCAGGCGAGGCAGATGAAGAACCCCTCCAGCGGCCCGAACGGGACGGTGGTGCTGCTGACCACGTGCACCATCTGCGAGCCGGCCGTGTCCGGGAAGTAGTGCGCGACCGCCTTCACCTTGGGCACCGCCGACAGGATCGGCGAGATCAGGAAGAAGAACGGCATCAGCAGGCCCAGCGACAGCACCGGTTTGCGCAGCATGAAGCTGACACCGAGCGACAGCAGCGCGATCAGGGTCATGTAGACCGCCATCCCCAGCACCGCCCGCAGCACGTGGTCCGCGCCCAGGGTGGTCCGGTGGCTGCCCAGCAGCGCCTGCCCGAGGAAGAACGCGGTGAAGCTGGTCAGCAGTGACACCGGCAGCACCATGGCGAGCACCACCGCGGCCTTGCAGACCAGCAGGGTGGTCCGCTGCGGGACCGCGGCCAGGGTCGCCCGGATCATGCCGCTGCTGTACTCGTTGCCGACCACCAGCACCGCGAAGACGATCACCGCCAGCTGCCCCAGGATGATCCCGGAGAAACTCACCGCGGTGGGGTCGAAGGTCAGCTTCTCGGTGTCCGACAGGTTCTTGAACTGGCTGCTGGAGACCGCGCTGATCAGCGCGCCCAGGCCGACCGTGACCACGAAGGCGACCACCAGGGTGATCCAGGTGGAGCGGACCGTTTTGACCTTGGTCCACTCGGAGAGCAGCACCGCTCCCGGCTGCGCCATCTCAGCTCTCCTTCTTCGTCTTGATCTTCTGACGGTTCCGGTCCTGGGCCCGCTGCCAGTCCGCGCCCCAGCCGTTCGCCGCCGGGGGCATGGTGCGGTGCACGTCCTCACCATGGGTGCGGTACTCGACCGAGTCGGCGGTCATCCGGAGAAACGCCTCCTCCAGCGAGGCGCGCTGCGGGCTGAGCTCGTGCAGCGCGATGCCGTGGTCCCGGGCCAGGTCCCCGATCCGCGCCGGGTCCCCGTCGACCACCTCGAACGCGCCGTCGTCCTTCGGCGTCGCCGTCATCCCGGCGCCGGCCAGCGCGTCCAGCAGCGCCTCCGGCTGCGGGGTGCGGAGCTGGACGAAGCTGTGCGAGTTCTGGTCGATGAAGTCGTTCATCGACAGGTTGGCCAGCAGCCGGCCCTGGCCGATCACCACCAGGTGGTCCGCGGTCACCGCCATCTCGCTCATCAGGTGCGAGGAGACGAAGACGGTGCGGCCCTCCTCGGCGAGGGACTTCATCAGGTTGCGGATCCACAGGATGCCCTCGGGGTCGAGCCCGTTCACCGGCTCGTCGAACATCAGGATCCTGGGGTCTCCCAGCAGCGCCGCGGCGATCCCCAGGCGCTGGCCCATGCCCAGTGAGAAGCCGCCCGACCTGCGCCTGGCCACCTCGCGCAGGCCGACCAGGTCCAGCATCTCGTCCACCCGCCGCCGCGGGATGCGGTTGCTCTGGGCGAGCCAGAGCAGATGGTTGTAGGCGGTCCGGCCCGGGTGCACCGCCTTGGCCTCCAGCAGCGCGCCGATGTACTTCAGCGGCTCGCTGAGCTGGTGGTACGCCTTGCCGTCGATGCTCACCCGGCCGCTGGTGGGACGGTCCAGGTCCAGCATCATCCGCATGGTGGTGGACTTGCCCGCGCCGTTCGGTCCGAGGAAGCCGGTGACCACGCCCTGAGGCACCTGGAAGCTGAGCCGGTCGACGGCGAGGGTCTCGCCGTAGCGCTTGGTCAGCTCATGGACCTCGATCATCGCTGCCGCTCCCTGCCCCGAAGTTGGCTATTCCGCGCCAGAATAGGACGAAAGGGATAGCTGTGCCCAGTGGATGCCTCCGCTCGGCGCATAGGCTGACCCCATGATCGATCGACTCTCGGTACGCGAGACCGGATCCGGCACTCCGCTGGTGCTGCTGCACGCCTTCCCGCTGAACTCCGCCATGTGGCAGGCCCAGCTGGACGACCTCCCCGGCTCCGACGGCAGCGAGGCCCGGGTCGTCGCCGTCGACCTGCGCGGGTTCGGCGGCACCAGCCTGGGCACCGACGCCCCCTCGCTGGACCTGCTCGCCGACGATGTGGCGCTGCTGCTGGAGCGGACCGGCTTCGAGCGGGCCGTGGTGGGCGGGCTGTCGATGGGCGGCTACGTGGCGATGGCGCTGGCGCGGCGTCACCCCGAGCTGCTGGCCGGGCTGCTGCTGGCCGACACCAGGGCCACGGCGGACACCGAGCAGGGGCGGGCCAACCGGGAGCGGGTCGCCACCGCGGTGCTGGCCCGCAACAGCGTCCGGCTGCTGGTGGACGAGCAGTTGCCGGAGCCGTACTTCGGCCCGACCGCGGCGGCGCGGCACCCGGGCGTGGTGGCCAGGACCCGGACCATGGTCGAGCAGGCGAGTCCGGCGGCGGTCGCCTGGGCGCAGCGGGCGATGGCCGCGCGCGGCGACTCGCTGGAGGTGCTGGCGGGGCTGGACGTCCCGGCGCTGGTGGTGGTCGGCGGAGCGGACACGATCACGCCGGTGAGCGATGCCGAGGCGATGGCCGCGGCGCTTCCGGACGCCGAACTGACGGTCCTTCCCGGCGTCGGCCACCTCTCGGCGCTGGAGGCGCCGGACGCCTTCAACGCGGCGGTCCGGACGCTGCTGGCCCGGGTGGGCTGAGCGGGTCCGGCTGAGCCGGTCCGATTGGCGCACCGCCGTCCCGGGTACGCGGAAGGCCCCGCCCGAGGGCGGGGCCTTCCGGCGCTTCACTGCGGCCGGCTGGCAGCCGGTTCAGCGGGACTGCTGGGCCGGGACGCCGCGGGTGAGGGCGTCGTCCTCCGGGATGGAGGCCGCGGCGACGGCCGCGCCGGTGAGGGTGGCCAGCATCTCGCGCACATTGGTCAGCTGCGCGTTGATGCTGTCCCGACGGTTCGTCAGCGCGGCGAGCTCGCGCTCGGACTCGCTGCGGATCCGGTCGGCCTTGGCGTTGGCGTCCGCGACGATGTCCTCGGACTGGCGCTGTGCGGTCTCCACCGTCTGGCGGGCCCGGCGCTCGGCGTCGGTCCGCAGCTTCTCGGCCTCCAGCCGGAGCTGCTCCGCGCGGTGCTCGATCTCCGCGAGGCGCTTCTCGGCCTTGGCCTGACGGGCGGCCAGGTCGCGCTCGGACTGCTCGCGGCGCTTGGCCAGGTTGGTCTCGAAGTCGTGCGCCGCCTGGGAGGCCTTGGTGCGGGTCTCCTCGAAGAGGGCGTCCGCCTCCTCGCGCTTGGTCTGCGCGTCCTTGGCGGCCTCGGCACGCAGCTGCGCCGAGTCGGTCTTGGCCTTGTCGACGATGCGCAGGCCCTCGTCCTCGGCCTTGGCCTTGCGGTCCTTGGCGTAGGTCTCGGCCTCGCTGCGGACCTGCTGCGCGGCAGCCTCGGCGAGCTCACGGTGCTGCTCGGCGGCGCGGCGGGCCTCCTCGCGAAGGTCCTTCGCCTCCTCCTCGGCCAGGCGCAGGATCTTCTCGACGCGCGCGCCGAGACCCGCGTAGGACGGCTCCGAGTCGGAGACCTGTGCCTGCGCGTTCTGGGTTTCGAGGTGCAGCTCCTCGATGCGCTTCTCGAGGGCGGTGATGCGGGCGAGGGCGCTGTCCCGGTCTGCGACCAGCTTGCTGATGCGCTCGTCGACCTGAGCACGCTCGTACCCGCGGCGCACGGTGTCGAAGCCGTGCGGAGAGTGTGGATCGCTCATGGGGTGGAGTTCCTGTCGTATGCCCGGTGAGGTGTGAGGTGAATAGGCGAATCCTGGCACGGATTCGGAGTGTCATCGGCCGAAAGCCAGCGAAGAGTGGAGAATGTCCGCTCAATCGGGTGGCGTGGCGTCACCATGTCTATCGCCCGAACGAGTTGCCCCCGGCCGGGTGCCCCCCGTTCGCGCCGTTCCGGCACCGACGCCCGCCGGGGCACCGCCCCGGCCGCCGCCGTTCCTACTCCCCCCGTTGGTACTGCTGCCCCCGTTGCCCTTGCCCGGTGCCGAGGCCGGGCTCGCGCCCGCTCCGGCGGACGGAGCCTCGAAGGACTCCAGCGCCTGCAGCACGTCCTGCACCCGGGCGATCTCGGTGTTGATGTCCTTCCGGCGGTTGACGAGCTCGTCGAGCTCCCGCCGGCCCTCGTCGGTGATCCGCTGGGCCTCCGCCAGCGCCTCGTCGGTGAGCTGCTCGGCCTCTTCACGCGACCTCGCCAGCTCCGACTCGGCGGCCTGGACGGACTCCCGGCGGACCCGCTCGGCGGCCTCCGCCGCGGCGGCGCGCAACTGCTCCGCCTCGGTACGGGCGGTGGCCAGCTGCTCCTCGGCCTCGGCCATGCGCGCCTCCGCCGTGGCGGTGGACCCGCTCAGCTTCTGCTCGGCCTCCTTGAGCAGCCCCTCCGCCTTGCGGACCGCGGCCAGCCGGACCTTGCTCGCCTCCGTCGACGCGTCGGACTGCGTCTCCGCGGCCTCCCGCTCGGCGGCGGCGACCAGTTCGCCGGCCTTCTCCTCGGCGGCGGCCACCAGGGCCGCCGCACGTTCCTGTGCCTCGGCGAGGGCCGCGGAGGCCTCCCGCTGGGACTCCTCGACCTGCTCGGTCGCCGCCGCCACCAGCTTGTCGACCCGCTCGCCCGCGGCCTTCATGGCCTCCGCGGACTCCTTGCGGGCCCGCTGGTGCAGCGCGGTGGTCTCCGCGTCGGTGCGCTCGCGCAGCTCCTCGGCGCGCTCGCGGATCGCGGTGGCGTCCCTCCGGGCCTCGACCAGCATCTGGTCGGAGTCCGCGCGGGCCTGCTCGACCAGGGACGCGCCCTCGACGGCGCCCTCGGCGGCGAGCCGCTCGGCCTCCTTGCGCGCCGCCGACACCATGGCGTCGGCCTGCTCCTCGGCGGCGGCGGTGGTCGCCAGCGCGGCGGTCTCGGCGTCGGTGGTGACCGACTCGGCCAGCGCCTGCGCGTCCGCGACGACCTGCGCCGACTCCACGCCGGCGGCGACCCGGTACCCCTCGCCCTCGGCGAACAGCCGGTCGTGCTCGGCCTCGGCCTCGCTGAGCACCTGGGCCGCCTCGGCCCGCACCCGGGCGGCCTCGGTGGTGGCCAGCTCCCGGATCTGCGCGGCCTCGGTGGCGACGCTCTCCCGCAGCGCGGCCACCTCGGCGTCGGCCTCCGCGCGGGTCCTGGCGGCGTCGGCGGCAGCCGTCTCGCGCGCCTCCGCGGCCTCGCGGTCCGCGGCCTCGCGCAGCGCCGCGCTCTCGCGCTGGGCGGCCTCGCGCAGCTCGGCGGTCTCCCGCTCGGCGGTGGCCCGCAACTGTGTGGTCTGCTGCTCGGCGGCCTCGTACATGCCGGCCACGGACTGGCGTACCTGAGCGGCCTCGTCCTCGGCGGCGGCCACCGCGGCGACGGCGGACCGTTCCGCCTCGGCGCGCACCCTGGCGGCCTCCCCGGTGGCCAACTCCCGTACCTGGGAGGCCTCCAGCTCCGCGCGGCGGAGCTCCTCGACGCCGGCGGCGACCAGTTCCTCGCGCTCCCGCTCGGCCTGCCGGGCGGCCTCGGCCAGCTCCGCGTGCACCTGCTCGGCCTCGGCGCGGGCCGCCGCGCGCAGCTCCTCGCCTTCGGCGCCGGCCTGGGTGAGGGTCTGTTCGGCTTCGGCGTGGAGCCGGGTGGCTTCGGCCTGGGCGGCGGCGAGGAGGTCCTGGCCTTCGGCGCCGACCTGGGTGAGGGTCTGTTCGGCTTCGGCGTGCAGCCGGGTGGCTTCGGCCTGGGCGGCGGCGAGGAGGTCCTGGCCTTCGGCGCCGGCTTGGGTGAGGGTCTGTTCGGCTTCGGCGTGCAGCCGGGCGGCCTCCGCCTGGGCGGCGGCGAGCAGTTCGCCGCGCTCCTGCTCGGCCTGGGCGCCGGCGACGGCCGCGGCCTCCTGGGCCTCGGCCAGCGCCCTGGCCCCCGCCTCGCGCAGCCGGGCGTCCTCCAGCTCGGCCGCGGCCACCGTCGCGGCGGCCTCGGAGCGCAGCCGCTCGGCCTCCGCGTGGGCGGCGCCCAGCGCCTCCGCCGCGTCGCCGCGCTGGCGCTGCGCCTCGGCGTACTCCGCCTCGGCCTGCGCCGCCGACTCGGTACGGGTGGCCGCGAGCTCGGTCGCCACCTCGGCCCGGAGCCGCTCGGCGTCCTCCTGGGCCAGCCCGATCAGCCGCTCCCGCTCCGCCTCGGCCTCGGCCCGCAGCGCCGCACCGGCCTGCTCCGCCTCCGCCACCAGCGCCACCGCGGCCTGCTCGGCCTCGGCCAGTGCCCGCGCCGCTGCGGCCTCGTCGGCCTCGGCCTGGTTCCGGCGCCGCTCCAGCTCCTCGCCCGCGTCGGCGTACGCCTGGCGGGACTCCTCGGCGAGCCTGGCGGCGTCCTCGGCGGCACCGGCCCGGTCCGCGCGGGCCAGCTCCTGCAGGGCCGCGGCCGCGGCCGCGGCCTCCTCGCCACGCTCCCTGGCGAGCCGCTCGGCGGCCAGCAGGATCTCGTCCCGCTCCTGGCCGGCCTCGCCGCGCAGCCGCTCGGCGTCCGCGCGGGCCTGCTCCAGCAGCGCCGTGGCCGCCGTCGCGGCCTCCTCGGCGCGCCGCGCCGCGGCCTGCTCCGCCGCCGCGACCACCTCGGTGCGCTCGCGCTCGACCGCCTCCACCGCCGCGTCGCGGACCTGCTCCGCCTCGGTACGCAGCCGCTGCGCCTCGGTGCGGGCCCGGGTCAGCACCGCCTCCGCCCGGCCCTGCACCTCGGTCGCCTGCTCGGTAGCCCGCTCGCGCAGCCGCGCCAGCTCGGCCGCCGCGCCGGCGCGCAGCTCGTCCGCGTCGGCCTTGGCCCGGATCAGCAGTTCCTCGGCGGAGCGGGCGGCCTCCTCGATCTGGGTTATGGCCTGCCGGCGGGCCTCGGACAGGCGCTCGCCGTGCTCCCGCTCGGCGTCGGCGCGCAGCCGCTCGGCCTCGCCGCGCAGCCGGGCCGCCTCGTCCTGGTGGGCCTGGATCTCGTCCAGCGCGGTGCCCTGGGCCTGCGCCACACCGGCACGGGCCTCCGCCCGCAGCCGCTCGACCTCGGCCCTGGCCTCGCCGCGGATCCGCTCGGCCTCCGCGGCCGCGGCGGCGGTGGTCTGCTCGGCCTCGCGGCTGGCCCGGGACAGCACGTCCTCGGCGGTACGGGCGGCCTTGGCCAGGTGCACGGTGGCGCTCGCGGCGCCTTCGGTGCGACCGGACTCCTCGGCCTCGCGGCGCAGCGTCTCGGCGGTCTCTTCGGCCTCCGCCCGCAGTCGCTCGACCTCGGCGTGGGCCTCCTCCAGCAGTCGCTGGGCGTCGGCCCTGAGCTGCTCGGCCTCCCTGGTGGCGCTCGCCACCATCCGGGCCACCTCGGACTTGGCGGTGGCGGTCCGCTGCTCGCTGGACGCCTCGACCTCGGTGAGCCGGCGCTCGGCCGCCGCCTCGGCGTCGGCCTGAAGCTGCTCGGCCGCGGTCTCCGCCGCCGCGCGCAGCTCCTCGGCCTCACGGCGGTAACGCTCCGCCTCGGCGACCCGTTCGGCGCGCTCCACCTCGGCGGCGGTCTTCTGCTCCTCGGCGGCGCGGCGCAGCGAGTCGATCTCGGCCTGCGCGTGGTGCAGCTGCTCGTCGGCCTCGCTGTGGGCGGACAGCGTGACCCGCTCGGCGCGCTCGGTGGCGTCCTGGGCCTGCGCCGCGGCGGCGGTCAGCAGCCGCTCGGCCTCGGTCCTGGCCCGCAGCAGCACCTGGTCGGCCTCGGCGCGGGTGGACTCGACATCGGCGGCGACCTGCGAGGTGGCCTGCTCGGACACCGCCATCGCCTCGGCCCTGGCGGCGCCGAGCATCCGCTCGGCCTCGACCCTGGCCTCGTCCAGGACCCGGCGGGCCTGCTCCTCGGTGCCGACCCGGGTCTGCTCCGCCCAGGAGACGTTCTCGTTGACATGCCGTTCGGCGTTGCGGCGCAGCTCGATCAGCTCGGCCTCGAGCTGGCGACGGCGGTTCTCCGCCTCGGCCTGCCACTCGGCCTGGACCCGGGCGCTGCGGTCGGCCGCCTCGGCCATGATCCGGGCGGTGGCGTTCTGCGCCTCCAGGCGCATCCGCTCGGCATCCTGGCGGAGTTGCTCGGCCTGCATCTCGGCGTTGCGGAGGATCTGCTCGGCCTGGCCGGCCACGGAGTCGAACGCGCGCGGCTGGGCGAGCTGCCGGCGTGACTCGTGCAGCTTCGCCCGGAGCACCTCCACCTGGTAGGCGAGGTCCTCGGCGTGTGTGACGGCCTTCTCACGCTCCGTTCGTAGCCGATCCATCTCGGCTTCGAACTTGGAGAGGTGATCGTCAGCCTCGTAGCCCCGCACTCCGCGGTCCCATCCGTCTCCTGGTCGGGTCGCCACCCCACGACCGGTTCGGCCGTTCGGATGAGCTCCTTGATGTCATGGTGCCTAGGGAGAATGGTGACAGATCCTGAGGAACCCGCTGCCCCTGCCCTCCCGCCACCCTTGCATGGAGACGGTGCGCGACGCATCCCCGGCCCCCCGCACCCCGAGAGGGCGTGGCACCGGCGCATTTTCTCACGTCATGGCCCTGGTGCGCAGGGGGGTGGGAATGCTTTCTCTGGTTACTCGTGAGTGTCGTGACCGGCCGGGTTCGCCGTGACAAGCTCGGTCAGCACTCCGCCGCAGTCCTTGGGGTGCAGGAAGGTGATCCTGGAACCCATCGAGCCTATCCGGGGCTGGTCGTAGAGCACCCGCACGCCCTTGCCGCGGATGTCCGCCGCGTCGCCGTCCACGTCCGCGGTGCCGAAGGCGATGTGGTGCACGCCCTCGCCGTTCTTGGCCAGCCACTTGCCGACCGCGGAGTCCTCCCGGGTCGGCTCCAGCAGCTGGAGGTAGGAGGCGCCGCCGTCGCCGGTGTCGTTGATCTTCAGCATGGCCTCGCGCACCCCCTGCTCCTCGTTGACCTCGCTGTGGTACACCTCGAAGCCGTAGGTGGCACGGTAGAACTCGACCGTCTTGTCCAGGTCGAAACAGGCGATGCCGATGTGGTCGATGCGGGTGAGCACGGAAGTCTCCTGGCTGCTGGGGGTTTGTCGATGCGGTGGGCCGGCTATCAGTGCACCGCAACCGGCGCTCGGGCGAAACCCGGCCCCACCGTGCCCGTGATCACACCCGTGCCGTCGTGACGGCCGGGGTACGCATCAGTAGATTGGGCCAAAACCTCTCCCTGGAACGCAGTGACCGTGGCAGCGCCGCGCCCAGGCCCGTCGCAGCAAAGGGGCTCGACATGAGCAACTCGGCAACCACGTCCGTGATCGTCGCAGGTGCGCGCACCCCCATGGGCCGTCTCCTCGGCTCCCTCAAGGGCTTCTCCGGCGCAGACCTCGGCGGCATCGCCATCAAGGCCGCGCTGGAGCGGGCCGGGGTGAGCGGGGACCAGGTCCAGTACGTGATCATGGGGCAGGTGCTGCAGGCCGGGGCCGGCCAGATTCCGGCCAGGCAGGCCGCGGTGAAGGCCGGCATCCCGATGAGCGTGCCGGCGCTGACGATCAACAAGGTCTGCCTGTCCGGGCTGGACGCGATCGCGCTGGCCGACCAGCTGATCCGCGCGGGAGAGTTCGACGTCGTGGTGGCCGGTGGCCAGGAGTCGATGACCAACGCCCCGCACCTGCTGCCGAAGTCCCGCGAGGGCTACAAGTACGGTGCGGTGGAGCTGCTGGACACGATGGCGTACGACGGGCTGACCGACGCCTTCGAGAACATTCCGATGGGCGAGTCCACCGAGATCCACAACGCCCGGCTGGGCATCGGCCGCGAGGAGCAGGACGCGATCGCGGCCCGGTCGCACCAGCTGGCCGCGGCGGCGCAGAAGAACGGGGTCTTCGAGGCGGAGATCGTGCCGGTGCAGATCCCGCAGCGCAGGGGTGAGCCGCTGGTCTTCGCGACGGACGAGGGGATTCGGGCCGAGACGACGGTGGAGTCGCTGGCCAAGCTGCGCCCGGCGTTCACGAAGGACGGCACGATCACGGCCGGGACGTCCTCGCAGATCTCGGACGGCGCGGCGGCCGTGGTCGTCATGAGCCGGGCCAAGGCGGAGGAGCTGGGTCTGGAGTGGATCGCCGAGATCGGCGCCCACGGGAACGTGGCCGGGCCGGACAACTCGCTGCAGTCGCAGCCCTCGAACGCGATTCTGCATGCGCTGGCGAAGGAGGGTCTGGGGGTTGAGGATCTGGACCTGGTCGAGATCAACGAGGCGTTCGCGGCGGTCGCCGTGCAGTCGGTGAAGGACCTCGGTGTTTCGCTCGACAAGGTGAACGTCAATGGCGGGGCGATCGCGCTGGGTCACCCGATCGGGATGTCCGGGGCGCGGGTGGTGCTGACGCTGGCGATGGAGCTGAAGCGGCGGGGCGGGGGGGTTGGCGCTGCCGCGCTGTGTGGGGGTGGTGGGCAGGGCGACGCTCTGATCGTGCGGGTGCGCTGAGGGGTCGCCTCCGGCGGGGGGTGCCTTTGGTGGGGGTGGGTGCGCGGGGCGGGGGTTTGCCTCCGGCGGGGGTGGGCGCGGGCTTGCCTCCGGCGGGGGTTGGGTGCGCGGGGCGGGGGGGGGGGGGGGGGGGGGGGGGGGGGGGGGGGGGGGGGGGGGGGGGGGGGGGGCGCGGGGGGGGGGGGGGGGGGGGGGGGGGGGGGGCGGGCCGGGGGCGGGGTGGTCGCTCTGGGGCCTGCATATTTTCGGGCGGACCCGGTGGGAGGTGGTGCCGGCCGTTGCGCCCGCAAATACGCTGATACGGCCCCTGCCGCGACCACCCCGCCCCGTCCCGCCCCCTTCCGTGCGGAGGGGGGTGAAAAGCGCGGGCGCGGAGCGGTGTCGGTTCTGATCTAGGGAGTTGTGCGATGGATGTGGGGACGCTGGTCGAGCAGGCGCGTGAGGGACGGCCGCGTGCCGTCGCGCGGCTGATCTCGCTGGTGGAGGGGGCGTCCCCGGAGCTGCGGGAGGTCATGGCCGCCCTGGCGCCGCTGGCCGGCCGTGCCTACACGGTCGGGCTGACCGGGTCGCCCGGGGTGGGGAAGTCGACGTCGACGTCCGCTCTGGTGGGCGCGTATCGGCGGCGGGGGAAGCGGGTGGGGGTGCTCGCGGTCGACCCGTCGTCGCCGTTCTCGGGCGGGGCGCTGCTGGGCGACCGGGTCCGGATGCAGGAGCACGCGACCGATCCGGATGTCTACATCCGGTCGATGGCGACCCGTGGTCATCTGGGCGGGCTCGCGTGGGCCGCGCCGCAGGCGATCCGGGTGCTGGACGCGGCGGGGTGCGATGTGGTGCTGGTGGAGACGGTGGGGGTGGGGCAGTCGGAGGTGGAGATCGCTGCTCAGGCCGACACGACCGTGGTGCTGCTCGCGCCGGGGATGGGGGACGGGATCCAGGCGGCGAAGGCCGGGATCCTGGAGATCGGCGATGTGTACGTGGTCAACAAGGCCGACCGGGACGGGGCGGACGCCACGGCGCGGGAGCTGAACAACATGCTGGGGCTGGGGGCGTCCCGGGGGCCGGGGGACTGGCGCCCGCCGATCGTGAAGACGGTCGCGGCGCGGGGTGAGGGCGTCGAGGAGGTCGTCGAGGCCCTGGAGAAGCACCGGGCCTGGATGGAGGAGCACGGCGAGCTGACGCTGCGGCGGATCCGGCGGGCGGCGCAGGAGGTGGAGACCATCGCTGTCACTGCTTTGCGCGAGCGCTTTGCCACGCTGCACGGGGACCGGCGGCTGGACGCCCTGGCCAAGCGGGTGGCGAAGGGCGAGCTCGATCCCTATGCGGCGGCTGATGAGCTGGTGTCGGGGGTTACCGCGGTGTGACGGCGTCAGCCGCGGCCGCGGAGGGTGCGCAGGCGTTCGGCGATGGGGGCGAGGGCCTCGTACATGGAGGCGATCTGCTCGGGTTCGAGCCGGTCGATGAAGTGGTCCCGGACGTTCCGCACATGGTGCGGGGCGACCTGGCGCAGCGTTTCCCAGCCCTGGTCGGTGAGCACGGCGTAGAGCCCGCGGCGGTCACCGGGGCAGCCCTCGCGGGTGACCAGGCCGGCCGTCTCCATCCGGGTGATCTGGTGCGAGAGCCGGCTCTTGGACTGCAGGGTCGCCGTGGCCAGGTCGGTCATCCGCATCTGGCGCTTGGGCGCCTCGGAGAGCTCCACCAGGATCGTGTAGTCGTTGGTGGCCAGCCCGAAGGGCTGGAGATCGCGCTCCAGCTGGTACATCAGCAGACGGCTGACCTCCAGGTGGGCGCGCCAGAGCCGCTGTTCCTCGGCGGTGAGCCAGGGGGCGTTCTCCGTGCTGCTGGTTTCCATGGGATTCATGATACCTGCGGAAGTTTAATGTTTGACTACTTTGTGGGTTGGGCTGCCTGGGGGTGCTCGCCGGCGGAGGTCTCGACCTCCAGGAGTGAGGCGCTGTGCCGTTCGGCCTCGAACTTCGCCGCGCCGCCGCGCAGACCGAAGAGACGCTTGGCGAGCAGGATGTAGAGCACCGCTGCGACGTTGAGCAGGAGGGTGCCGATCTTGAGGTAGCTGATCTTGTGGGTCAGCTCGTAGACCTCAAGGGGCAGGAAGGCGGCGGTGGCCACGACGGTGAGGTACTCGGCCCAGCGCTTGGCCGCCCACAGGCCGAAGGCCTCGACGATCTCGATCAGCGCGTAGCCGAGGAGGGCGGCGGCGGTGATCAGGAGGGTGGAGTGCTTGTAGCTGAAGGTCTTCTGGATGCTGCCGACGATCGGGGAGTTGTTCAGGTCGTAGTGGAAGTGGGCGGCGATCGGCTGCAGGAGGGTGAGGTTGTCCTGGAAGAACTGCTGCACCGAGGTCTGACTGTTGCTGAACTCCCAGACCGCGACCGCGACCAGGACGATGAACACCCCGCGGACTATCCGCTCCACGGCGAGGAGCCGGAGGATGAAGAGGTCGCGCAGTGCCTTGCCGCGTGGGACGAGCGGGGCGTCCGTGGCCTTGCCGGTGCCGTGCGGGGCGCCGAGGGCGAAGTCCCCGCAGCGCAGGCAGCGCCAGGCCTCGCCGAGCGCGGTGTCGGCACGCAGCCGGTCGTGCAGGTGCGGCTCGGTGGGTGCGTAGGTGACGTGCCCGCGACGCGAGCAGGTGCGCCGGTCCCAGTCCCACTTCATGGTTCCCCCGTGTGATCGTTCCTGGTTCTGGCGAGCAGGATAGCGGGGCGCGGTTGCCGACCCCGTGTCGGGAAGGGGGGCTGGGGTCGGTGATACTGGGGGCGTTGTGTGTCCGGGTCGTGGAGAGAGGTCCCCAGTGAAGAACAGTGCCGTGCACCGCCTGCGCCTGGTGTCGATGCCGGAGGGCATGTCGTTTGTGCTGCTGCTTGTCTGCACGGTGCTGAAGTACACGACGTCGTTCAACGCGGTGCCGGTTCTGGGCCCGATCCACGGCATCCTCTTCATCTTCTACGTGGTGTTCGCGCTGGAGGCCTGGCGCCGGCAGCGCTGGTCCTTCGGACGGGCCGCGTGGATCATGGCGCTCTCGGTCATCCCCGGCGGCGGCTTCTACGCCGAGCGCCTGCTGGCCAGGGAAGAGAAGCAGGGGCTCGCCTTCGCGTCCTGACCGGCCGGTACGGTAGGGCTGTGCCCAAGCCGCTGAGCCTCTCTTTTGATCCCATCGCCCGCGCCGACGAGTTGTGGACCCGGCGCTGGGGCGCCGTGCCGGCCATGGCGGCGATCACCTCGGTGATGCGGGCCCAGCAGATCCTGCTGGCGCAGGTGGACGCCGTGGTCAAGCCGTACGGGCTGACCTTCGCCCGGTACGAGGCGCTGGTGCTGCTGACCTTCAGCCAGGCCGGTGAGCTGCCGCTGTCGAAGATCGGCGAGCGGCTGATGGTGCATCCCACGAGTGTTACCAACACGGTGGACCGGCTGGAGCGCGCCGGGCTGGTGGCCCGGCGTCCCAATCCGCTGGACGGGCGGGGGGTGCTGGCGGCGATCACCGTGCAGGGGCGGCGCGTGGTCGAGGACGCCACCAGGGACCTGATGGCGATGGACTTCGGCCTCGAGGGGTACGACGACGCCGGATGCCGCGAGCTCTTCGAGGTGCTGCGGCCGTTGCGGGTCGCCGCGGGAGACTTCAGCGAGGGGCCTGGGGTGGTGTGAGAGATCCACTTTTGGGCGGCTACGCTCGTTCCGTGAAGAACTCGACTGCTCTGCTGAAGGCCTACCGGGTGCTGGCGTACGTGACCGGTGTCGGGCTGCTGCTGCTGTGTGCCTCGTGTGTCGCCTGGTACGGCTTCGGTACCGCCCAGGTCGCGGTGGCCGTGGTCGGCACCATTCACGGGTGGGCGTTCATGCTCTATGCCGTGGTCGCCTTCACCCTGGGCAACAAGCTGGGCTGGCCGATGAGCCGGATGGCCTGGGTGATCCTCGCCGGCACCATCCCGACCTGCTCGTTCATCGCCGAGCGCCGCGTGATGCAGGACGTCCGCGCGCAGCTGGCGGAGCAGGACGAGGCGCTCGTCAGCGTCTGATTGCGGTTCTTGAGGGCGCGTCTCCTGGGGAGACGCGCCCTTTGGGCATTCTTTGGATCGGCGCAGTATGGGGCCGTCGACAAATAGTAGGACGTCCGAGTAAATTAGTAGGACATCCACCTATCTCCTGGAACCTGGGGTCGACCGATGGACGCACGCGAGCGCTGGCAGCGACGGTACGACGGTGCGCGTAAGCGCGACGCCGACTTCACCACGCTCAGCGGTGATCTCGTCGAGCCGGTGTACGGGCCGGAGCAGGGTGAGGTGCCGGAACGGATCGGCTGGCCCGGGGAGTACCCGTTCACGCGTGGGCTCTACGCGACGGGTTATCGGGGCCGGGCCTGGACCATCAGGCAGTTCGCCGGTTTCGGCAACGCCCAGCAGACCAACGAGCGCTACCGGATGATTCTGGACGCCGGTGGTGGCGGTCTGTCGGTGGCCTTCGACATGCCCACGTTGATGGGCCGCGACTCGGACGACCCGCGCGCGCTGGGCGAGGTCG
The DNA here is from genome assembly GCF_041262645.1 of Streptacidiphilus sp. EB129. Taxonomy (NCBI): domain Bacteria; kingdom Bacillati; phylum Actinomycetota; class Actinomycetes; order Kitasatosporales; family Streptomycetaceae; genus Streptacidiphilus; species Streptacidiphilus sp. EB129. Next base: position 158,452 of record NZ_JBGCCS010000005.1, read on the forward strand.
GGCACTGCGGGGTCGCGATCGACTCGGCCGCCGACATGGAGGTGCTGTTCGCGGACCTGCCGCTGGGTGACGTCACGACCTCGATGACCATCTCGGGGCCGGCCGTCCCGGTGTTCTGCATGTACCTGGTGGCGGCGGAGCGCCAGGGTGTCGACCCGGGGGTGCTCAACGGCACGCTGCAGACCGACATCTTCAAGGAGTACATCGCGCAGAAGGAGTGGCTGTTCGCACCTGAGCCGCATCTGCGCCTGATCGGCGACCTGATGGAGTACTGCGCCGCGAACATCCCGGACTACAAGCCGCTGTCGGTCTCGGGCTACCACATCCGTGAGGCGGGGTCGACCGCCGCGCAGGAGCTGGCGTTCACGCTGGCCGACGGCTTCGCGTATGTGGAGCTGGGGCTGTCGCGGGGGCTGGACGTGGACGTCTTCGCGCCGGGGCTGTCGTTCTTCTTCGACGCCCATCTGGACTTCTTCGAGGAGATCGCCAAGTTCCGCGCGGCCAGGCGGATCTGGGCGCGCTGGCTGAAGGAGAAGTACGGCGCGAAGACCGAGAAGGCGCAGTGGCTGCGGTTCCACACGCAGACGGCCGGGGTCTCGCTGACCGCGCAGCAGCCGTACAACAACGTGGTGCGCACGGCCGTCGAGGCGCTGTCGGCGGTGCTCGGCGGGACCAACTCGCTGCATACCAACGCCCTGGACGAGACCCTGGCGCTGCCCTCGGCGCAGGCGGCGGAGATCGCGCTGCGGACCCAGCAGGTGCTGCTGGAGGAGACCGGGGTGGCCAATGTCGCCGACCCGCTGGGTGGCTCCTGGTACGTCGAGGCGCTGACGGACCGGATCGAGGCGCAGGCGGAGGCGATCTTCGAGAAGATCATGGGCATGGGCGCGCCGGGTCACGACATCGGCCCGATGACCGCGGGCATCCTGCGCGGTATCGAGAACGGCTGGTTCACCGGGGAGATCGCGGAGGCGGCCTTCGCCTACCAGACCGCGGTGGAGAAGGGCGAGAAGCGGGTCGTCGGCGTCAACTGCCACACCGGCAGCGTCACCCCGCCGCTGGAGATCCTGCGGGTCAGCCACGAGGTGGAGACCGAGCAGGTCGCGGTGCTCGCGGCGCGCAAGGCCGGGCGCGACGAGGCGGCGGTGCGGGCGGGCCTGGCGGCGATGCTGACGGCGGCGCGGGAGGGCACGAACATGCTCCCGCCGATGCTGGACGCGGTGCGGGCGGAGGCCACCCTGGGCGAGATCTGCGACGCGCTGCGCGCCGAGTGGGGCACCTACACGGAGCCCGCCGGGTTCTGAGCCCCGGTCAGCAGCGTCAGTCCTGGTGAAGGGCCGTCAGGGGGGCCAGGAGCAGCGTGGTGAAGCGGCTGATCCACTGGGGGTCGGCGCAGGCGCCCAGGACCAGGACCCGGTGCTCGACCGCGCCGGCGATGGTGTCGAAGATGATGTCGACGTCCTGGGCGGCCACCTCCGGGTCGGCGTCCGGGGGGAGTTCGCCGCGGGCCTGGGCGGCGGCCCGGCCCTGGTGCACCAGGCGTTTCTGCGGGTCGATGATGGCTTCGCGGACCCGCTGCCGCAGCGCCGGGTCGCGGGTGGCCTCGGCGAAGAGCGCCAGCAGGGCGGCCTGGCTCTCCGGCAGCGCCAGCAGGTCGGCGAACTGCTGGACCACGGCCTCGATGTCGGCGCGCAGGCTGCCGAGGTCGATCATCTCCAGGTCGTCGAAGAGCACCGCGACGGCGTCCACCACCAGCTCGTTCCGTGACGGCCAGCGCCGGTAGAGGGTGGTCTTGGCGACCCCCGCGCGGGTGGCGACGTCCCCCATGGTCAGCCCGCCCCAGCCGTGCTCGGCGAGCGCGGCGCGGGTGGCGGCGAGGATCGCCAGGTCCGCGTCGGCGCTACGGGGACGGCCCCGGCGCGGCGTGGTGAGCTCGGTCATGGGGATCCTCGCAGGTGGGAAAGGTGCGTCTGCGGAGGTTACCTGTGTTCGTCCGGGGTGGCGGAAGGGGCGCGACCGGGAACGTGGCGCAGTTCACGTCGGAGCGTGTGCACGCGGCGACCGAAGGCATATACGCTACGACTCGTAGCGAAAGCTTGCGACAGCCACGCCGGCGCGGATGGGGATTCGCGCACCAGTACCCCGGGACGGTGCCGACCGCCTCCCTGGGCCCCGCAGCCGGCGGGAGTCCACGGAGTGAATGTCGGTCAGCTTTCCGGACGATTCACGTAGTAGCGCGCGGACGGGGGAGGATAGAGCCATGCAGCCACGGAACATGTCCATGCGCGGTGCGGTCGACCTCGCCGCGGTCAAGGCGGCAGCGGAGGCCGCCCAGAAGGCGGAGCAGGCTCGTGCCGCCCGCGCCCGTCAGGCCCAGGAGGCGGGGGGCGACGATGCCGCCCCCTCGGCCGGGCCACTGGTGTTCGACGTCACGGAGACCGAGTTCGAGGACCGGGTGGTCCAGCTGTCGGCCGAGGTGCCGGTGCTGTTGAACTTCTGGGCCGAGGGCTATGCGCCCGCCGAGCAGCTCAACCCGGTGCTGGAGCGGCTGGCCGAGGAGTACGACGGCCGCTTCGTGCTCGCCATGGTCGACATCCGCACCAGTCAGAACCTGGCCCAGCAGGCGCAGATCCGGGACCTGCCCACGGTGCTCGCGGTGGTGGCCGGGCAGCTGATCCCGCTGTTCGAGGGTCCGGCGACGGAGCCGCAGATCCGCCAGCTGCTGGACGAGCTGATCAAGGTCGCCGGGGAGCGGCTGGGCGTGGTCGGCGAGGTCGGGATCCGCTCGGGGCGTGGCGGTGTGGTCGAGGCCGCCGCCGAGCCGCCGGCCGATCCGGCGCTGCAGGCCGCGCATGACGCCATGGACCAGGGTGACCTGGGCGGCGCGATCCAGGCCTACCGCAACGTCCTCTCCGACCGGCCCGGCAATGCCGAGGCGTCGCTCGGCCTGGCCCAGGCCGAGCTGCTGCAGCGGGTGCAGGGGGTGGACCCGCAGGCGGCCCGCGCGGCGGCGGCCGAGCGTCCGGCGGATCCGGAGGCGCAGATCGTCGCAGCCGATCTGGACCTGGTCGGCGGCCATGTCGAGGACGCCTTCGCGCGCCTGGTCGACACCGTCGGCCTGACCGCGGGCACGGACCGTGACCGGGTGCGGACGCATCTGCTGCAGCTGTTCGAGGTCATCGGCGCGGACGACCCGCGGGTGACGAAGGCTCGCGGAGCGCTGGCACGACGGCTGTTCTGACCGGCCGGGGGCGGGATTCCGGCCCGGAGCGGCTTGACGATTTGCCGACAAAGGCGGCACGAGGGCCGAGTTTTATCAAATCTTGATATTCAGCGTCGGCGGTCACCCTGGGTGGCCGCCTTCGTCTGTTAACTCCATGTTTCCCCTGGATTGCCCGGTTACTCGATCATTGCATCGTCACGCGCCGTGATTCACCCCTCGGTCACGTGAACGATTGGCATCACCCTCTCCTTACTCGCCAGTAATGAAGTACTTGTGCAGTGGGCCCGTTTGGACCAACATCAGGCTCGCTCGGTCCGTTTCCACAGCCCCGACAGCCGGTCGGGGGTGCGGGCGACGGAATCCCCACCGGGCCGGGGCCGGCCAGCCGGTCCCGTGAGGGCAGGGGGGTCTTCGCCTTCCCCGGTGAAGCCTGTCCTCTCACGGCCGCGCATCCAGCACGGCCGGTGGTTGTCGCTCGGGGGTGATCGCCGATGCTGCCGATCAGACGTGGTTGTTCAGGTGAGGGACCTCACGGGGCTCACGGATCACACGCAGCCGACGCGCTCCCCTTCCCGAGGACGTAGCTCTTCTCCCCATCCCAGGCCGGGGCCCAAGCGGGGCAGGCCGGAGATGCACGTCCGAGAAGGAGGACCTCGTTATGTCTCAGACTTACGGCAAGACCCGCTGGAAGCGGTTCGCCGTCGTCATGGTCCCGACCATCGCCGCCACCGCGGCCGTCGGGGTCAGCATTGCCCAGGGTGCGCTTGCCGCATCGTTCAGCGTCTCGGGTGTGCAGGCCAAGGTGACCGCCGGTGAGCTCGACGGCACCGGGTTCACCCAGTACGGCACGGTGGACTTCCACAATGCCAAGGACCCGAAGACCGGCTTCCCGGTGGCGGTGTCGGGCTTCACGTCCGCCACCATCAAGAGCCTCTGCCAGTCGGTGCCGGTGTCGACCCCGTTCGGGACCTACACCCTCACCATCCATGCTGGTGACGACCCGGCGAACCCGGTCACCGCCAAGCAGATCTTCCTGGACATGACCGACCTCCAGGCCAAGACTGCGACCTTCACCAACATCAACATCGGTGTCGCCGTCGGCGGCATCACCAAGGGCCCGGTGAACCCGCAGGACGCGGGCAAGACCGACCCGACCGGCTTCGCGCAGGAGGCCGACTCGGCCACCCTGACCGGCGTCGTCCAGCAGTCGTGGGCCACCTCGGCGGGCACCTTCTCGCTCAACGGGATGCACCTCAGCCTGGCCTCGGGCGACTCCCCGTGCCCCTCGCCGTGACCGCTGCGGCTCGCCGCTGAACCACCGGCGGAGTTCTGATGCTCCGTCAAGCGCGGCGGGGAGGGGCCCAGGTCCCTCCCCGCCGTCCGTTCCAGACTCCTGCGGTGGCCCCCACACCGCAGTCGACAAGCTTTGCACTACTCCACCAGGGAGCTGCCACGTGACGAGCGCGACCGCACAGGCGCGGCCCGAGCCCGGGACCGGCTTCAGCAAGGCCCGCCGGGCGTTCCGGAACTGGCGCCGTAGTCGTCCCTTCTGGGGCGGCCTGCTGGTCCTTCTCGCCGGCTTTCCGATCCTGTACTTCCCCTATGCCTCCCTGAACGTCAGCGGGCTGCGCATCCAGCTCTCGACCACCGCCGGAGCCGGGGCGCTGATCATCGGCCTGCTGCTGATCTCGCTCGGCATCTCGGTGTGGTTCCAGCCCCTGGTGCGGGTGTTCGCCGGCATCGCGGCGATCGTGCTGTCCCTGGTGTCGCTGCCGATGGCGAACTTCGGCGGCTTCGGTCTCGGCCTGATCCCGGGGCTCCTCGGCGGGGCGCTGGTCTGCTCCTGGGCGCCGCTGAAGGCGCCCAGGAACGCCGAGTCGGTGGCGGACCCGGTGGCCGAGACGAGGCTGACGGAGCTGATGGCCGAGGAGACCGCCGCACCTCGGGCGGCTGCCCAGAACGAGGCGGGTGCCGCGCACGCGGCCGACGGCGGGGAGGCGACGAGCGATGGCCAGTGACAGCGGTAGCACCGCCATGTCGGCCGACGAGTCGCAGCCGCCGGTCCGCCGGTCCGCCCGGCACGCGGCCCCGCGCCGTACCGTCCGGGGCCGGATGCAGCTCCCGGTCGGCCGCGCCCTGGCGCTCACCGCGGTGCCGACGGCGCTGCTGATGGGCTCCATCGCGCCCAAGCTGGCCTTCGCCGCCGACACCAGGACCGCTGCCCCGATCTCGACCGGCAGCTCCGGCCCCGCGGCCACCGGTACCGACTGCACCAAGGAGGCGGCGGCCGCCAAGAGCGCGGCGGCCTCGACGGCGCCGCAGCAGGGGAGCAGCGCGAAGTCCTCCGCCACGCAGTCCTCGACCTCCAAGGCGGCGCCGCGGACCGGGACACCGGTGAAGGCCGCGACGGCCCCCACCGCGACCGCGGTGCCGGTGCAGCGGGCCCAGAGCGCGCCGCAGCAGGCGGCTCCGGCCACCGCGCCGACGACCGCGCCGAGCGCGGCCCCGACCACGGCGCCGGCTTCCGCGCCGGTCCAGAGCCCCGACCCGGCCAATCCCATCGACGGGCTGCTGCACGGCATCGGCACCCTGCTGGGCCTGAACCAGCACGCGGGTGCCGGCACCGGCGTGGCCACCCCCACCGCGACCGCCACCCCCACCGCCGCCGCGAGGACCGCGCCGCGGGCCGCCGCGGTCCCGGCCGCTGCCGCCACCACCGCTCCTGCGGCGAGCCACACCACCGCCCCGGCGGCGCCGGTCGGTGCGCCCGTGACGGCGCCGACGACCGCGCCCGGCACGCCGTCCGCGCCGTCCACCGGCACGCCCACGAAGGCGCCGACGACGCCCGCCGCCACGGCCACCCCCGGCGCCGCCACGCACGTGATGTGCGACGCCAGCCACCTGGCCGCGCCGATGGACACCAGCGTCATCGGCGCGGGGGAGTTCCCCAAGGACCCCTGGACGCTGAAGTCGAGCGACCTGGAGCTGATCAACACCCAGTTCTGGGGCGTGAAGACCATCCCGACCGCCGGTGGGGACGTCCGGGTACTGAAGTTCACGGCCCAGGAAGTCAACATCGGCGACCTGGACATGTCGACGCAGCAGAACGGCCAGCGGCTGCACGTCCAGGGCGGTGCCGGCACCACCTCGACCATGCGCGACAGCACGGTGACCATGTATGTCACCAGCCTCTCGGGCACGCTCAAGGCGGCCGAGGGCATCCCGCTGGGCTGGCTGAACCTCAGCCTGACGCTCACCCCGGACACCCTGCCGGACTGGCTGTACAACCTGGTCGGCTCGATTCCGGTCCCGCTGACGCTGGAGTTCAGCGACGCCACGGCGATCCAGGCCGGGCAGGTCGGCGGCACGCTGACCATCCCCGGCATGCACCTGTTCTACACCGCCTCCTGACGGGCCCTCGGCACGACGAAGGCCGGCCCGGTCGAACCTCGACCGGGCCGGCCTTGTCGTTCACCCGCGCGGGTGCGGTCAGCCGCTCGCGCTCTCGCCCAGGTGGTGCACCCGGAGCATGTTCGTGGTGCCGACCACGCCGGGGGGCGAACCGGCGGTGACGATGAAGGTGTCGCCCTGGCCGTAGCGGCCCAACTGCCGTACCGCGCCGTCGACCTGGTCGACCATCGCGTCGGTGTTGTCCACCTGCGGGGTCACGAAGGTCTCCACGCCCCAGCTCAGGGTCAGCTGGTTGCGGGTACAGGCGTCCGGGGTGAAGGCCAGCACCGGGATCGGCGAGCGGTAGCGGGACAGCCGGCGGGCGGTGTCACCGGACTTGGTGAACGCCACCAGCGCCTTGGCGCCGAGGAAGTCGCCCAGCTCGCAGGCGGCCCGGGCGACCGCCCCGCCCTGGGTGCGCGGCTTGCGGCCCGGGTTCAGCGGCTGCAGGCCCTGCGACAGCAGTTCCTCCTCGGCCGCCTCGATGATCCGCGACATGGTCTGCACGGTCTCGATCGGGAACTTGCCGACGCTGGACTCGGCGGAGAGCATGACCGCGTCCGCGCCGTCCAGGATGGCGTTGGCGCAGTCGGAGGCCTCCGCGCGGGTGGGGCGCGAGGCGGTGATCATCGACTCCATCATCTGGGTGGCGACGATGACCGGCTTGGCGTTCCGGCGGCAGAGCGTGATCAGGCGCTTCTGCACCAGCGGCACCCGCTCCAGCGGGTACTCCACGGCGAGGTCGCCGCGGGCCACCATGACCGCGTCGAAGGCCAGGACGATCTCCTCCATGGCCTCCACCGCCTGCGGCTTCTCCACCTTGGCGATGACCGGGACGCGGATCCCGACCTCGTCCATCACCGCGTGGACGTCGTCGATGTCGGCGGCGTTGCGCACGAACGAGAGCGCGACCATGTCGACGCCCAGACGCAGCGAGAAGCGCAGGTCGTCCTTGTCCTTCTCGGACAGGGCGGGGACGTTGACGGCCGCGCCGGGCAGGTTGATGCCCTTGTTGTTGGAGAGCACCCCGCCCTCGACGACCCGGGTCACCACACGCGGGCCGTCGACGCTGACGACCTCCAGCGCGATCACGCCGTCGTTGATCAGGACCGGGTCGCCGGGCTTCACGTCGCCGGGCAGGCCCTTGTAGGTGGTACCGCAGATGTGCTGGTCACCGGGGACGTCCTCGGTGGTGATGGTGAAGGTGTCACCGTTCTCGACGGTCACCGGACCGTCGGCGAAGGTCGCCAGACGGATCTTGGGACCTTGCAGGTCGGCGAGAACGCCGACGGCGCGTCCGGTCGCCTCCGAGGCGGCGCGCACATTGCGATAGCGCTCCTCGTGGTCGGCGTGGACGCCGTGGCTCATGTTCAGACGGGCGACGTTCATGCCAGCTTCGATCAGTGATTTCAACTGTTCGAAGTTGTCCGTCGCGGGACCCAGGGTGCAGACGATCTTGGCTCGGCGCATATGGCTCATTCTATCGGGTCACCTTTCGGGTGCATTCTCGAACAAACGATGCTCAATCGACGCTCTGGATCCTTCTCAGGCGCTCTGGATCCGACGGACCAGGCCGAATGTCTGCTGGGCGATCTCCAATTCCTCGTCGGTGGGCACCACGGCGACCGCCACCCGGGAGGTGGGGGTCGAGATCAGCCGCGGTTCGGTGGAACGGACCTGGTTGAGGGCGTGGTCGAGGTCGATGCCGAGGTCCTCCAGGCCGGCCAGTGCCGCCTCGCGGACCGGGACCGCGTTCTCGCCGACCCCGGCGGTGAAGGCGATCGCGTCCACCCGGCCGAGTACCGCGTAGTAGCCGCCCAGGTACTTGCGCAGCCGGTGCACGTAGATGTCGAAGGCCAGCCTCGCCTGCTCGTCGCCCTCGGCGATCCGGCGGGTGATCTCCCGCATGTCGTTGTCGCCGCACAGGCCGGCCAGGCCGCTGCGGCGGTTCAGCAGGGTGTCGATCTCGTCCACGGACAGACCGCCGACCCGGTGCAGGTGCAGCAGGATCGCCGGGTCCAGATCCCCCGATCGGGTGCCCATGACCAGGCCCTCCAGCGGGGTCAGGCCCATCGAGGTGTCCACGCAGCGACCGCCGGCCACGGCCGCGGCGCTGGCGCCGTTGCCGAGGTGCAGCACGATCACGTTCACCGCTTCGGGTGACTTCCCCAGAAGTTCGGCGGTACGCCGGGACACGTACTGATGGGATGTGCCGTGGAAGCCGTAGCGGCGGACGGAGTAACGGTCCGCGGTGGCCGTGTCGATGGCGTAGCGGGCGGCGCTCTCCGGCATGGTGGCGTGGAAGGCGGTGTCGAACACCGCGACCTGCGGCAGGTCGGGCCGCAGCTTGCGGGCGATCTCGATGCCGGTGATGTTGGCCGGGTTGTGCAGTGGAGCGAGCGGGATCAGCTCGCGCATCGCCTGCACCACCTGGTCCGTGATCAGGGTGGGCGCGGTGAAACGGGTGCCGCCGTGGACGGCGCGGTGCCCGATGGCGGCGAGCTGCGGGGAGTCCAGCCCCAGGCCCCTGGCGGCCAGCTCGTCGGCGACCAGATCGAGGGCGGCGGTGTGGTCCGGGCAGTCGCCGGGCTCGCCGATCCGCTCGACCAGGCCGGAGGCCGGGCGGCTCCCGTCCGTCATCTCGATGAGCTGGTACTTCACGGAGGAGGAACCGGAGTTGAGGACGAGAACGCGGGTGGCGTCGGTCACGACTGCTGCTCCTTGCCTGCTGCCTGCTCGGCCTGCGGTGCCTGTTCGGACTGCAGTGCCTCCTGGGCGCTGCGGGCCTGGCAGGCGGTGATGGCCACGGTGTTCACGATGTCCTGGACCAGCGCGCCGCGCGACAGGTCGTTCACCGGCTTGCGCAGACCCTGCAGCACCGGGCCCACGGCCACCGCCCCGGCCGAGCGCTGGACCGCCTTGTAGGTGTTGTTGCCGGTGTTCAGGTCAGGGAAGACCAGCACCGTCGCCCGGCCGGCCACCGCGGAGCCGGGCAGCTTGGTCGCGGCGACGTCGGGTTCGACCGCGGCGTCGTACTGGATCGGGCCCTCGACCATCAGGTCCGGTCGCAGCCGCCGGACCAGCTCGGTGGCCTTGCGGACCTTGTCCACGTCCACGCCGCTGCCGGAGGTCCCGGTGGAGTAGGAGAGCATCGCGACCCGGGGCTCCACCCCGAAGCGGGCCGCGGTGTCGGCGGACTGGACGGCGATGTCGGCGAGCTGCTCGGCGTCCGGGTCGGGGTTGACCGCGCAGTCGCCGTAGACCAGCACCCGGTCGGCCAGGCACATGAAGAAGACCGAGGAGACGATGGCCGCGCCCGGCGAGGTCTTGATGATCTCGAAGGCGGGTCGGATGGTCGCCGCGGTGGAGTGCACCGCGCCGCTCACCATGCCGTCGGCCAGGCCCTCCTGGACCATCAGGGTGCCGAAGTAGCTGACGTCGGTGACCACGTCGTGCGCGGCCTCCACGGTCATCCCCCGGTGCCTGCGGATCTCCGCGTAGAGCTCGGCGAACCGGTCCCGCAGCGGGGAGGTGGCCGGGTCGATGATCCGGGCCCGGGCCCGTTCCGGCGCGTCCTCGCGGTCCAGGCCCAGGTCCAGGCCCAGCTCGGCGAGCCGTCGGCGGACCGCGCTGTCGGGGCCGAGCAGGGTGAGGTGGCAGACGTTGCGGCGCAGCAGCACCTCGGCGGCCCGCAGCACCCGCTCCTCGGTCCCCTCCGGCAGCACCACCTCGCGCAGGGCGCCGCCGCGCGCCCGTTCCAGCAGCTCGTGTTCGAACATCATCGGGGTGACCCGCTCGGAGCGACTGAGCTCGATCCGGCTGGTCAGTTCGGCGGTGTCGACATGGAGTTCGAACAGCCCGAGCGCGGTCTCCGCCTTGCGCGGGCTGGCGGCGGTCAGCTTGCCCTCCAGCGTGGAGAGCGAGGTCGCGGTCTCGAAGCTGCCGGTGGCGACGGCGGCCACCGGGGTGCCGGGGGCGATCCGCGCGGCCAGCCGCATCACCTCGCCGTCCGGGTGCTGGCCCATCGTCAGCAGCACCCCGGCGATCGGCGGGGAGCCGGCCGAGTGGGCCGCGAGCGAGCCGACCAGCAGGTCGGCGCGGTCGCCCGGGGTGATCAGCAGGCAGCCCTCGGAGAGCGCGCCGAGCAGGTTGGGCAGCATCGCCCCGCCGAACACGAACCGGCGCACGTCCCGGGCCAGCCCGGAGGCGTCGCCGAGCAGCACCTCGGCGCCGGTGGTCTCGACGACCTGGGCGACGGTGGGCGCGGACAGTGCGGGCTCGTCCGGGATCACGTACACCGGCACGTCCGGACGGCCCGTCAGTCGCCGGGAGACCTCCTGTTTGTCCCGTCCGGCGACCCGGTTGGCGACCATGGCCAGCACGCTGCAGCCCAGGTCGGAGTAGGCGCGGTGGGCGTTGCGGACCTCGGCGACCACGGCGTCGGCGGTCTCCCGGTGGCCGCCGACCACCGGCAGCACCAGGGCGCCGAACTCGTTGGCCAGGCGGGCGTTGACCGCCAGTTCGTCCGGGATGCTGGTGCTCGCGAAGTCGGTGCCGAGCACCAGGACGGCCTGGCACTGGCGCTCCACCGCGCGGAAACGTTCCACCAGGATGCCGACCAGCTCGTCCGGTCCGCGCTCGGCCTGCAGGGCGGCGGCCTCGTCGTAGCTGAGGCCGTACAGCTCCTCGGTCGGCAGGTCCACCCGGTAGCGGCCGCGCAGCAGCTCCACCACATGGTCGGTGTGCCCGTGCCGCAGCGGGCGGAACACGCCGACCCGGTCCACCTGGCGGGTCAGCAGCTCCATGACCCCCAGCTCGACCGCCTGCCGGCCGTCCCCCCGACCGATCCCGGTCACATACACGCTGCGCGCCACGGAGGCACTCCGTTCCTTGCCTGGTCGATCGCTGACGACAGGCCCGGCGCGGACGCAGACCCGCTCCACGACATTACCCTCGCACCCGGTCGGCACCAGTGCCCGCCGGGGCAGGGTGACCAACGTCCCACGGCGCGCGGGCCGGTGCGGCGGTCAGCGCAGGAGCTGGCCGCGCCAGTGGTCGAACTGGGACTCCGGGTCGCCGGAGTAGGACCAGGGCACGCGGGTGGGCCGGTCGCCCAGGTGGCGCAGCACCTCGGCGGCCTCGGCGCTCAGCCCGGCGAAGACCAGGCCGTGCGCCAGCAGGTTGAGGTCGGCCACGTCCTGGGCGTACTCGATGCCGCTGCGGTGGCCGATCCAGTGCCGCATGGTGGTGTGCAGCGCCTGTACCGCGACCTCGTGGCTCCAGTGGTAGGTGAGGCCCACGGCGTGCGCGCCCTCGGTGTCGATCAGCTGCCGGTAGTGCTCGGCACGCGCCGCCTGGGTGAGGGCGGCCAGCGGGGAGCCGGGCGGGGCGAAGGCGGCGCTGTCCCGGGCGAAGTTGTACATCTCGCCGTGCGAGCCGTGCCAGCGGGCGGAGAGGTGGCGCAGCACCTGGTGGTGCCCCTCGCGGCTGTACGGGTCGCGGGCCTGCAGCTCGCGCCACCAGTGCCAGACGTGCGGGTGGCCCCTGCCGTAGAGGCGGGCCAGGGTCATCAGCGAGACCCAGGGGATCGGGTCGGCCGGGTTCTTCTCCGCGGCCTGCAGGCAGATCCGGGCGGCCCGGTCGAGGTGGGCGCGTTCCAGGCTGTCCTGGTTCGGCGGCGGCGCGCCCGCGCTGCGGTTGGCCTCGGCGACGGCGGAGAAGACCCGCATCACCTCGGTCTCGGCGCGCAGCACCAGCGCGTCGGGGTTGTCCGGTTCGGCGGACTGCCAGGTCTCCACAGTACGGATGCCGGCCGCGGTGTCGGCGAGCAGCCGCATCCGGTGGGTGCGCCGGTCCCAGTCGCGGCCGGTGTCGCGGAGCAGGTCGCGGGCGCCCTGCCAGCGGCCGACGACCAGGTCCTGGCGGGCGGTGGCGAGGGCGTGGTCGCCGAAGGTGGGGTCGAACCGGTTTGCTGCGGCATTGCGTCGTCGTGCTCTGGCCATGGAGGGGGACCGCTTCTCGGCTGGGACGATGGAGCTGAGGATGGAGCTTCGGTCGGCTGGGCGGAGAACGCCGCAAGCGGATGCCGGGACCGGTGGCTACCGGCCCGACATCCGCGGCTGCTGCGCTGGCATGCGCTGCAATGTCTTACGCTGCAATCTCTGACAACGTCCGTCTACGGACGGATATATGGGTGCCCGTCAGATGTCCGTGGCGAGGCTATCGCCCGTGCCGGAGGCGCTCGCCGCCAGGGTGCTCTCCCCGTACAGGGCGTCCACGGCGTCGGCCGCGGTGGCGTCCAGGCGTTGGGTGCCGGTGCGGTAGTACTCGCTGCCCTTGATCCAGTACCAGGTCATCGGGATGATGCCGAGGGCCAGCGCGCCGAGGCCGATGGCGATCTGCACACCGGGCAGGTTCATGCAGTTCTCGACGAAGAGGAAGGCCATGAACACCGCGCCGGCCAGCGGCCAGAGGCCGACGAAGATGGCGTTGGACACCGACTTCAGCACCAGCTTGCGGTAGGCGACCACCACGGCGAAGCCGGCCAGCGCGTAGTAGACCGCGATCTGCAGGCCGATGGCGGCGACCGCGTCCGCCATGATCTTGCTGACCGAGCCCAGCGAGTTGGACGCCACGAACAGGCCGAGCGAGACCACCACGACCACGGCGATGGCCACCCACGGGGTCTGCCAGCGCGAGTGCGACCGGCCGAAGACCGAGGGGACGGTCCGGTCGCGGCCCATGGCGAACAGCGAGCGGGTGACCTGGATCAGGGTGGTCTCCAGGGTGGCGATGGTGGAGAGCACGACCGCGATGACCATGATCTTGCCGCCCGCGCCCGGCCACACGGTGTTGCCCAGGGTGGTGAGCAGCGGCGGCGAGTTGGGGTCGGTGATGTCCTTCTGGCTGATGATCAGGTTCACCGCGATGGTGATGACCTCGAACAGGGCGAAGACGCCGACCACGCCGACCAGGCCGCCGAGCCCGGAGTTGCGCTTGCTGTTGCTGGTCTCCTCGCTGAGGTTGGCGGTGACGTCCCAGCCCCAGAAGTAGAAGGCGGCCACCAGGGCGGCGGCGGAGAAGCCCTTGATGCCGCCGAAGTGGCCGAAGCCCCAGAGCCAGCTCCAGGAGAAGGTGGCGGCGCTGCCGCCGTGGATCAGCGCGGCGAGGCCGAAGGCGACCAGGATGGCGACCTCGATACCGGTCATGATCCACTGCGCGTGCGCGGTGATCCGCGCTCCCAGCAGCACCAGCAGGGCCATGATCAGGAAGGCGACCGCGCCGACGCCGATCGAGGCCCAGGTGTTGTTGGCCCAGTCGCTGCTGAACAGCGACAGGGTGTACTGCCCGGCCGGCAGCGAGCCGGCCACCATGAAGATCGTCGCCGAGACGACCAGGGACCAGCCGCTGAGGAAGCCCAGTGAGGGGTGCAGCGCCCGGCCGACCCAGGAGTAGCTGGCGCCCGCGTTGACGTCCAGCCGGCCCAGGTAGTTGAAGGCCCAGGCGATGCCGAGCATCGGGATCGCGCACCACAGCAGGGCTGCGGGGCTGACCAGGCCGGCCGCGCCGACCAGCACCGCGGTGGTGGAGGCCAGCGAGTAGGCGGGGGCACTGCCGGCCAGGGCCATGATGACGGTGTCGAAGCCGCCGAGGACATTGGCGCGCAGGCCGGTTCTGCTCTCGACGGGTATCTCGTTGCGCGAAGTGCTCACGGTGGTGCCTCTCCATGGGCCGCGGCCGGAGGTGCGCGTGCGGGCGCGCGACAGGGGTGCCTCACGGCGGCGGGGCATGCGGAAGGGGGGTGGTGCGGCGGGGACGTGCAGGGCGGGGGCACGCGTCGGAGGTTCGCGCGGCGCATGGGTGCGACGGGCTTCGTGGGGCGTGCACAGCCGGAGTCAGGATCGCTGCTTCGGCACCTGGGGCTAGAGCGCGTGCCACATGGTGCCGTTCCGTTAAGGACCTTGGCAATGGTTTGGCGGATTTCGTTTACCGGCCTTCCAGAACTACGAATTCCATGTAAGAATTCAAATATCACAACTGATTTCGTCGAGCTTGGGGCGCAACATGACCGAAACATCATCCGTCGCGACGAGCGAAGGGCTTCCGCTGTCGGCCACCGACCGGACCCGGCTGCGTCGGATGCGTGAGAACGGACGGTCCGGGCGTGCCGACCTGAACGCGGTGCTCGCGGCGGGCTTCCTCTGCCACCTGGGCGTTTCGGTCGACGGTGTGCCGATGGTGGTGCCCACCGTCTACGGCGCCGACGCCGACACCCTCTATCTGCACGGCTCGGTGGCCAGCCGCAGCCTGGTGGCCTCGCCGGAGGCGACGGTCTGCGTCACGGTCACGCATGTGGACGGGCTGGTGCTGGCCCGCTCGGTGTTCGAGCACAGCGTCAACTACCGCTGCGCCATGATCTACGGCGTGCCCCGCGTGGTCACCGACCCGGAGGAGAAGCTGGAGGGTCTGCGGCTGCTGACCGAGCAGGCCGCCCCCGGCCAGTGGGACTACGCCCGGCGGCCCAACCGCAAGGAGCTCGCGGCGACCACGCTGCTGGCGCTCGCCCTGGACGAGGCCTCGGTGAAGATCAGCGCGGGGCCGCCCGACGACGGGGAGGGACCGGACGCCGCGCTCGGCCTCTGGGCCGGCGAGCTGCCGCTGCTGACCGGCTGGGGCAGCCCGGTCCCCGACCCGGCGCTGCCGGCGGGGATTCCGGTGCCGGAGCACATCGCCGCGCGACGGACGACGTAGCCGCACCCGCGCCGGTCAGCGCCGGTCAGTGCCGGTCAGGGGTTGGTCACAGGCCCCAGTCGCCGCGCAGCGCGGCCAGGGCGTCGTGGAAGCCGGGGAAGGTCTTGCGGACGCAGCCCGGGTCGTCGAGGGTGACGCCGCCGTCCACGCGCAGCGCGGCGACGCTGAAGGACATCGCGATGCGGTGGTCGCCATGGCAGGCGATGGCCGCCGAACGGGGTCGGGCCGGCTGGATCTCGATCCAGTCGGTCCCGGTGCGGACCGGGACGCCGAGGGCGGTGAGGTTCTCCTCGCAGGCCGCGAGCCGGTCGCACTCCTTGACCCGGGTGTTGTAGACGTCCTCGATCCGGACCGGGCCGTCCGCGAAGGGAGCGATGGCGGCCAGGGTCGGGACGGTGTCGGAGATGTCGCGCATGGTGACGGTGACGCCGCGGAGCCGCTCCGGCCCGGTGACGGTGACCGAGTCCGGGCGCAGGTCCACCTCCGCGCCCATCGCGGCCAGCACCTCGGCGAAGCGGACGTCCCCCTGCAGCGAGTCGGAGCCCAGGCCGGGGATGGTGACGGTGCGTCCGGTCAGCGCGGCGGCGGCCAGGAAGTAGCTGGCGGTGGAGGCGTCGGGCTCGATCAGGTAGTCGGTGGCCCGGTAGGGCTGGGCCGGCACGTGGAAGGTGTCGCCGACACGCCGGGCGTCGTTGCCGAAGCGGCGCATCATGGCCAGGGTCATCTCCACGTACGGGACCGAGACCAGGTCGGAGACGGTGATGTCCAGGCCGTCGGCCGTCAGCGGGCCGGTGAGCAGCAGTGCGGTGAGGAACTGCGAGGAGAGTCCGGCGTCGAGGGTGAGCGCGCCGCCCTTGATGCCGTCGGCGCGGACCGTCAGCGGGTGGTGGCCCTCGGCCAGCTCATGGGTGAGGTCCACGCCCAGCTCGCGCAGCGCGGTGGTCAGCGGACCGAGCGGCCGGCGGCGCATCTGTGCGGAGGCGTCGAAGCGGAAGGTGCCGTGGCCCGCGGCCGCCAGCGCCGGCAGGAAGCGTGCGGTGGTGGCCCCGTCCCGGCAGTAGACCTCGGCCGCCTCCACCGCGGGGCCGGCCGGGCGGCCCTCGACGGTCCAGTGGCCCGGCTGCTGGTCCAGCCGGTAGCCGAGGGTGCGCAGGCCCTCGGCGAAGCCCTCGCTGTCGTCGGACAGCAGTGGCCGCCGCAGGACGGTGGTGCCCTCGGCCGCGGCGGCCAGGAACAGGGCACGGGCGGTGATGGACTTGGAGCCGGGGACGGCGACGACGGTCATGCCCCGACCCTATGCGGGCACCGCTCGCCCCGTCCCGCCCGTCCGGCTCCCGGACGCGAGAGCCCGCGCCGGACCCGCGCCGCAGGACCCGCGTCCGGGAGCCGTCCGTTCGCCGTCGGGCTGCTCGGGCCGGGGTCAGGCCGGGGTCAGCCAGATGGTGGCGAGCGGCGGGAGGGTGAGCTCCGCGCTGGTGTCCCGGCCGTTCCACGGGACGGCTTCGGCCTTGACCGGATCGGGGTTGCCGATCCCGCTGCCGCCGTACACCTCGGTGTCGGTGTTGAGGACCTCCAGCCACCGTGAGTCCCGGACGTCCCCGCGGACCGTGGGCAGGCCGACCCGGTAGCCGTGCCGGACCACGGGGGACAGGTTGGTGACGCTGACCAGCGGCCGCCCGGCCCGGTCGGACCGGATGAAGGAGAAGACGTTGTCCTCGGCCGCGCCGCCGTCGATCCAGGAGAAGCCGGCCGGCTCGTTGTCCAGCTGCCACAGCGAGGGCGAGTCCAGGTAGATCCCGTTCAGATCGCGGACCAGGTCCTGGACGCCGCGGTGCTCCGCCGCGGCCGGCCAGTCATCGGCCAGGACCCACCACTGCGGGCCGTGGTCGTGGTCCCACTCCGCGCCCTGGGCGAACTCCTGCCCCATGAACAGCAGCTTCTTGCCGGGGTGGGCCCACATGTAGGCGAGGTAGGCACGCAGGTTGGCGCGCTGCTGCCACCAGTCCCCGGGCATCTTGGCGACCAGTGACCTCTTGCCGTGCACCACCTCGTCGTGCGAGATCGGCAGCAGGTAGTTCTCCGAGTACGCGTACACCATCGAGAAGGTCATCTCGTTGTGGTGGTACTTGCGGTGCACCGGCTCGTGGGACATGTACTGGAGCGAGTCGTGCATCCAGCCCATGTTCCACTTCAGGCCGAAGCCCAGGCCGCTGTGCTCGGTGGCCCGGGTGACCCCCGGCCAGGCGGTGGACTCCTCGGCGAGGGTGACCACACCGGGGCAGCGGCGGTAGACGGTGGCGTTCATCTCCTGCAGGAACCGCACCGCGTCCCAGTTCTCGCGGCCGCCGTCGGCGTTGGGGCTCCAGGCGTCGCCCTCGCGGGAGTAGTCCAGGTAGAGCATCGACGCCACGGCGTCCACCCGCAGCCCGTCCACGTGGTACTCCTGGCACCAGAACACGGCGTTGGCGACCAGGAAGTTGCGCACCTCGGTGCGGCCGTAGTCGAACTCCAGGGTGCCCCAGTCCGGGTGCTCGGCCCGCAGCGGGTCGGCCGGCTCGTACAGCGGCTGGCCGTCGAACCGGGCCAGGGCGAAGTCGTCCTTGGGGAAGTGCGCCGGGACCCAGTCCACGATCACGCCGATGCCGTGCGCGTGCAGCGCGTCGACCAGGACCTTGAAGTCGTCGGGGGTGCCCAGGCGGGCGGTGGGGGCGTAGAAGCCGGAGACCTGGTAGCCCCAGGACCCGCCGAACGGGTGCTCCATGATCGGCATCAGCTCGACATGGGTGAAGCCGAGGTCGCGGACGTATGCCGGGAGCTGCTCGGCCAGCTGCCGGTAGCTCAGACCGGGCCGCCAGGACGCCAGGTGGACCTCGTAGACGGACATCGCGTGGTCGTGCGCGCCGGCCGAGGAACGCCGGTCCAACCAGTCCTGGTCCTGCCAGACGTGGGTGGAGCGGTGCACGATCGAGGCGGTGGCGGGGGGCATCTCGGTGCGCCGCGCCAGCGGGTCGGCCTTCTGCAGCATCCGGCCGTCGCGGGTGGCGATCTCGTACTTGTAGCGATCCCCTTCGCCGACGCCGGGCACGAAGACCTCCCAGACCCCGCAACCGCCCAGCGAGCGCATCGGGTGTGCGGCGCCGTTCCAGCCGTTGAAGTCGCCGATCAGCCGCACTCCGGAGGCGTTGGGGGCCCAGACCGCGAAGCCGGTCCCGGCGACGCCGTCGATGGTGCGCGGCTGTGCGCCGAGGGCGTCCCACAGCTGCTCGTGCCGGCCCTCGCCGATCAGGTGCAGGTCGGTGCCGCCCAGGGTGGGCAGGAAGCGGTAGCCGTCCTCCTGCAGCAGCTCGGGGCCGTCGGCGTAGCTGACCCGGAGCCGGTACTGCGGCGGTTCCTGGTCCTCAGCCAGCGGGATCAGCGTGGTGAACAGCCCGTCCTGCTGGTGCGTCAGCTCGAAGCGGCCGGCGTCGGTCTCGGCGACGACCCGCTCGGCGAGCGGCCGCAGCACCCGCACGGCCGCGCCCTGCGGGACCCGGTGCATGCCGAGCACGCCGTGCGGGTCGTGGTGCCAGCCGCCGACCAGCCGGGTGATCTCGCTGGGGGCGAGGGTGGCGTCGGTGAACGGGGACGGGTCCGGCGGGCCGGACCTGCCGGGCGCGCCCGGTGTGACGGCGCCGGCCGCCGCGGTCACGGGTGCGACGGCGGTGTAGTCGACGGCCGCCGCTTGCGGGGCGGCCGAGGCGGTGGTGGTGGGGCCGGTGCTCGATCCGGAGAGCCGGACCCTTCGGTGAGGCTGCACCACCGCGGCCGGACGGCCTGCCCGGAAGGTGTCCGGGACCCGGACCCCCTCTGCGCTGCCTCCGGTCCCGAGCACGCCGGTGCTGTCGGCATTCTCGGCGGTGGGACGGGGCGGGTCGGACTGGGTCACGGCGGGTGCCTTCCTGGTCGGGTGCGGCGGCGGATCGGCGGTCTGACGCGTCGACGGGTCGAGCGGCGACGGGTCGCGGTGCGGGGCGAGGGTGCTACGGCGAGGCCGCCTCGGCGAGGCGGGCGATCGCGGACATCGGGATGGGCAGCCAGTCGGGCCGGTTGCGGGCCTCGTAGACCACCTCGTAGATGGCCTTGTCGGTCTCCAGCGCGTGCAGCAGCACCGGGTCGGCGGCGGGGTCCGCCGCGCCGGAGGCCGCGTACCCGGCGCAGAACGCGGCGCGGTTGCGCAGCGCCCAGGTCGCGGCGAGCGCTGCCAGCCGGGGCCTCGTCGGCTCGGCCGGGGCGACCTCGGCCAGCAGGTGCGCGGCGGCGTAGTCGAAGGACCGCAGCATCGCGGCGACGTCCCGGACGGCGGGCTGCGGGCGGCGGCGCTCCTCCAGCGGCTTGGCCGGCTCGCCCTCGAAGTCCAGCAGCACCCAGCCCTGCTGGGTGCGCATGGCCTGACCGAGGTGCAGGTCACCGTGGATCCGCTGGGCCCGCAGCACCCGGCCGTCCCGGGCCGCCTCGGCGAGGTCGCGGAAGATCCGGCGCAGCGGCGCGCGGTACGGGGCGAGTGCCGGGACGGCCAGCACGGCGGCGTCCAGGCGCAGCGCCATCGCGTCCGCGAGCGCCTCGGACTCGCGCTGGTCCAGCACCGCGACGGGCAGGGTACGAGCCAGGGCGAGATGCACCTCGGCGGTGGCCCGGCCCAGCAGAAACGACTCTGCGGAGAAGTTGCCGGTGATGTGGTCGCTGGGGCGTCCGTTCCGGGTGCTCTGCCACTCCGGGTCGGTACGCAGCCGGCGGACGTGGGTGAGGGCGAACTCCCAGCCGTCCTTCGCCCCGTGGAGGTAGCGCTGCAGCAGGCCCAGGGTGGCCGGCTCGGGCTGCGGCTGCTGTGGCCGGGGCTGTGACTGCGCGCGGCGGGTGGCCGCGGCGTCGGCTCGGTGGTCCTCGGGCGGGGCGGTGTCCGGCAGGTCCGGCAGATCGGCCTCGAACCAGGCCAGCGGGGTAGGCACATGGCTGGACCCGGCCCGGCCGAGCGCCAGCGAGAGCTCCAGGTCCGGATTGAGGCCGGGGCTGATCCGGCGGAACAGTTTCAGGATCGCCGCGTCGCCGTAGATCACCGAGGTGTTGCTCTGCTCGGCCGTGCCGACCTGGGCGGACACCCCGGGGGTGGCCAGGTCGGCGAGCGCGGGACCGTAGAGGTTGTTGAACCGCAGCGTGCTGAATCGCAGCGCCCCGAGTCGGGATCCCTGCGGCCCGCCGTCCGCGAGGAAGCGCAGCAGCCGGCGTGTCAGTGCCGGGTCGTAGGCTGCGTCGTAGGTCAGCAGGCCGTCGTGGGGGCCCCCGCTGATCCGGCCGATGACCGCTGCCCGCATTCGTTCCGGGTCGCGGTCGCTGGGGGCACGGTCGAGCGGGTCGCCGCCGTTCGGGGTGCCGCCGTTCGGAGTGCCGGCGTTCGGGTGGTTTCCGTTCGCGTCATGGGCGACAGGGGCTTGTGGGCGGGCGCCGAGGAGCAGTTGGTAGCGGTCGGTACTGGTCGCGCCGCTGGGGGAGCGCTGCTCCACGGTGAGCAGCAGGTGCAGCAGCAGCGGCTCGTCCGGGCGCGGCCCCGGGGAACTGGGCAGCAGGGTGACGGAGGCGGGGGTGAGGGCGGTGATCGGGTGGCCCTTGCCGGAGAACCAGCGCTGCCTGGGCAGCCAGTCGCGCAGCAGCGGCAGCGTGTCCCGGACCAGGGAGCCGGGATCGGCGCGGTGGGTGACGGACCGTGCGGTGGACGCGGTGGAGAGTGGGGGCATCGGGGATTCGGCTGCGGGCGGATACGAGGTGGGCTGGGCGGCGGCGATACGAGAACGGGAGGTGTCGGACATTTCTCCCTTTCCCCGGGGACGCGGCAACCCCGGCAGCGAGCGGCCCGTGCTGGGCCGGAGGTGCTGCCGGGTCTGCCAGTCTTCCGGAATCCGATGGCGTGAGCGCTTCGGCACGCGGTGGCCGGCCGTGTGTCACGCCGAATGACTGAGTGGGATGCGCGCTGCTCCTGGAGGATGGTCGGACAGTAGGAAGAATCGAAGGGGCGTGGGCGTCGGCGTGATCGGGATGAGTTCCGTCCCGACCGAACCCGACCCGACCCGACCGGACCCGACCGGTCGGACCGGCGGGTCGGGACGGACGGACGGGCGGTTACTCGGGTCTGCGCAGGCGGAACCAGTAGAAGCCGTGCCCGGCCAGCGTCAGCAGGTAGGGCAGCTCGCCGATGGCCGGGAAGCGGACCCCGCCGATCAGCTCCACCGGGTGCCGGCCCTGGTACTCGCGCAGGTCCAGCTCGGTCGGCTGGGCGAAGCGGGAGAAGTTGTTGACGCACATCACCAGGTCGTCCCCGCCGCCGGGCAGCGGCAGCGTGCGGACGAAGGCCAGCACCGCCGGGTTGCTGGACGGCAGCTCCGCGTAGGAGCCGAGCCCGAAGGCCGGGTTGAGCTTGCGGATCTCGATCATCCGGCGGGTCCAGTGCAGCAGCGAGCTGGTGCTGCTCATCTGCGCCTCGACGTTGGTCACCTGGTAGCCGTAGACCGGGTCCATGATGGTCGGCAGGTTCAGCCGGCCCGGGTCGGCGGAGGAGAAGCCGGCGTTGCGGTCCGGGGTCCACTGCATCGGGGTGCGGACCCCGTCGCGGTCTCCGAGCCAGATGTTGTCGCCCATCCCGATCTCGTCGCCGTAGTAGAGCACCGGCGATCCCGGCAGCGAGAGCAGCAGGGCGGTGAACAGCTCGATCTGGTTGCGGTCGTTGTCGAGCAGCGGCGCGAGCCGGCGGCGGATGCCGACGTTGGCCCGCATCCGCGGCTCCTTGGCGTACTCCGCGTACATGTAGTCGCGCTCCTCGTCGGTGACCATCTCCAGGGTCAGCTCGTCGTGGTTGCGCAGGAAGATGCCCCACTGGCAGCCGGCCGGGATGGTCGGCGTCTTGGCCAGGATCTCGGCGACCGGGTAGCGGGACTCACGGCGCACCGCCATGAAGATCCGCGGCATCACCGGGAAGTGGAAGGCCATGTGGCACTCGTCGCCGCCCTTGGCGTAGTCGCCGAAGTAGTCGACCACGTCCTCGGGCCACTGGTTGGCCTCGGCCAGCAGCACGGTGTCCGGGTAGCTGGCGTCGATCTCGGCGCGGACCCGCTTCAGGAACTCGTGCGTGGCCGGCAGGTTCTCGCAGTTGGTGCCCTCCTCGGTGTAGAGGTAGGGCACGGCGTCCAGCCGGAAGCCGTCGATGCCGAGGTCCAGCCAGAACCGCAGCGCGGCCAGGATCTCCTCCTGCACCGCCGGGTTGTCGAAGTTGAGGTCGGGCTGGTGCGAGAAGAAGCGGTGCCAGAAGTACTGCTTGCGGACCGGGTCGAAGGTCCAGTTGGAGGTCTCGGTGTCGACGAAGATGACCCGGGCGTCCTGGAACTGCTTGTCGTTGTCGGCCCAGACGTAGTAGTCCCCGTAGGGGCCCTCGGGGTCGCTGCGGGAGGCCTGGAACCAGGGGTGCTGGTCGCTGGTGTGGTTCATCACGAAGTCGATGACCACCCGCATCCCGCGCTGGTGCGCGGAGTCGACGAACTCCACGAAGTCGGCCAGGTCGCCGAACTCGGGCAGCACCGCGGTGTAGTCGGCCACGTCGTAGCCGCCGTCGCGCAGCGGGGAGGCGAAGAAGGGCGGCAGCCACAGGCAGTCCACGCCGAGCCACTGGAGGTAGTCCAGCTTGGTGGTGAGTCCGCGCAGATCGCCGACCCCGTCGCCGTTGCTGTCCTGGAAGGAGCGGACCAGCACCTCGTAGAACACGGCACGCTTGAACCAGTCGGGGTCGCGGTCCTTCTGCGGCGTGTCGGTGAAGGTGTCGGGAACGGGCTCGTTGACGATCACTGCTCGGCCCTCCGGACCGTGAGGATGTGGGCCGGCTGCTGGGTGGGGTCGAGCCGGACGTAGTTGTGGCGGCCCCAGCGGTACTGCGCGCCGCTGAGCTGGTCGTGGACGTCGAGGGCGATCCGGTCGGCGTCCTGGGTGTGGATCCCCAGCGCGGTGAGGTCGAGGGTGACGGTGGCCTCCTGGATGTGGTGCGGGTCGAGGTTGACCACCACCAGCACGGTGTCCTCGCCGTGGCGCTTGGAGTACGCCAGGATCTGGTCGCTGTCGGTGTGGTGGAAGCGCAGGTTGCGCAGCAGCTGCAGCGGCCGGTGCTCGCGGCGCAGCCGGTTGAGCGTGGTCAGCAGCGGGGCGAGGCTGTCGGCGCGGTCCCAGTCGCGCGGGCGCAGCTGGTACTTCTCCGAGTCCAGGAACTCCTCCGAGCCGGGGCGGGCCGGGGCGTTCTCGAAGTGCTCGTAGCCGGCGTAGATCCCCAGGCTGGGGGAGAGCGTCGCGGCCAGCACCGCGCGTACCACGAAGGCCGGGCGGCCGCCGTGCTGCAGGTAGGCGTGCAGGATGTCCGGGGTGGTCGGGAAGAAGTTCGGACGCATGCAGGCGGCGGCCGGACCGGACAGCTCGGTGAGGTACTCGGTCAGCTCCTGCTTGCCGGTGCGCCAGGTGAAGTACGTGTAGGACTGGTGGAAGCCGACGGCGGCCAGGGTGCGCATCATCGCCGGCCGGGTGAAGGCCTCGGCCAGGAACAGCACGTCCGGGTCGGTCCTGGCGATCTCGCCGAGCACCCTCTCCCAGAAGGCCACCGGCTTGGTGTGCGGGTTGTCGACGCGGAAGATCCGCACCCCGTGCGCCATCCACAGCCGCAGCAGCCGCAGCGTCTCGGCGACCAGGCCGTCGAAGTCCCGGTCGAAGTCGAGCGGGTAGATGTCCTGGTACTTCTTCGGCGGGTTCTCGGCGTAGGCGATGGTGCCGTCCGCGCGCTGGGTGAACCACTCGGGGTGCTTCTCCACCCAGGGGTGGTCCGGGGAGCACTGCAGGGCGAAGTCCAGCGCCACCTCCAGGCCCAGATCGGCGGCGCGGGCCACGAAGGCGTCGAAGTCCTCCATGGTGCCGAGGTCCGGGTGGACCGTGTCGTGGCCGCCCTCGGGCGAACCGATCGCCCAGGGCGAGCCGACGTCGTGCGGACCCGCCTCCAGACTGTTGTTGGGACCCTTGCGGTAGGCACGGCCGATCGGGTGGATCGGCGGCAGGTAGACCACGTCGAAGCCCATCCCGGCGACCGCGGGCAGCCGCTCGGCGGCGGTGCGCAGCGTCCCCGACACCGGGGCGCGGCGGCCGTCCGGGTCCAGCACCGCGCCCTCGGAGCGCGGGAAGAACTCGTACCAGGAACCGAACAGCGCCCGCTCCCGGTCCACCTGCAGCGGCGCCGGACGCGAGGCGGACACCAGCTCCCGCAGCGGGTACCGGGCCAGGGCCCGGAGCAGGTCCTCGCTCAGCGCGGAGCGCATCCGCTCCTCGGCAGGGCCCTCGCCGTCGCGCAGCAGGGCCGCCGCGGCCTGCACGACGGCGCGGCCCTCCTTCTTGGGTACTCCGGCGGCGGCCCGCTCCAGCAGCAGCGCGCCCTCCTCCAGCATCAGCGAGACGTCGATCCCGGCCGGGATCTTGATCCCGGCGTTGTGGCGCCAGGTCGCGACCGGATCGCTCCAGGCCTCGACCGTGAAGGTCCAGCGGCCGGGGCCGGTGGCCACCACCTCGGCGCCCCAGCGGTCGGAGCCGGGCGAGAGCTCGCACATCGGGGTCCACGGGCCGCTGCGGCCCTTCGGGTCCCGCAGCACCACATTGGCGCCGACGGCGTCATGTCCCTCGCGGAACACCGTGGCGCTGACCTCGAAGGGTTCGCCGACCACGGACTTCGCGGCACGCCCGCCGCAGTCCACCCGCGGGCTGACATCCAGGACAGGGATACGGCCGATCATGCGCTCTTGCTCGCCCTCTGCGGTCTTCGCTGACTCAGCGGTACGGGTACGGGTGGTGCCGGTGCGGCTCTTGGTGCCGGTGCCGGTGCTGGTGCCGCGCTTGGTGGCGCTCGCCCCGGGCGCGCCGGTCCCGACTGCTGACGAGGGATCAGCCGCCGGCGTTCGCCGGGACCGCGAGGCACGTGGCGCGGTCGCCGTGGGCGCTGTCGTCGTAGGACGGATGTCGTCCTGCTGCGGCGTCTCGGCGTTCAACCGCTGCTCCTCGTGCATATCCCGCTCCTGACCACTGATCGGCGGAAACCTCACGGGGCATCAGCCCGGAACCCACTTTCGCAGGCGTCGGGCGCGTCCGTAAGGCACCTGAGGACGGCGAGGGTCGCAAGGACCGTCCATCGGCGGTCCGCCACCGATGGACCCAAACGAGTGACCCCGAGAGCCTTCCCCCACCTCCCTGCCCGCCAACCTGCCCGACGCCGACGACCCCGGTACTCCCTGGATTCGCCACCACCGCGCACGCCGGCGCGCGACAGGGGCGCGCGAATCGCGGGAGCGGTGCCGGACCGCGTGGTCCGCTGCGTACAACGAGCAGGCGAGGAGGGGGGACACGCCGGAGGCCGGATCGGATGGTGCGTCAGGAGTCGCTGACCGGAGGTCTCGAAGCGCCACAAGCTGGCTCAGGACGACAGGGAGCACCCGTGGGACGCCAGCCGGCAGTGCCGGGTCCGGCCCGTACGGGAGCCCTCTCGACCTGCTCCGATCCTCGCACCGAAGGGCCCGGCTACGCACGGGTATCCGCATGATCAGATCGATCGGAACGGCCGTTCGGCGGATCCGCCGGAGCGCGGAGGCCGGTCGTGCGACGGCTGTGCGACCATCTGATTTCTTTCGTGTGAACGCGCTCCCGCACGCGCCCCCGCGCGCCGTCGTGCGCTGTTCGACCGTTCGAGTGAGCGTCCGCCACCGGTGTCGGTCGGCTGTGCACCGAACGGGGGCAACCGCCCCCAGGTGGCCCCCGGACCCTCCTGTAAACGGGCTCGCGGTCACGCTATCTTCGCTTGGGTGAAGGCAATCAGACGTTTCACCGTGCGCACCGTCCTGCCCGAACCCCTCCAAGCCCTCGGTGAGTTGGCGCTGAACCTGCGCTGGTCCTGGCATCCGGAGACCCGCGACCTCTTCCGCGAGGTCGATCCGGAGACCTGGGAGACCGCCGGCCGGGACCCGGTCCGACTGCTCGGCGAGGTCGCACCGCAGCGCCTCGCGGCTCTCGCGGTCGACCGCCGCTTCCTGAGACGGCTCCATGACACCGCCGAGGACCTCCGTGACTACCTCGGTGGCGACCGCTGGTACCAGGAGCAGACGGCCCGGTCGGAGCAGCAGGGCACGCTGCCGGCGGCCGTCGCCTACTTCTCGCCCGAGTTCGGCATCACCGCGACCCTGCCCCAGTACTCCGGCGGCCTCGGCATCCTGGCCGGGGACCACCTCAAGGCCGCCAGCGACCTGGGTGCTCCCATCATCGGTGTCGGCCTGCTCTACCGGCACGGCTACTTCCGCCAGTCGCTCTCCCGGGACGGCTGGCAGCAGGAGCGCTATCCCCTGCTCGACCCGAACGAACTCGCCGTCAGCCAGCTGCGGGAGACCGACGGAACCCCCGCCGGCGTGGTGCTGGAGCTGCCCGGCGGCCGGCAGTTGCATGCCCGGATCTGGAAGGCCCAGGTCGGGCGGGTGCCGCTGCTGATGCTGGACTCCGACATCGAGCAGAACGCCGCCTCCGAACGCGATGTGACCGACCGCCTCTACGGCGGCGGCAGCGAGCACCGGCTGCTGCAGGAGATGCTGCTCGGGATCGGCGGTGTCCGCGCGGTGCGCACCTTCTGCCGCCTCACCGGACACCCCGAGCCGGAGGTCTTCCACACCAACGAGGGCCACGCCGGCTTCCTCGGGGTGGAGCGGATCCGCGAGCTGGTCAGCGGCGAGGCCGGGGCCAAGGGCGACCCGCTCGACTTCGACGCCGCGCTGGAGGCGGTCCGGGCCGGCACCGTGTTCACCACGCACACCCCGGTCCCGGCCGGGATCGACCGGTTCGACCGGCAGCTGGTGCAGCGTCACTTCTCCGGCGAGGCCCAGCTGGAGGGCGTGCCGGTGGACCGGGTGCTGGCGCTGGGCAGTGAGAGCTGGCCGGACGGCGACCCGGCGCTGTTCAACATGGCGGCGATGGGGCTGCGGCTGGCGCAGCGCGCCAACGGCGTGAGCACCCTGCACGGCCAGGTCAGCCGGGGCATGTTCAACGGCCTGTGGCCCGGGTTCGACGCCGAGGAGGTGCCGATCACCTCGATCACCAACGGCGTGCACGCGCCCACCTGGATCGACCCCGAGGTGGTCCGGCTCGGCGCCCGCGAGATCGGTGCCGAGCGCACCGAGGACGCCATGATGATCGGCGAGGCGCGCCGCTGGCACGGCATCGAGGGCATCCCGGACCAGGACATCTGGGAGCTGCGCCGCCGGCTGCGGGGGCAGCTGGTGGACGAGGCCCGCGACCGGGTCCGCGCCTCCTGGCGGCAGCGCGGCGCGGCCGAGGCCGAGCTGGGCTGGGTCTCCGAGGTGCTCGACCCGGACGTGCTGACCATCGGCTTCGCCCGGCGGGTGCCCTCGTACAAGCGGCTCACGCTGATGCTCCGCGACCCGCAGCGGCTGCGCTCGCTGCTGCTGCACCCGACCCGGCCGGTCCAGATCGTGGTCGCGGGCAAGGCCCACCCGGCGGACGACGGCGGCAAGCGGCTGATCCAGGAGATGGTGAAGTTCGCCGACGACCCGGAGGTGCGGCACCGGATCATCTTCCTGCCCGACTACGACATGGACATGGCCGCCGCGCTCTACCCCGGCTGCGACGTCTGGCTGAACAACCCGCTGCGCCCGCTGGAGGCCTGCGGCACCTCGGGGATGAAGTCCGCGCTCAACGGCGGGCTGAACCTGTCGGTGCTCGACGGCTGGTGGGACGAGTGGTACGACGGCAGCAACGGGTGGGCCATCCCGACCGCCGAGGGCATCGGCAGCCTGGACCCCGAGGGTCCGGACGCCGACCGGCGCGACGAGCTGGAAGCCGCCGCGCTCTACGACCTGATCGAGCACCAGGTCGCGCGCCGGTTCTACGACCGGGGCGCGGACGGGCTGCCGCAGCGGTGGATCGAGATGGTCCGGCACACGCTGGTCACCCTCGGCCCGAAGGTGCTGGCCGGCCGGATGGTCCGGGACTACGTGGAGCGCCTCTACACCCCGGCCGCCGAGGCGCACCGGGTGCTGGAGGGCGGCGGTGACTTCGAGGGCGCCCGCGAGCTCGCGGTCTGGAAGGCAAGGGTCCGGGCCGCGTGGCCGCGGGTCAGCGTCGACCACGGCGAGACCGCGGACAGCGCGGACCACGCCGAGCTCGGCAGCACGCTGGCGCTGCGGGTCCATGTCGCGCTGGACGGGCTCGACCCGGCCGACGTCGACGTCCAGGTGGTCTCCGGGCGGGTGGACGACGCGGACCGGATCACCGACGCCACCGCGGTGTCGCTGAAGCCGGCCGACCGGGCCGACCTCGACGGCCGCTGGCGCTACGAGGGCCCGCTGGAGCTGGGCCGCACCGGGCCGTTCGGCTACACCGTACGGATCCTGCCCGCACACCGGCTGCTGGCCTCGGGCGCGGAGCTGGGCCTGATCGCGGTGCCGGCGGAGACGGCCGGGATGGACTCCGGTCTGCTGCGCTGACCGGTACCACCGCGTGCAACAGGGGCCGGAACATGACGACAAGTCATGTTCCGGCCCCTGATGCGTCGTACGGGTGGTTCGGGTGGGAGTGCACCGATTCTGTACGCTGACCGTTCATCCAGTGACGGACCACGACGGGGGATGCGGATGGCGGCGGGATACCGGGTCGATCCGGGACAGCTGGGCGCACTGGCGAAGGGCCTGCACGGCGCCGTCGACGCCATGTCGGCGGCGCGGCGGGCGCTGGCGACGGCGAGTGACAAGCAGACCGGCGAGGCCTCGCTGGACCGGGCCTGCGGCGAGTTCCAGGACAAGTGGGGCTACGGGCTGAAGCAGCTCGCCACGACCACCGGGGCACTGGCCGATGGCCTGCACACCACGGCGACCGCCTACCGGGCGGTCGAGGACCAGGTCAGCGGATCCCTGGGCGCGACCGGCCGTTCCACGGGCGCGGCCGGCGGGGGGACGTGATGGGCGACGGCCACGGCTTCCCCGGTCTGGGCTTCGATCCCGCTCCCGGCAACCTGGCCGAGGTCACCTCGCTGGCCGCCGCGCTGCGCGGCGCGCGGAACCAGCTGGCCGAGGCGGACGCGATGGTCCGTCAGGCCGCCTCCGGTGGCAGGGAGTGGAGCGGCGAAGCGGCGGAGGCCTTCGCCCACCGCGTCGGTGAGCTGCCCAGGCACCTGGACACCGCGCAGCAGTCCTTCGGTGCCGTGGCCGCGCTGCTGGAGGGCTGGCAGTCCCAGCTGGCCGGGATGAAGACGCAGGCCCGGTCGCTGGAGGCGCAGGCTGTGGCCGCCCGTACCGGCTGTGAGCAGGCCAGGGACAATCCCGACCTGGAGCTCGCCGGGCAGACCTTCGCCGCGGGCGCGGAGCTGCGGCAGGCGGAGCAGCGCTACCAGGCCGCCGTGACCACGCTGAACGCCGCCGAGACGGACCTGCGGGGCTTCGTCGATCAGGCCACGAGGCTGCTGACCCAGCACCGTGAGCTCGCCGAGACCGCCGCCGGGGCGGTCGAGCGGGCCGCGCAGTCGGCCCCGCCCGGGCCCGGCTTCTTCGCCAGGATCCTGGACGGCCTCGAAGCGGCGGTCCGGGATCAGATCAAGCTCGCCGACGCTGTCCTGAACTGGGTGAAGGACCACGCCAACGCCATCGCGGCGGTGGGCGACATGCTGGGCACCGCGAGCACGGTGATCGGCATCGTCGGGGTGGTCCTGGACTGCACCCCGCTCGCCCCGGCCGGGGCGGTGCTGGACGCGGTGTCCGGCGGGCTGTCGGTGGCGGCGCTCGGCACGCACCTGATCGCCAGGGCGGCCGGCGCCCCGGTCTCCGGCACTACCCTGGCGGAGGACGCGATGGGCAGCGTCAGCTTCGGGGTGTCCCGGGCGGTGGGCGCGGCCGGCAGGGCGGCGGAGGCCGGCGCCGCGGTGCCCAGGGTGGTCAGCGCCGTCGCCAGGGGCGAGACGCTGAGCACGGCCCTCGGTGCGGCCGGTACCGCCATGTCCGTCAAGGACGCGAAGGACGACCCCAGCGGACTTGGCTATCTCCTGCCCAAGAACGGCCGCCAGGGCGCCGAGGAGGGCGTCAACCCGGCGACCCCGTTCCCGGGAGTGCTCGCCGTGGGCTTCGAGAACGCCTGGAACGCCGGCAGCGCGAAGGACCGCGCCGCCGTCCCGTCCCGCGCCGGCGCGCACTGAGGCGGGCCGGATGGAACAGACCGGGATCCGCCCACCCGCACCAGCCACCGCAGGACAGTACGCCGAACCAGCCAGGAAGGTGGCAGCAGTGACCACAGCGACGACGCGGCCCGATGTCGAGGTCGAGTTCCAGCTCCCGCCCGACTTCCGGGAGATCCTCGCCGGCGCCTCTCCGGAGCAGGCCAGGGCGGCGGTCGTCGAGCGCTTCGGTCCGGACGCCGTCGCCGCGCTGCCCGCGCTGGTGCTGGAGGCGGCCGTCGCGGAGTACCTGACCGCGTCGCACTGGCTGGAGGAGGCAGGGGTGTTCCACGCGTCGGCCTGCCTGGGCCTGATCGACGGCGCCCCGACCCTCTCCTCGCTGACCCTGGCCCGGGTGAACGCGGACGCCGGGTCCCCGGTCTTCGGGGACCCGGAGACGACCGTCGCCGGCATCATCGAGACCATGGGTCGCGGACCGGGCGGAGCGACCCGGGACGCCCGTCGTTACGACCTGCCCTGCGGCCCGGCCGCGGTCGTGGTCGAGTCGGCGGTGGGACTGGTGCTCCCGGCCGCGGATGTGGGCACGGAGTCCGACCTCCCGGTCCCGGTGGCCACCCTCCAGGCGTATGTCCCGTTTCCCGCCGAGGTCGCCCCCGATCAGGACGCGCTGCTGGTGGTCACCTTCAGCACCCCCAGCATCCAGCACTGGGAGGTCTACTGCCCGATGGTCGCCGACCTGCTGCGCAGCCTCCGCTTCCCCGCAGCGGCCGCCCCCCGGGTGCGCCCCTCCACGATCAGGAACGCCCTGGGCTGACGGCCGGTCACGCCAGATGCCCGATTCCGTCTGAAGTAAGCGCTGTGAGCGTCGGCTCCCATGCGGAATCTCGCACAACAATTCGCCATCCGGAAAGAGTCGCGGCTAACTTAACGAAGTCAACTGAACGGCCCCAAGATTCCTGCACGGAACAGCCATTCGCGCCTAGGGTTGGATCCCGGAAAGCAATTCATCGAAGGAGATCCACCATGGCTGAAACACTGCCGGCGACCGCGGTTATCCGGCTCTCCCGCAACCTTTTCGACCCGAGCCGGTTCGCCGACGTCGCGGCCTGCAACAAGCACATCTCGGAGTACCTGATTCCGGCC
Organism: Streptacidiphilus sp. EB129; assembly: GCF_041262645.1. Classification (NCBI taxonomy): domain Bacteria; kingdom Bacillati; phylum Actinomycetota; class Actinomycetes; order Kitasatosporales; family Streptomycetaceae; genus Streptacidiphilus; species Streptacidiphilus sp. EB129. The sequence continues at coordinate 190,272 of NZ_JBGCCS010000005.1, forward strand.
ATCAAGCAGCTGCCCGGGCTCATCCAGTACCACACGGGCGTCTCGCCGGCCGGTGAAGTCGTGCACATCAGCGTCTGGGACACCGACGAACACGCGTCGCAGATGGCCCAGCTGAAGGAGATGATCGTCGACGCGGTCGGGGAGATGAAGGCGGTCGGCGTGACGTTGACCCCGATCATCAACTTCCCGATGGACTGGATCATCTGATCCGCCTCCGGCCGAACGGATTCCTCCGCCAGCCGCGGATCCCTGAACGGAATCCTCCGAACCGATGCATCGTGGCCAAACAACGGGAGCCGGTTCCGTTCCGGAGTGGTGCGCACAGTTCCATGGAAATGCGCGTCCGCTGCGCATCTCACGGGTGCGGTGCGCACCATTGCGCGGAACCTGGATCACGCCAGGTCAGACCAGGCTGTCGCGCCAGGCCTCGTGCAGCCGGCTGAAGCGGCCGGTGCCGGCGATGAGCTCGGCGGGGGTGCCGTCCTCGACGATCCGGCCCTGCTCCATGACCAGGACCCGGTTCGCGATCTCCACCGTGGAGAGCCGGTGCGCGATGATCACGGCGCTGCGCCCGGCCAGTACGGTGCGCATCGCCTCCTGCACCGCCTGCTCGCCGGGGATGTCCAGCGAGGAGGTGGCCTCGTCCAGGATGAGCACCGCCGGGTCGGCCAGCAGGGCACGGGCGAAGGCCACCAGCTGGCGCTGGCCCGCACTGATCCGGCCGCCGCGCTTCCGCACGTCGGTGTCGTATCCCTCCGGCAGCGCGTCGATGAAGGCGTGCGCTCCGATGGCCTTGGCGGCGGCCTCGACCTCCTCGCGGGAGGCGCCGGGGCGCCCGATCGCGATGTTGTCGGCGACCGTCCCGGAGAACAGGAAGGACTCCTGAGTGACCATCACCACTCCCCGGCGCAGCTCGACCGTGGACAGCTCGCGCAGGTCCACTCCGTCCAGCAGCACCCGGCCGGCGGTCGGGTCGTAGAACCGGGCCAGCAGCTTGGCCAGCGTCGACTTGCCGGCGCCGGTGGCGCCGACCACGGCGATGCTCTGACCTGCCGGGATGCTGAGGTCGAAGGCGGGCAGGACCTGCTTGCCGGTGCGGTAGGAGAAGCCGACGCCCTCGAAGGTGATCTCCCGGCCGACGTGCGCGTCGGCGGGCTGCGCCGGCAGCGCCGTCGGCTCGGCCGGGTCGGGCACGGAGGGGTCGTGCGCCAGCAGTCCGGCGATCTTCTCCAGCGCGGCGGCGGCCGACTGGTAGCTGTTGACGAACATCGCCAGCTGGTCGATCGGGTCGAACAGCCGGCGCAGGTACAGCACGAAGGCCGCCAGCACGCCGAGTTGCAGCGCGTTTCCCGCGACCAGGTAGGCACCCCAGAGCACCACGCCGATGAGCCAGACGTTGGCCGTGCTCCGGGCGGAGGCGATGAAGCGCGCCATGGACAGCATGCTGTCCGCGTTGGAGGTGGCGTACTCGGCGTTGGGGACCGAGAAGGCCTCGTCGTTGGCCTGCTCGCGGCGGAAGGCCTGGACCGGGCGGATACCGTTCATGGTCTCGGTGAAACGCACGATCACCGAGGCCACCGCGGTGCGCGAGCGCCGGTAGATGTTCTTGGACCGGCGCCGGTAGGCGCGCTGCAGCAGGAAGATCGGGACGGCGGACGCGAGCGAGGCCAGGCCCAGACGCCAGTCCAGGATCAGCAGCAGCCCGGAGATGTAGATGATCTGCAGCGCCACCGACAGCAGTTCCTGCAGGCCCTCGGTCAGCAGTTCCCGGACCGCGTCCACGTCGCTGGTGGCCCGGGAGATGATCCGGCCCGAGGTGTAGCGCTCGTGGAAGTCCAGGCTCAGCAACTGCGCATGACGGAAGATCCGCTGCCGCACCTCCAGCAGGATGTCCTGGTTGATCACCCCGGACAGCCGGATGAAGGCCCGCTGGAGCAGCGTCGCCAGGGCCGCGCAGAACAGGTACCCGGCGGTGATCGCGATCAGCGGCCCCGCGTCGTGGTGGTCGCGCAGCGCCGGGAGGGCCTGGTCGATGGCGAGCGACACCAGCAGCGGGCCGATCTGCAGCGCTGCCTGCTGCAGCACGATCATCGCCATGGCGATGACGATGCGGCGCCGGTGCGGCCCCATCAGCGAACGCAGCAGCGCCCGGGGGGCGCCTTCGGGGACGGGGATGTCCTCGCTCTCGGCGGGCGGCCCCGACGAGGCGCCGGTCTCCTCCGGCGGCGGCTCGGTCAGCGACTGCCCGCCGTCCTCGGCAGTGGCTGGGTCCAGCGTTTCCGCTTCCACGGCGGCGGTCTCCCTCTCGCTCGACGGTCGGTCGGTCAGGTTGCCGGCGGTCACACCCGGCTCCGCTCGGCGGCGGCCGGCTCGCCGGACATCAGCTCGCCGGACATCAGCTCGCGGTAGGCGGGCGAGCTCTCCAGCAGCTCGTGGTGGGTGCCGACGGCCTCGATCCGTCCCCCGGACAGCAGCGCCACCCGGTCCGCGAGCAGCACCGTGCTCGGCCGGTGCGCCACGACCAGCGCGGTGGTGTCGGCCAGCACCCGGCGCAGGGCCTTCTCGACCAGCGCCTCGGTGTGCACGTCCAGCGCGGACAGCGGGTCGTCCAGCACCAGGAACTCGGGCCGGCCGACCACGGCGGCGGCCAGCGCCAGCCGCTGCCGCTGGCCGCCGGACAGGCTCAGGCCCTGCTCGCCGACCTGGGTGTCCGAGCCCTGTGGCAGCGCCCGCACGAACTGCGCCTGGGCGGTGTCCAGGGCCCGCTGCAGCGCCTCCTCGTCCGCGTCCGGCGCGCCCATCAGCACGTTCTCGCGGACCGACGCCGAGAAGAGCGTCGGCTCCTCGAAGGCCATCGACACCAGCTCGCGGAGCCGGGGCCGGGACAGCGTGGTGATGTCCGTGCCGTCCAGGGTGATCCGGCCCGCGGTGCTGTCGTAGAGGCGGGGGAGCAGAGCCGTCATCGTGGTCTTGCCGCTGCCGGTGCCGCCGACCAGGGCCATCGTCTCGCCGGGGCGGATGTGCAGGTCCACGCCGCACAGCAGGTCCGGGGTGTCGGCCGGCGCGTCCGGGTAGCGGAAGCGGACGCCCTGGAAGCGGATGCCGTCCCTGGCCGCCGCGGCGGGGGGCGCGGCCGTCCCGGTGCCGGTGCTGCTCGCCGGTGCCGGGGCGTCGTCGACGTCGGCCAGCGGGGCGTCCAGTACCTCGAAGAAGCGGTCGGCCGCGGTGGCGGCCTCGTTGCTGTAGGCGAGCAGCCAGCCCAGCGACTCCACCGGCCAGCGCAGGGCCAGCGCGGTGGACAGGAACGCCACCAGCGTTCCCGCCGAACTGCTGCCGTGGGCCACCTGCACCACGCCGACCGCGAGGGTGCAGGCCAGCGCGAGCTCGGGCAGGCCGACGATGACCGCCCACAGGTCGGCCAGCAGCCGGGCCTTGTGCAGCTCGGTGCCGCGCAGCTCGCGGGCCTGGTCGCGGAACCGGTGGGCCATGGTGCGGTGCCGGCCGAAGGCCTTGAGGATGCGGATGCCCAGCACCGACTCCTCGACGATGGTGGCCAGGTCGCCGTTCTGGTCCTGGGCCCGGCGCGCGGCGGTGGAATAGCGGCGCTCGAAGTACGAGCAGAGCACGATCAGCGGACCGGCCGGGACCACCGCGATCACGGCCAGCTGCCAGTCCAGGGCGAACATGATGGCGATGCCCACCAGGAACACCATCGAGTTGACGATCAGGAACACCAGCGGGAACGCCAGGAACAGCCGGAGCGTGAACATGTCCGAGGTGGCCCGCGACAGCAGCTGGCCGGAGGGCCAGCGGTCGTGGAAGGACACCGGGAGCCGCTGCAACCGGTTGTAGAGCTCCGCACGCATCGAGCGTTCGACCCGGGACAGCGGGCGTGCCACCAGCCAGCGCCGCAGACCAAACAGCAGCGCCTCGGCCAGCCCGAGCACGAGCAGCACCACGGCCGGCCGGACCAGCGCACCGGCGTCGTGGTGTGCCACCGGCCCGTCCACGATCTGCTTCAGCACCAGCGGGATCAGCAGCCCGGCCAGCGAGGCGACCAGGGCGGAGAGGGTGGAGGCGGCCAGGAACCAGCGGACCGGGCGCGCGTACGGCCAGAGCCGCAGCAGCGAGCGCACGGTGCTGCGCTTCCGGGGCGCAGGCGCAGGCGCCGGAGGCGGTGTCGGTGGTGGCGGGATGGTGGCGCTGTCGGTCGGTGCGGGTGAGGACCCCGATGTCGAGGGGTCCGCGGTGGTCGGCTCACTCATGGCAGGTACGTCCGGTCTGTCGGCTTCCGGGGTATCCGGAGCTGTTGATTCCGGTAGGGGGCGGCGTTCGTGGCGCGTGGGGGTCAGCGAGGAGTACGGGCATCGTCTGTGAGCGTACGGCTGACCACTGACATCGCTCATCTGGTTTTTGCCGGGGCGGGCGGCAGCCGTCCCCCGGGCCGTTCAACCGGCCGTCAGACTCCGTTCACACCAGGGGAGTCAGGGGTCCCTACGGTGTCCGCATGAGTGATGAGAATCCCGGTCTTGACCGCCGCTCCGCACTACGTCTCGCCGGAGTCGGAGGGGCGTTCACCGTGGTGGCCCCCGCCCTGCTCGGCAACGCCACCGAGGCCTCGGCCCAGGGACAACCGGCGGCCCAGCCGCAGGCCCAGGCCGGTTCGCCGCTGCTGCTCACCCGTCCCGAGGTGCTCGGCGCACCCGCCGTGGAGGGTCTGCACCTGACCTTCGGCGCGGATCCCACCAGCCAGATGACCGTCTCCTGGACCACCGACGGTGACGTCCGCAACCCCCGGGTCCGCTACGGCACCGCCGACGGCGGCCACGGCCGGACCGTCACCGCCGAGACCGTCACCTACACCGACGGCACCAGTGACCGGGTCGTCCACGTGCACCACGCCCGGCTGCACGGGCTCGACGCCGACACCTACTACACCTACGCGGCCATGCACGACGGCGGCCGCCCGGACGCCGGCACCTTCCGTACCGCGCCGCGCGGCCGACGGGCCTTCACCTTCACCAGCTTCGGCGACCAGGCCGTGCCGATCACCACCTGGCAGCCCGACGGCAAGGGCGGCTTCACCTCGGTCCCGTCCGGGATCGCCTCCCCGGCCTCGGCCGACATCGTCGCCGGGATCGAGCAGGTCGACCCGACCTTCCACCTGCTCAACGGCGACCTCTGCTACGCCAACATCAGCCCGGACCGGCTGCGCACCTGGCAGGGCTTCCACGCCAACAACACCCGCTCGGCCCGCTTCCGCCCGTGGATGCCGGCCGCCGGCAACCACGAGAACGAGCTGAAGAACGGCCCGGTCGGCTTCACCGCCTACCAGACCCGCTTCGACCTGCCGTCCAACGGCTCCACCGACCCCGAGCTGAAGGGCCTCTGGTACACCTTCGCGGTCGGCTCGGTGCAGGTCGTGGTGCTGCAGAACGACGACGTGGCCTACCAGGACGCCGGCGACGCCTACGTCAACGGCTACAGCGGCGGCGCGCAGCGGCTCTGGCTGGAGCGGACGCTGCGCAAGGCGCGGGCCGACCGGGGCATCGACTGGATCGTCGTCTGCATGCACCAGGTGATCATCAGCTCCTCCGACGCCAACGGCGCGGACCGCGGCATCCGCGAGCAGTGGGGTCCGCTGTTCGACCGCTACGGCGTCGACCTGGTGCTCTGCGGCCACGAGCACGACTACGAGCGATCGCTCGCGGTCCGCGGCACGGTCTCCGGCAGCGAGACGCTCGAACCCAGCCCGGTCTCCACCGCCACCGACGTCATCGACACCTCGGCCGGCACGGTGCACATGGTCCTGGGCGGCGGCGGCACCTCCTCGCCGACCAACAACAAGTTCTTCGCTCCGGGCAAGGCCAAGGTCATCACCGGTGTGGGCGCGGTCGGTTCCAACGGCAAGAAGACCCCGACCTATGTCTTCGAGGACGCGGCCTGGGTCGGCGCCCGCGACCTGACCCACTCCTACGGCTTCGCCGCGTTCACGGTCGACCCGGGCACCCACCCCGGCTCCACCACCCGGATCCACGTCACCTACTACACCGTCGCCCAGCCGGACGGCTCCATCTCGCCGTTGGAGACCTTCGTCCTGCAGCGTCCCCGCAACGACTGACGTCCCCGCGACGACTGACGCTCTCGCGGGGCCGCGCGCCCGGAACGGCGGTCCACGGTCCATGGGCCGCCGTTCCGGGACGCGGGGCCGCGCCCGACAAACCGCGTGCGTCCGGTCTCTAGGTTCCCGGCCGGAGATGCACCAGCAGGGAGCCGGAGCCGCTGACCACGTCCAGGCCGGTGATCTGCGACGGTGCCAGCGAGGTGGACGCGGGGACGGTCGCGCCGGAGCTGTAGCCGGAGCCCCAGGTCCCGGCGGTCTCGGTCGCGTTGCCGGCGTGCACCACCAGGTGGCAGGTGATGCCCCAGGGCAGTCCGGCGAGCTTCAGCTGGAACTCGGTGCCCCAGCTCTCGGCCGTCATCGCCGCGCTCGCCGAGACATGCGTGCCCGGGTCGGTGGCGCTCCAGGTCGCGGCGACCGCGGCCGGCCGCGGACCGCCGCCGCTCACCCCCTGGTAGACCAGTACCCCGGCCGCCGCCGCGGCCAGTGTCAGCCCTGCCGCGACCGCCGCCCGGCCGCGCCGGATCCGGTGCCGGTGCGGCTGCTGTGCCGGCGCGGGCGACGGGGGCTGCGGCTGCCCGCGGACCGGGGTCAGCGACTCCGCGGCCTGAGCCGACGCCTCCAGTTCCTCGAACGGGGTGTGCCGGAGCAGCCCCGGCAGCGGGGCCAGTTCCACCAGCTCCGCCCGGCAGTGCGGGCATCCCGCCACATGCGTCTCCATCGCCCTGCGTTCCTCGGGGTCGAGGGCCCCGAGGAGATAGGCGCCGAGCGAGACGCTCTGCTGGCACGGTGTCATCGGGAAGTCACTCCTCTCTCCTCCAGAACATTGCGCAGCGCCCGCAGCCCGTAGTAGCAGCGGGACTTGACCGTGCCCAGCGGCACACCCAGGTGCTCCGCCGTCTCGGCCACGGTGCGCCGCAGGTAGTACACCTCGATCAGCACCGCCTGGTGCTCGGGTCGCAGCCCGCGCATGGCGTCCAGCATCTGCCAGCGTTCCAGCATCCGGTCGAGCTCCTGCTCGCCGTCCTGGTCGCGGGCCCACCGCCCGGCCTCGTCCTGAGGCAGCGCGGTCTCCGGCGGCCGGGCCTGCGCCCGCCGGTAGGCCGACACCACCAGGTTGTGGGCGACGGTGTGCAGCCAGGGGCCCGCCCGGTCCAGGTCCAGCGACTCCTGGTGCTGCCAGGCGCGGAGGAGGGTCTCCTGCACGATGTCCTCCGCCCGCTGGTAGTCGCCGTGGACGAGTCCCAGTACCCGGCCGAGCACGGAGCGCCCGTACCGCGAGTAGAGGGAGCGCACGAACTCCGAGTCGCGCGCCGTCGAGTGGTCCACGGTTCAAGTACGCACCCGGCGGCCCCATGGTTCAACCGGATCGGTCAGGAGCTGCCGTTGACGCTGTTCCCCGCGCCGGCCCCTCCGCCCGTACCGCCGCCGCTGCTGCCGGTGGCGCGGAGCAGCAGCAGCGAACGGCTCGGCACGGTGATCGTGCTGCCCGCCTCGCAGAACCGGTCCGGTGCGGTGTCCTGGGTGTCCAGCGAGGTGTCGACCACGGTCCGGTACGACTCCGCCCACGGGGCGCCCGGCAGCACGAACCTGGTGGCCCGGTGGTGGGCGTGCAGGATCAGCAGGAAGCTGTCGTCGTGCACCTCGCGCCCCAGCTGGTCCTGCTCCGCCATCTCCTCGCCGGACAGGAACATCCCCAGGGTCGCGCCGGGCGCGTACCAGTCGCTCTCGGTCATCTCCCGGCCGCGCGACGTGAACCAGGCCAGGTCGCGCAGCCCGCCGGGATGCGCCGCGCGGCCGGAGAAGAACGCGCGCTGCCGGAGCACCGGATGCCTGCGGCGCAGCCGGATCAGCCGGGCGGTGAGGTCGAACAGGGCCTGCCAGCCGGCGTCCTCGCGCAGCAGCGTCCAGTCGATCCAGCTGACCGGGCTGTCCTGGCAGTAGGCGTTGTTGTTGCCGCCCTGGGTGCGCCCCATCTCGTCGCCGGCGACCAGCATCGGCACGCCGGTGGAGAGCAGCAGGGTCGCGGTGAGGTTGCGCAGCTGCCGTCTGCGCAGCGCGTTCACCGACGGGGTGTCGGTCTCGCCCTCCACCCCGCAGTTCCAGGAGCGGTTCTCGTTGGTGCCGTCCCGGTTGTCCTCGCCGTTGGCCTCGTTGTGCTTGCCGTTGTAGCTGACCAGGTCGCGCAGGGTGAAGCCGTCGTGTGCGGTGACGAAGTTGACCGACGCGTACGGTCGCCGCCCGCGCTGCTGGTAGAGGTCGGAGGAGCCGGCCAGCCGGTAGCCGAGCTCCCGGACGTCGGGCCGCGCACCGCGCCAGAAGTCCCGCAGGGTGTCCCGGTAGCGGTCGTTCCACTCGGTCCACAGCGGCGGGAAGCCGCCGACCTGGTAGCCGCCGATGCCGACGTCCCACGGCTCGGCGATCAGTTTCACCCGGCTCAGCACCGGGTCCTGGGAGATGGTGGAGAGGAACGGCGCGAGCAGGGACACCTCGAACGGCGACCGGGCCAGTGCCGCCGCCAGGTCGAACCGGAACCCGTCCACGCCCATCTCGGTGACCCAGTACCGCAGCGAGTCCGTGATCAGCCGCAGCACCTGCGGCTGGTTGCTGTCCAGGGTGTTGCCGCAGCCGGTGAAGTCGGCGTAGCTGCGGCGGTTGTGCGGCTGCAGCCGGTAGTACCCGGCGTTGTCGATACCGCGCAGTGACAGCGTCGGGCCGCCCTCGGCGGCTTCGGCGGTGTGGTTGTAGACGACGTCCAGGATCACCTCGATCCCGGCCGCGTGCAGCGTCCGCACCATCCGCTTGAACTCGGTGACCTGCTGGCCGCGGGTGCCGGAGGCCGCGTAGCCGGCGTGCGGGGCGAAGTAGGCGATGCTGTTGTAGCCCCAGTAGTTGCGCAGCCCCTGCCGCTGCAGGTGCTCCTCGTCGGCGAACTGGTGCACCGGCAGCAGTTCGACGGCGGTGACGCCGAGCCGGGTGAGGTGGTCGATCGCGGCGGGGTGGGCCAGCCCCGCGTAGGTGCCGCGCAGTTCCTCCGGGACGCCGGGGTGGCGCTGGGTGAAGCCCTTGACGTGCAGTTCGTACAGGACGGTGTCGGCCCAGGCGGTCTTCGGCCGGCGGTCGTCCGACCAGTCGTCGTCGTCGTGGACCACCACCGCCTTGGGCATGTGGCGACCCGAGTCGCGGTTGTCCCTGACGGTGTCCGCGACGTCCTGCTCCGGCCAGTTGCGGACATGCCCGTACATCGAGTCGTGCAGCCGGAACGCCCCGTCCACGGCCCGGGCGTAGGGGTCGAGCAGCAGCTTCGCCGGATTCCAGCGGGCGCCGGTCCACGGGTCCCAGCGGCCGTGCACCCGGAAGCCGTAGCGCTGGCCCGGGAGCACCCCGGGGACGTGGCCGTGCCAGGTCTGGAAGGTCTGCTCGCGCAGGGGGTGCCGGGTCTCGGCGCCGTCCTCGTCGAAGAGGCACAGCTCGACGGCCTCGGCGCCGGCGGTCCAGAGCGCGAAGTTGGTGCCCGGGCGGCCGTCCGGGCCGGTGTGGAAGCGGGCGCCCAGCGGCTGCCAGCTGCCCGGCCACACCGGCGCCGTGGCGGGCTGCGGTCGTGCGCCGGGGAGTTCCAGGTCGGTCGGGGCCAGGCTGGAGCGGGGTTCCGCCGCGCGTGGCTCCGCGGTGACCGTCCGCGCGGCGGTCGCCTCGGGCGCGACCAGCTGCAGCCGGGTCCGCTCGGTCGAACCGTCCGGGCGGTCGGGCTCCGCGGTGTCGTCCGCACGATCGCCCGCTGCCTGCCAAGCAGCCATGACCTGACCTCCCCGCTGCGGGGAGTCCCTTTCCCCGGCTGGAATGTACGTTCCCCCGCAGCCCCCATCTGTCACGTGCCGGTGGCGACCGATCCGTCCGCGGGACGTGTCCTCGCTCACCAACCCTCGTTGATCCCTGCGGACTGAACGAGGAGTTGTGACGGTGAGTCAGCAGAGCGGGGCCGGACGGCCACCAGTACGGCGGGGCCGGTTCGGACGGGCGGCGGCGCGACTGCTGGCACCCGCCGCGGCGGGTGTGCTGGCGTTGCTGCTGGCCGGGTGCGGCAGCGCGGCGCACCCGGCCCCCGCCTCCGGAGACGGCGCCGCGGTCTCCGCCGCGGTGGTCACCCTCACCCCGGGCGACGGGGCGACCCAGGTCCCGGCCCAGGGCGGCGTCGCGGTCACCGTCAGTGCGGGGAAGCTCAGCGAGGTGCAGCTCAAGGACGACCACGGCACCCTGGTGCCCGGAACGGTCTCCGCCGACGGCGGGTCATGGAAGCCCGTCGGCAAGCTGATGCCCGCCACCCGCTACACCCTGGACGCCGTGGCCACCGACGGCAGCGGCCTGCAGGCGGCGAAGCACGCGGTCTTCACCACCTTCGTCCCCAAGAACACCTTCATCGCCTTCTACACCCCCGAGGACGACAGCACCGTCGGCGTGGGCATGGAGGTCTCGCTGCGCTTCAACCGCGACATCGTGGACCGCGCGGCGGTGCAGCGCGCCGTGCACGTGGGCGCGGTGCCGTCGGTTCCGGTGGTGGGCCACTGGTTCGGGGCGCAGCGGATCGACTTCCGGCCCGAGCACTACTGGCAGCCCGGGACCAGGGTCACCCTGACGCTGTCGCTCAAGGGCGTCGAGGGCGCCCCCGGCGTCTACGGCACCCAGGCCAAGCAGGTCGTGTTCACCATCGGCCGGGAGCAGATCAGCACCGCCGACGCGAGCTCGGACGAGCTCACCGTGCGGCGCGGCGGCGCGGTGCTGCGCACCCTGCCGATCTCGGCCGGCGGTCCCGGGCACGCCAGCTACGAGGGGGTGATGGTGATCACCGAGATGGACCGGGTGACCCGGATGAACTCCGAGAGCGTGGGCCTGGGCAGCGAGTACGACATCCCCGCGGTGCCGCACGCGATGCGGCTCACCGACTCCGGCACCTTCGTGCACGGTGTCTACTGGCGGCCGGCCTCGGTCTTCGGCAGCGAGAACACCTCGCACGGCTGCATCGGCCTGCACGACACCAAGGGCGGCGGCAGCGACACCACCCCGGCGGGCTGGTTCTTCGACCACTCCATCCCGGGCGACGTGGTCCAGGTGGTCGGCTCGGGCGGCGACACCGTCGAGCCCGACAACGGCCTCAACGGCTGGAACCTCTCCTGGGCCCGGTGGCAGGCCGGCGGCGTCCCGCAGTAGCCGTCGCCGGCAGCAGGCGCGGCGCCCCCGCACAACGATCCGGTACCGGAACCCCTCGATCGAGGGCAGCCTGGGCCGACCCGCAGTGATCTCCCAGAATCGCCGGTTAGGCTCGCTGTGACGCCTTGCTGACGCACCGGAAAAAACCCTCGTCCCATGACGCAACTGGGAGGGGTATCCGGGCAGTCATAAGGGTGGAACATCCGGGAGGGGAGAGTCGGTTGAAGTCGGCACGGGCGCTTGACGCCACCAGGGACGGGATTGACGGCGGCTCGGGCGCGCGGGGGGCGCGCCGGAACCGGGCGCGGCGGGGGCTGCTGGCCGCCGCCGTCGGTTCGGTACTGCTGCTCGCCACGGCGTGCAGCAGCGGCGGCAGCGCCGCGCACACCTCGACGGAGAACGTGGGAGCGGCGGCCGGCAGCCCGTCCGCGAGCGCCTCGGCGGCGCCCGCCAACTCGGTCGCGCAGATCACCATCCTGCCCAAGAACGACTCCACCAACGTGGACACCTCGGGCACGCTGAAGGTCAGCGCGGCCTCCGGGAAGCTGACCACCGTCAAGGTCGCCGCGAGCGACGGCACCGCGATAGCCGGCACCCTCGCCGCCGACGGCGGCAGCTGGACCCCGACCGGGGCGCTGCGCAGCGGCACCAAGTACGCGGTGTCGGCGACGGCCGTGGACGCCAACGGACTGAGCGTCACCGACCAGTCCTCGTTCACCACGCTGACGCCCGGCGACACCACCATCGGAAACTTCAACGTCGACGCCGGGGCCACCTACGGCGTCGGCATGGAGGTGTCGGTCACCTTCACCCACGACGTGTCCGCCGCCGACCAGGCCGCGGTGAAGCAGGCGATCACGGTCACCGCCGACCCGGCCGTCGACGTCGAGGGCCACTGGTTCGGCGGCAGCCGCATCGACTACCGCCCGCAGAACTACTGGGCCCCGGGCACGAAGGTGACCCTGCACCTGCACCTGGACGGGGTGCAGACCGCCTCCGGCGTCTACGGCAAGCAGTACAAGGACGTCAGCTTCACCATCGGCCGCAGCCAGACCAGCGTCGCCGACAACACCGCGCACACGCTGACGGTCTACCGCAACGGGGCGGTCTACCGGACTCTCCCGGCCAGCCTGGGGGACCCGGACCACACCACCTACAACGGCAAGATGGTGATCACCGAGAAGGACCCGGTGGTCGACATGGACTCGACCACGGTCGGTCTGGGCGCGGCGTACCACATCAAGGACGTGCCGCACGGCATGCGGCTGACCACCAGCGGCACCTTCGTGCACGGCAACTACTGGCGGCCGGTCTCGGTCTTCGGCAGCGAGAACACCTCGCACGGCTGCGTCGGCCTGCACGACGTCCAGGGCGGCGGGGACCCGAACACCCCGGCGGCCTGGTTCTACAACAACTCGATGATCGGCGACGTGGTGCAGGTGGTGCACTCGCCCGACAAGATCGTCGACCCGTCCAACGGGCTCAACGGCTGGAACATGAGCTGGGCGGCCTGGACCTCCTGACGGTCCGGCATGCTCCGGCGCGCCACCGCGGCCCGGTCCCCCAGGCGGGGGACCGGGCCGCGGTGCTTCCCGTTAACATCGGTTCACCCACCCTCAGGGCAACCACGGAGGCACCCATGACCGATCCCGGCACCGAGCTCGTCACCCTGGACGTGAAGGACGCCGTCGGTACGATCCGGCTGGCCAGGCCGCCGATGAACGCCCTCGACGCGGCGATGCAGGACCAGTTGAAGCTGGTCGCCGAGCAGGCCGCGGCCCGCTCGGACGTGCGCGCCGTGGTGATCTGGGGCGGCGAGAAGGTGTTCGCGGCCGGCGCGGACATCAAGGAGATGCAGCGGATGTCCTACACGGACATGGTCGAGCGGGCCGGAGCGCTGCAGGACTCCTTCAACGCCGTGGCCCGGATCCCCAAGCCGGTGATCGCCGCGGTCACCGGGTACGCCCTCGGTGGCGGCTGCGAGCTGGCGCTGTGCGCGGACTTCCGGATCGCGGCCGAGAACGCCAAGTTCGGCCAGCCCGAGATCCTGCTCGGCCTGATCCCCGGCGCCGGCGGCACCCAGCGGCTGTCCCGGCTGATCGGCGCCTCCCGGGCCAAGGAGCTGATCTTCACCGGCCGTCAGGTGCGGGCGGACGAGGCGCTGGCGATCGGGCTGGCCAACCAGGTCGTGCCGGCCGACGAGGTCTACGCCACGGCCTGCGAGTGGGCGGCGCGGCTGGCCCAGGGCCCCGGGTACGCGCTGCGCGCGGCCAAGGAGGCGGTCGACGGCGGCCTGGAGACCGATCTCACGACCGGTCTGACCATCGAACGGCAGCTCTTCGCGGGCCTGTTCGCGACCGAGGACCGCGAGATCGGGATGCGCAGTTTCGTCGAGGAGGGACCGGGGAAGGCAAAGTTCCGCTGACACACACGTCGCCATCGGTCTGACCTGCGAACGTCATGCCACGAAAGAGTCATATGCCAGGCGCAATGATGATTCTTTACGCATTGTGCTCCCCAAGTGACCCCAGAGTGGCGATGATAGGTCCATGGCGGCACGGGGCGAAGCGGAACGGCAGCACTCGGTAACGGTCGGGACTGCCGCAGGTACGGTCTGGGCTGACGACTGCCCGGGGCTGTGGCCGGACGACCTCCTTGAGCTGTCCGCGTCCCCCGAGGAGCTGGAGCTGGCCCTCTTCGGGCAGTTGGTCGACCCGGCGACGGACGAGGTGCGGTTGCCCGCGGGCCCGGAATCCCCGGCCAGGGCCCGCCGTCTGATCCGGTCCGCCCTGGAGTCCTGGGGACTGGGCGGCCTGGGTGAGACGGCGGAGCAGCTCGTCTCCGAGCTGGTCGCCAACGTGGTCCGGCACACCGGCGGACGGTCTTTCGGGATGCGGCTGGTGCGCCGTTCGGGAGTGGTGCGCTTCGAGGTGCGCGACCCCTCCCGGGCGCTGCCCTGCCTGATCGTCGGAGAGCCGGAGGACGACGCGGGGCGCGGACTGCAGCTGGTGAACCTGCTGGCGGACCGGTGGGGCGTGGACCTGATGTCGCGCGGCAAGGCGGTCTGGTTCGAGCTGCGCGCACGCGAGGCCGCGGCGGGCTGAGCGGGCCGTGGGCCCGTGGTCCCGTGGGCCCGTGGGGCCCGGAACGCATGCGGGGCCCCCGACGACCGGGTTTTCGGTGCGACGGGGGCCCGGGCATGGTGTGCCGCGCGGCCGAAGGGGGTGTGCCGGGCGGCGTCGCGGTAGCGCTCGGGTCGGAGGCATTCCGGCGACTGTCGGCATGTGCATGGAGGCTGTCCGACCTGGCCGACTATGGCACGTTTCTCAGTATATGGGCAAGCCGCAGAGCGGGAAATGTCGGACATATCGCCCAAGTGAGCCGTGGATCACAAGGTCCACAACGGCAATCCACCTTGCATTGGTTTCCCCGTCCCGTCCTGTTCCTTTGATCGCAGAACGCTGGAAGTCGCTACCCTCGCCCGGCCCTGGAGGGCAGGATCGGATCATGACGACGCCGCGCCCCATCCCCGAACCCCCGGTCCGCCTCACCGGCTACGGCCTCGTGCTGCGTGAGTGGACGGACGAGGACCTCCCGGCGATGGTCGATCTGTTCGACGAGGCGGAGATCGCCCGCTGGACCCCGCTGCCCTCCCCGTTCGACCTCGCGGCGGCCAAGGAGTACCTCGCGCTGAGCCGTGAGTCCCGCGCCGAGGGCCGCCGCATGCAGCTCGCCGTCACCACCGACGGTGGCTCCGCGCTGGGCGAGATACTCGCCATGGCCAAGGGCAATGACGGCCGTACGGTCGAGCTCGGCTACGCCGTCGGCGCCCCGCACCGCGGCCACGGTCTCTCCACCCGGGCGGTGCGGCTGCTCACCGCGTTCTCCTACGAGCTGCTCGCCGCCCGCCGGGTGACGCTCCGGATCGAACCCCACAACGCCCCCAGCTCCGGCGTGGCCCGCTCGGCCGGGTTCCGCCTCGCCGACGAGGACCCGATCACCATCGAGGACCCGGCCGGCACCCGGATCACCCTCCGGGTCTGGGAACACCACCGTGCCTGACCCGGCGTGACCCCGCTGATCCGGCCTGATCCGGCCTGAACCGGCCTGAACCGGCCTGAACCGGCCTGAACCGGCCTGAACCGGCCTGAACCGGCCTGAACCGGCGCTGCCGGTAAATCCGTTGCGACTCCGTCGCGTCCGCGCCTAGCCTTCAGGCGTACCCAACACCGCCCGACAGGAGTAGGCCGTTGTCCGTCTGAGCCCGGAGACACACCGCTGCCACAGCGCAAGCGTGCCCTCCGACCTCGGCGATCGGTCCTGCCCCCGTGCTCTTTCGGGCGGCTTTGCCGTGCCCGCCCCGCAGTGACGTCACCTGCAGGGCTGTCGGTGTGTGTCTCCCTCCATGTTGCCGCCGGACGCCACGCCATCACCTGGAGACACGCATGTCACATCCGACCGACCCGCACCACCACAACTCGAACCAGAACCCGCACCAGAGCCGACAGGAGAGCCGGCACCGCGCCCCGGCCGCCGCCTCCCTGGTCTGCTCCGGACTCGGCTTCTCCTGGCCGGACAGCCGCGACCCCGTCTTCGACGGCTTCGACCTCGCCGTCGGCCCCGGCCGGACCGGCCTGGTCGGGCTGAACGGCTCCGGCAAGTCCACCCTGCTCCGGCTGATCACCGGCGAGCTCCGCCCCGACGCGGGCAGCGTCGGCGTCACCGGCACCCTGGGCTGCCTCCCGCAGGACCTGGTCCTCGCGGCCGACCTGCCGGTCGCCACCGCGCTGGGCATCGACACGGTCCGGGACGCGCTGCTCGCGGTCGAGCGCGGCGAGGCCACCGAGGAGAAGTTCGCCGTGATCGGCGAGGACTGGGACGTGGAGGAGCGCGCCCGCGCCACCCTGGACCGTCTGGGCCTCGCCGCCGTCCCGATGGACGGCACCGTCGGCGAACTCTCCGGCGGCGAGACGGTCCTGCTGGGCCTGGCCGGTCAGCTGCTGCGCCGTCCTGACGTCCTGCTGCTGGACGAGCCGACCAACAACCTCGACCTGGACGCCCGGCAGCGCCTCTACGAGCTCGTCGCCTCCTGGCGCGGAGCGCTGGTCGTGGTCAGCCACGACCGCGAGCTGCTCGACCGGGTCGACCGCATCGCCGAGCTGCGCGACGGCGCCGTGCACTGGTACGGCGGCGGCTTCGGCGCCTACCAGGAGGCCCTCGCGGTCGAGCAGGAGGCGGCGCAGCGGACGGTCCGCGTGGCCGGGGCCGACGTGAAGCGCCAGCAGCGCGAACTCGCGGACACCCACGTCGTGCTGGGGCGCCGCAAGCGCTACGGCCAGAAGATGTACGACACCAAGCGCGAACCCAGGGCGGTGATGAACGAGCGCAAGCGGCAGGCGCAGGTGTCCTCGGGCAAACTGCGGATCCAGCAGCAGGAGAAGGTGGCCGAGGCGCGCGAGCGTCTCGCCGAGGCCGAGCTGGCGGTGCGCGCGGACGCCGAGATCCGGGTGGACCTCGCCGCCGGCGAGGTCCCGGCCGGCCGTACCGTACTGACGCTGCGCGGGGTGCGGACCCGCTACGCGCCCGAGGGCGTGTCGCTGGACCTGGACCTGCGCGGTCCCGAGCGGATCGCGCTGGTCGGCGGCAACGGTTCGGGCAAGACCACCCTGCTGCGCACCCTCACCGGTGAACTCCCGCCGCTGGCAGGGACGGTGGAGCCATGGGTGCCGCTGCGCCATCTGCCGCAGCGGCTCGACGTCCTGGACGACGACCGTACCGTGGCCGAGAACGTCGCCGCGCTGGCGCCGTCCGTCACCGCCAACGAGATCCGGGCCCGGCTCGCCCGCTTCCTGTTCCGCGGCGCCCGTGCGGACCAGCGGGTGTCCACCCTCTCCGGCGGCGAACGGTTCCGTGCGACCCTCGCCGCACTGATGCTGGCGGACCCGGCCCCGCAACTGCTGCTGCTGGACGAGCCCACCAACAACCTGGACCTGGCCAGCGTGCGCCAGCTGTCCAGCGCGCTCGCCTGCTACCGGGGCGCGCTGGTCGTGGTCAGCCACGACCTGCCGTTCCTGCGCGGCATCGGGGTCACCCGCTGGCTGCGCCTCGACCGCGCGACGGGCCTCAGCCCGTGGCAGCCGCCGGAGGAGTGAACGGGCGGGCGGCGATCCGGTCGAGGTTGGCGGCGAAGACCTCGCGGGCGTCCGGGGTGAGCCGGGTGAGGGCGACCATGGCGGTGACGATGACGTCGCAGAGCTCGTTCTGCACGTCGTCCCAGGTGTGCGAGTAGCCCTTGCGCGGGTTCTGCCCGGTCGCCCCGATCACCGCCTCGGCCACCTCGCCGGCCTCTTCGGTGATCTTGAGGATCTGCAGCAGGATCCTGGTCTCCGAGGGCAGTTCGCTGGCCTGGTCGAGCCGTCCGGCCAGTCGGCCGACGGTGTCCCATGCGGGGTCGTTCACGGTGGTGGGGGTCCTCTCCGGAGGCGTCGTGGTCCGGTCCCACTCTAGCCAGCGACATGGGTCGGCCGACCGGTCGAGCGGCGCCACGGCGAACCCCGACCTGATCTGATGCGGCGTCAGGGCGGGGCGTCAGCCGGCTCCACGGCCGGCGCGGGCGAGGTGAGTCCGAACCGGGCGACGTAGTGCCAGACCCGCTTGAGCGCCTGGTCGTCGTGCGCCCCGGTACGCACCGCGGCGCCGACGATCCGCGGATCCAGCACGTCGTCCACCGCCACCGCTGCTCCCAGTGCGACGA
This sequence comes from Streptacidiphilus sp. EB129, assembly GCF_041262645.1. Taxonomy (NCBI): domain Bacteria; kingdom Bacillati; phylum Actinomycetota; class Actinomycetes; order Kitasatosporales; family Streptomycetaceae; genus Streptacidiphilus; species Streptacidiphilus sp. EB129. The sequence goes on from NZ_JBGCCS010000005.1 coordinate 208,352, forward strand.
ACTCCGGTCCCCGGTAGGCCGGGTGGCGGCGCAGCTCGTCGACGCCGAGCCGGAAGCCGCCGTGCCACTCCACCGCGCACGGCAGCCGCCGTGCGGCGGCCTCCACCTCGCTGCCCCGGTAGCTCGGGTCCAGCACCAGCGCCTCCACGTCGCGGTCCAGCCGGACCGTGCCGTGGACCTGCGCCTCGACGTAGTCGTCGAGCGCGTCCCTGTCGTCGGCGCGGGCCAGTTCGAGGAGGGACATCCGGCCCGCGACGCCGAAGTGCTCCGGCTCGACGAAGCTGTCCGGATAGCAGAAGGTGGCCCGCTGCAACGCGGCAGCCGTCAGCCGGAAGTGTGCCGACCCGAACCGCGGCGCCGCGCCGACCGGCTTCTGGCGGAAGTTCAGCGCGCCGTAGATCGGCCGCTGGTGCGGGGCCGCGTCGTCGTAGGCGCCGCCGAAGATCCGGCTCTCCCACCGCCACCGGTCACCGCCGGGGAAGGCCGACAGCCCGCCGTTGCTCGTCCCGGTGACGAACTGCGACCAGTAGACACCGTCCGCCGCCAGGGAGTCCAGGATCGGCACCCCACGCACCATCCGGTCCGGATGGAAGTTCAGCGTGATCCGCAGCCCACCGTCCATCGGCCCCCCGACCGACCGCGCCGCAACATGCCGCACCGCCCGCTCCTGCGGCGCCGACCCACCAGCAATACCCATCGCCGAAGTCTGCCCGAACACCCCCCTGCCCGCACGCCGCGCCGCAGTGCTCGCCCATCAGGCCTCTGGACTACTGAGCCTGGACCGTCCCGCCACGCGGCCGAACCCACCATGGAGGCAGCTGAAGCGCAGGCCGCCGCCAAGCGCGCCCGCAACGAGGCATGGGCCAAGTGACCTGCCTGCTCGATACCTCCGCACCTTGGCATCTGCTGCGCAATGCCGGAACTCGGCAGGCCTGGACGGGTCACATCAAGGTCAGGGTGTTCTACCTCGCCGATCCAACGGCTAGGGTCCTGCGCATCGGGACGAGTTGGCGGAGGACCTTGACGCCCTGTGTCGTCCCTCCGTGCCCAAGGCGGCGTGGCGCTGGGTGGACACGGCGCAGTACAAGCTCACCCAGGCCGGTCAGCATCGCAGCGCGGGAGTTCCCGACCTGCTCGTGTGCGCCACCGCCGTCCACCGCGGGCACACTGTCCTTCACGTTGACAACGACTTCGTAGCCGTGGCCTCAGTCCTCAAGGACCTGCAGCAGCGGGACATCCGCACCTGACGTCACCCCGGTTGTCCTCGTCTCCGGATGCTGTCTGTGCGAACCGGAAAGCTCCGCGCCCGGACACCGCCCCGGCGGCGTCGCTCGCCGCGTTCGCCCACGGCAGCGTCCACCTGTGGGACGAGATCGCCGACCAAGCCCCTCAGGGCAGCAGTCGGCAGCGGCACATGGCCGCCTCCGCCCGCGCCTGGGCCGACGACCGCAAGGACACCGACCTGTGAACGTGCCCCGTCGTAGCCGATGCGATCCGGTGCGGATATCAGCCAGTTGCGGGAGCTATCTGGCCGGCGGCCCACTGTGCCCATTCCTCCTGCATCGCGTACAGGCGCAGGCCGTATTCGAGCGCCAGTCGGCCGTTGGCGGTCAGCGGGCCCTGCGCGGTCCAGTCGAGGGAGTCCTGCAGTTGCCGTAGTGCGGCATGGTCCGCTGCAGCCTGCTCGGCCGCCTTGGTCAGATAGTCCGCGGCCTGTTCCGGGGTGAGCACGCCCATGAAGAAGACACGCAGCAGGACGCTGCTGCGCCGCGGCTCCGGCTTGTCCTCGATCAGCCAGCGTCGAAGCTCGGCCAGGCCCGCATCGGTGAGCGTGTACTCCTTGCGCCCGCGTGGACCCTCTGCGGCGACGTCGATCAGGCCGTTGTCGGCGAGGCGGGCGAGTTCGCCGTAGACCTGGCTCTGGGTCGCGGGCCAGACATTGGCCAGCGAGGTGTTGAAGCGCTTCATCAGGTCGTAGCCACTGGCGGGCTGGTCGACGAGGAGGCCGAGGACTGCGTGGCGAAGGCTCATGCCGACCATCCTACATTCCTCTATTGACAGGTCGGATCACGACATTCTAGTTTTGACCGATCTGGCTTGGAATATCCAGGCTCTTTGCCCGTCTCGCCGGGCGGAAACTCACCCCGCCCGGCCCGGCCAACGCCCTTCGGAGTGCGCCATGACCACCACCGTCCCCCATCTGCTGGGCAACTTCGCCCCCGTCCCCGACGAACTCACCGTCACCGAACTGTCCGTCACTGGTTCCATACCGCCCGAACTGGCCGGCTGGTACCTGCGCAATGGGCCCAACCCGCGCGAAGCCGCCTCCGCGCACTGGTTCCTGGGCGACGGCATGGTCCACGGCGTGCGACTGGAGGGCGGGAGGGCCACGTCCTACCGCAATCGCTGGGTCCGAACGGCCACCTTCACGCGCGGCGCCCGCCCGTACGACGACCACGGCAATCACGACCTGACCGCCGGCGTCGCCAACACCCACGTCGTGCGGCACGCGGGGCGCACGCTGGCCCTGGTCGAGTCCGCCTATCCTTACGAACTCGACCTCCGGCCCGGGCGCGAGCTTGAAACCATCGGCGCCTACGACTTCAACGGGCGCCTGCAGACCCCGATGACCGCCCACCCCAAGACCTGCCCCACCACCGGCGAACTGCACTTCTTCGGCTACGGCGGCCTGACCGCCCCCTATCTGACCTATCATCGAGCGGACGCGACAGGTGAACTGACGGTCAGTCGCCCCATCCAAGTACCCGCGCACACGATGATGCACGACTTCCAGCTCACCTCCGCGCACGTGGTCTTCATGGACCTGCCGGTCGTCTTCGACCTGGCCAAGGCCAAGGCGGGCGCTGCCGGCATGCCCTACACCTGGACACCCGACTACGGTGCCCGCCTCGGCGTCCTGCGCCGCGACGATCCCCACGGCACCGTGCGCTGGTTCGAGATCCAGCCCTGCTACGTCTTCCACACCCTGGGTGCGCACGAGGAGGCGGCCGGGCAGCGACTGGTCCTGCACGTCATCCGCTGGGACAAACTGGGCGACGGTGTGGACGTCAACGGCCACGGGTCACTGTGGCGCTGGACCATCGACCTTGCTGCAGGGGTGGTTCATGAGGAGCAACTGGACGACCGAAGCACCGAGTTCCCCCGCATCGATGACCGCCTCACCGGCCTTCACTACGGTCACGGCCACACCAGCACCGCGAAAGGCCCCGGCGGCGGCGCGATCCACCGCTACGACCTCGGTGCGAACACTGTCGCCAGCCACCTCTTCGGCCCGGGTCGCACACCCGGCGAGGCCTCGTTCGTCCCCGCCGACGACAGGCCGGGAGGCCCCGGCTGGCTGATGGCGTATGTCCACGACGCCGCCACCGATCGCAGTGATCTGGTCATCCTGGACGCCGACAACCTCACCGGCCCCCCGGTCGCCACCGTTCACCTGCCCCGACGCGTTCCCTCCGGCTTCCACGGCAACTGGCTCCCCGACGTCGATGTACTGACATTCCAGTATTGACAGGTTGAATCCGGACCTTCTAGATTTGACATGTCAAGGCAGGAGCCTTGCGAGGAGCCTCAAGGAGTACGTCATGTCGTACCTGCGCACCTTCGCCCCGTGGATCGTTTATGCCGTCATCCCCTCGGCGAACTGGAACTGGGGCTCGCTGGCCGCTCTGCTCGTCGCCCTCCTGGTCGTCGCCCGGCAGACGAGCGCCGGCCGGACCCTGGACGCACAGATCATCGAGATCGGCTCCGCCGTCTTCTTCGCCGCGATGACCGTGCTCGCCTTTGCGGACCCGCACACCGCGCTGCACCCCTACGCGCCGGCGCTCTCGTCGACCGCGCTGGCCGTGATCGCCGGAGCCTCACTGGCCGCCGGGCGCCCGTTCACCCTCGGCATCGCCAAACAGAGCACCCCGCGCGAGTTCTGGGACCAGCCGCTCTTCATCCGCACCAATGTCGTCATCACCGCCGTCTGGACGGCGAGCTTCGTGATCGGCGCCATCACGCTCGCCGCTGTCGCTCACGACTCGACCACGCGGACCGTCGTCCAGATCGCCGCGTTCGTCGCCCCGGCGACCTTCACGATCCACTACTCCCGTCGCATCCAGGCCAAGGCTGCCGCGCTCCGCGGCCTGGCCTCCTGACCCTCGCTCGTCGAACCCTCACCGGATCCCGGTCGGTCGGGCGTACGGGTGGTGGTTCGGGTGTTTGGCGGCGGCAGGCGGCCCCTCTCCGCGGTGCATGCTCTGAAAGAGGCGGAGTCGCAGGTCAGCGCGGGTTTGCTAGCACTCGATGACGTTGACGGCGAGGCCGCCGCGGCTGGTCTCCTTGTACTTGACCTTCATGTCGGCGCCATTCGATCATGGCTCTGACCAGGCATTTTGCTGCCTTTCCGGTGCTGGCGCCGGTCTCAGGGACTTGCCAGGGACAATTCGGCCGGCACCTGCTCAGCGATCGTGCGGAAGCGCCGGGCTGGTGACCGGGACGACGGTCAGGAGTGTCTCCAGGCCCTTGAAGTCGTCGGGGTTGGTGGTGAACAGAGGGAGGTCCTCGGCGATGGCGATGGCGGCGATCATCAGGTCGGCCACACGCCTCCGCGGTTTCCGCCCCGCGCCGATCACGGCAGCACAGATCCGGCCGTAGATGCGTGCTGCCTCGGTGTCGAAGGTGATGGGATCGAACTCGTTCTCGGCGCGTTGGAGGACGTCGAGCCGGCGGGCCCGCTCCGCGTATTCGTCGTAGTCGCCCTGCTCCTCGTTCCGCCGGACCTCGTGCGGTCCGGCGGAGAGTTCTGCCAGCGTGATTGCGCTGATGGCCATCTCAACCGGCAACTCGGCCGGGTCCACCCATCGACGCAGGATCATGATGTTGGTGTCGAGCAGACCCCGCTCATGCTCAACGGGCATAGGGATCGTCCGTCTCCTGTGCAGCGGTGGCGTCCTGATCTGCCCGGAAGGCATCCAGTGAGATGTCGGGTGCGCTTCGCGACATCGCGGCGAACTCGGCTCGGGGAACGAAGCGCCGACGGCGCTTCAACGGGATCAGCTCCCCGATCCGGTGGCCGTCACGAGTGACGGTGAAGGACTGGCCCGCCTCGACGGCATCCATGATCTCTCTCGACCTGCTGCGCAGGTCTCGCTGGGTGATCTCCGGTTGCGCTGTCATGCCACCAGGCTACCGGTGCGTGCCACGCGGTGCTACAGGGTTGCACCTGGTTCGGCTACAGGGCATGGGGCATGTTCGACAGCAGGTCACCTCCTGGAGCTCGATGTTTCAGCACTCGATGACGTTGACCCAGGTGTGGATGCACGGGCGTCGGCGGAGGCCGAGTCGCACTGTCGGCGCCTGTGCCTCGCAGCGGCGCCCCCAGCGCGCGTGCTGCTCGCTGGAGTGGAGGCCAGCTGCCAGGAGCTCCCACAGAAGTTGCTGGCCACAGCGCAGAGCAGGAGGAGCCGATGAGCGCACAGCCCACCGAGGCGTACGGCGCGCATCCCCGGACGCAGGACGAGATCGGGGCCGCGCTGCCGCCTTCCCAGCGGATGGCTTTCTATCGCGACATGGGGTCTGCCAATGAGGATGAGATCGCGGGTGTGTTGCGTCGCTGGCGGCTGCGGCTGGCGATTTACAACAACGCTTCTGAAGCCGGTTGCGTCTTGGGACACGGGCTGACTGGAACCGGTGAGACCAGAAACCCCTGGTCAGTGTGCTGCTGACCAGGGGTTCGCCAGGGACTTTTCAGGGACCTTTTGCTGTGCGAGCAGGAAATGCCCTGACAGTCCCGAAAGGGAGAAGGTTGCAGGTCAGGGGTTGTTCGACTAGCACTCGATGACGTTGACCGCGAGGCCGCCGCGGCTGGTCTCCTTGTACTTGACCTTCATGTCGGCGCCGGTCTCCTTCATGGTCTTGATGGCCTTGTCGAGGGAGACGTGGTGGCGGCCGTCGCCGCGCAGGGACATGCGGGCGGCGGTGATGGCCTTGACCGAGGCCATGCCGTTGCGCTCGATGCAGGGGATCTGGACCAGGCCGCCGACCGGGTCGCAGGTCAGGCCGAGGTTGTGCTCGATGCCGATCTCGGCGGCGTTCTCGACCTGCTCGGGGGTGCCGCCCAGCACCTCGGCGAGGCCGCCGGCGGCCATGGAGCAGGCGGAGCCGACCTCGCCCTGGCAGCCGACCTCGGCGCCGGAGATGGAGGCGTTCTCCTTGAAGAGCATGCCGATGGCGCCGGCCGTCAGCATGAAGCGGACGATGCCGTCGTCGTCGGCGCCCGGGATGAAGTTCAGGTAGTAGTGCAGGACCGCCGGGATGATCCCGGCCGCGCCGTTGGTGGGGGCGGTGACGACCCGGCCGCCGGCCGCGTTCTCCTCGTTCACGGCCATCGCGTAGAGGGTGACCCACTCCATCGCGTTGGCCGGGCCGATGCCCTCGACCCGCATGGCGCGGGCCGCGGTGGCCGCACGGCGGCGCACCTTGAGGCCGCCGGGGAGTATGCCCTCGTGGTTCATGCCGTTGCGCACGCACTCCTGCATGACCTGCCAGATCGCCAGCAGTCCGCTGCGGATCTCCTCCTCGGTGCGCCAGGCCTTCTCGTTCTCCAGCATCAGCGACGAGACCGACAGGCCGGTCTCGTTGGCCAGCCGCAGCAGCTCCGCGCCGGTACGGAAGGGGTACTTCAGCACCTTGTCGTCGGGCTTGACCCGGTTCGCGCCGATGGCGTCCTCGTCCACCACGAAGCCGCCGCCGACCGAGTAGTAGGTCTTCTCCAGCACCGGTACCCCGGCCGCGTCGTAGGCGCACATGGTCATCCCGTTCGCGTGGTACGGGAGGGACCGGCGGCGGTGCAGGATCAGCTGGGTGTCCGGGTCGAAGGCGATCTCGTGGACGCCGAGCAGCGAGAGCCGCTTGCCGGCCTTGATCCGGTCCACGTCCAGGTCCGCCTGCGTGATGTCGACGGTGCGCGGCGAGTTGCCCTCCAGGCCGAGCAGGACCGCCTTGGGGGTGCCGTGGCCGTGCCCGGTCGCGCCCAGCGAGCCGAACAGCTCGGCCCGGACCGTGGCGGTCGAGGCCAGCAGGCCCTCGGACTTCAGCCGCCGGGCGAACATCCGGGCCGCGCGCATCGGTCCGACGGTGTGCGAGCTGGAGGGCCCGATGCCGATGGAGAAGAGGTCGAAGACGCTGATGGCCACGGGAGACGCCCTTGTCTGGGTGGGTGGTGAGGGACGGCGATGACGAGGGTGGGGTGTGGGTGCCCCGTCGTCGGGAGGCGGTGGTGCGGTGCGCCGGTGGTGATGCGGTGCGGCAGTGCAGACGAGGGGGCACCGGCTCACTGTCCAGTGTGCTCGGTGCCCCGTCGAAGGGAGCGGTACGGACGGGTGACGTCACTCACCGCTCACGGAAACGCAACCCGCTGTCGGCCTGATGGAGGCCTACAGGTCCGGGTAGAGCGGGTACTTCTCGGTGAGCGCGGTGACCCGGGCGGCCAGGGCGGCGCGCTTGGGCTCGTCGAAGGCCGGCTTGAGGGTCTCCGCGATGATGTCGGCGACCTCGGTGAAGTCCTCGGCGACGAAACCGCGGGTGGCCAGCGCCGGGGCGCCGATCCGCAGGCCGGAGGTGACCATCGGGGGGCGCGGGTCGAAGGGCACGGCGTTGCGGTTGACGGTGATGCCCACCGAGTGCAGCCGGTCCTCGGCCTGCTGGCCGTCCAGCTCGGACTTGCGCAGGTCCACCAGCACCAGGTGCACGTCGGTGCCGCCGGAGAGCACCGAGACGCCGGCCTCGGTGGCGTCCGCGCGGGTGAGCCGCTCGGCGAGGATCTTCGCGCCTTCCAGGGTGCGCTGCTGGCGCTCCTTGAACTCCTCCGAGGCGGCGACCTTGAAGGACACCGCCTTGGCGGCGATCACGTGCTCCAGCGGACCGCCCTGCTGGCCGGGGAAGACCGCGGAGTTGATCTTCTTGGCGTACTCGGCCTTGGAGAGGATCACACCGCCGCGCGGGCCGCCCAGGGTCTTGTGGGTGGTCGTGGTGACCACGTCCGCGTAGGGCACCGGCGAGGGGTGCAGCCCGGCGGCGACCAGGCCGGCGAAGTGGGCCATGTCCACCATCAGCAGCGCGCCCACCGAGTCGGCGATGCGGCGGAAGGCGGCGAAGTCCAGCTGGCGCGGGTAGGCGGACCAGCCGGCGATGATCAGCTGCGGCTGGTGCTCCTTGGCCAGGCGCTCGACCTCGTCCATGTCGACCAGGTTGGTCTCGGCGTCGACGTGGTAGGCGGCCACGTTGTAGAGCTTGCCCGAGAAGTTGATCTTCATGCCGTGGGTCAGGTGCCCGCCGTGGGCCAGGTCCAGGCCCAGGATGGTGTCGCCCGGCTTGATCAGCGCGAACATCGCGGCGGCGTTGGCCGAGGCGCCCGAGTGCGGCTGGACGTTCGCGGCCTCGGCGCCGAACAGCGCCTTGACCCGGTCGATGGCCAGCTGCTCGACCACGTCGACGTGCTCGCAGCCGCCGTAGTAGCGCCGGCCGGGGTAGCCCTCGGCGTACTTGTTGGTCAGCACGGAGCCCTGCGCCTCAAGGACCGCCACCGGGGCGAAGTTCTCGGAGGCGATCATCTCCAGGGTGGACTGCTGGCGGTGCAGCTCGGCGTCGACCGCCGCCGCGACCTCGGGGTCCAGGGTGTGCAGGGACTGGTTCAGAACCGTCATGGTGTGTATCCCCTAGGCAGAGATGTCAGGCGCCGGTGTGCGCGGCGTACTCGTCGGCGGACAGCAGGCCCTCGGGGGTGCCGTCGAGGCGGATCTTGAACAGCCAGCCCTCGGTGAAGGGGGCGGAGTTCACCAGGGCGGGGTCGTCCACGACGGCCTGGTTGGCCTCGACGATCTCACCGGTCGCGGGGGAGTAGAGGTCGCTGACCGACTTGGTCGACTCCAGCTCGCCGCAGGTCTCGCCTGCCGTCACGGTCTGGCCGACCTCGGGGAGCTGCACGTAGACCACGTCACCGAGGGCGTCGGCGGCGAAGGCGGTGATGCCCACGGTGGCGACACCGTCCTCGAGGGCGGTCAGCCACTCGTGTTCCTTGCTGTACGTGAGGTGCTGGGGGTTGCTCATGGCGTCGATTCTCCAGGATGGGATGCGGGTACGGCGAAACGGCCCCCCGGAGGGGGCGGTGCGGGGCGGAGCCGGCGGGGCTCGGCGTCGGCTGACCCGCGTCAGCGGGCCTGCGTCAGCAGGACTGCGTCCGCGGGAGTCGCCTCAGCGGGCGTGATTCAGCGGGCTCGCTTGTAGAACGGCAGCGCCACGACCTCGACCGGCTCGTGGGTGCCGCGGACGTCCACCGCGACCGTGCCGCCCGGGGTGGCGTGCGCCGCGTCCACGTACGCCATCGCGATCGGCTTGCCCAGGGTGGGGGAGGGGGCGCCGGAGGTGATCGAGCCGATGACCGTGCCCGCGCCGTCCGCGGTGACCACGTTCATCTCGGCGCGCGGCACCCGGCGTCCGGGGGAGACCAGACCGACCAGCACCCGCGGAGGGGTGGCGGCGGCCTGCTCGGCGGCCTTCTCCAGCGCCGCGCGGCCGACGAACGCGCCGTCGTTGCTCGTCTTGTCGAACCGGACCACCCGGCCCAGGCCGGCGTCGAAGGGGGTCAGCGAGGTGCTGAGCTCGTGCCCGTACAGCGGCATGCCCGCCTCCAGGCGCAGCGTGTCGCGGCAGGAGAGGCCGCAGGGGATCAGACCCGCGTCGGCGCCGGCGGCGGACAGTGTGGTCCACACGTGCTCGGCGTCGTCCGGGGCCAGGAACAGCTCGAAGCCGTCCTCACCGGTGTAGCCGGTACGGGCCAGCAGCGCGGGGCGGCCGGCCACGGTGGCGGGCAGCGCGGTGTAGTACTTCAGCCCGGGCAGGTCCGCCTCGGTCAGCGGGGCCAGGATCGCGGTGGCCTGCGGACCCTGGATCGCGATCAGCGCGTAGGCGTCGCGGTCGTCGCGCACCACCGCGTCGAAACCGGCCGCCCGGGCCGTCAGCTCGTCCAGCACCAGCTGGGCGTTGGAGGCGTTGGCGACGACCAGGAACTCCTCCGCACCGGTGCGGTAGACGATCAGGTCGTCCAGGATGCCGCCGTCGGCCGCGCAGATCATGGTGTAGCGGGCGCGGTTCAGGTCCAGTGCGGAGACGAAGCCGACCAGCGAGTAGTCGAGCAGCTCGGCGGCCTGCGGCCCGGTGACGGTGATCTCGCCCATGTGCGAGAGGTCGAACAGTCCGGCCCTGGTGCGGACGGCGAGGTGCTCCTCGCGCTCGCTGCCGTAGCGCAGCGGCATGTCCCAGCCGGCGAAGTCGGTCATGGTCGCGCCGAGGGCCCGATGGACGGCGTCCAGGGCGGTGAGGCGGAGGTCTGCGTTCTCAGCTGACATCGGTGGTGCTCCTCGTGCTCTCTCAAGGAAGGCATGCTGCGGCAGGGGCTCCCCCTCTGTCGTCGCAACCTGAGAGCTTCACCGCGTCGGACCGCTCCACAGGGAGCAGGGACGCGGCTTGCACCGTGGGTGGGGCATGGCAGCGGGCGAGCCGCGGCGGCATGACCGCTTTCCAGATCTGCCTAGCCCGTGCGGTATCTGTGCCTGAGAGATTCCGGGGAGGGCTTGCTCCTTCGGCGCCGACTGCAGTCCTGGTCCATGCGGACGGGGACTGGCCTGGCTCTCCCGCGCGGGGTCGATCGGCCGGTGTGGAGTTGTTGGTCGCGCTCATCATGGCACGCTGGGCGCGCCCCGCGCAGCACGCGTCCGGTGCTGCCGGCCCCGCGCGCCGACCCGCTGTCGCTATCCTGCGGCGTACCGGTACGCCGGTGGAACCCGCCGGGCGGTACCGGCAGGGCTTGGTGACGGGCAGCAGGGAACGGCGGTCACGCAGATGCAGTACCCCACGGACACCGCGGGCGATCCGGCCCAGAGCATGGCGGCCGCGAGCATGGCGGCCCAGAGCATGGCGGCCGCGAGCATTCCGGCACAGAGCGGCTGGCCGGCGAACGAGCTGGAGCAGGTGCTCACCGCCGCGATCGGCGACCCGGGGGCCACCCCGCGCGTGGTCGAGGTGCTGCGGCGCAGCCAGGTGTGGGTGCCGCTGCCGGGCGGTGGCGGGTACGACGGGGCGACCCTGGAGCTGCCCACCACCGAACTGGCCGGCCAGCCCTTCGTGCCGGTGTTCAGCTCCGAGGAGCAGCTGCGCCGGATCGCCGGGCAGATGTCGTTCACCATCGCCCCGGTCCGCGAGCTGGCGCAGGGGATGCCGCTGGGCGTGGGCATCGTGGTCAATCCCGAGGGCGCGGTCGGCATCCCGATCCCGGCGACCGGGGTGGCCGAGCTCTGCGGCGGGCCGGTCGGCGGAGCCGGCGCGGGCACCGGCCCCGGGACGCCGGGAGCGCCGGCCGGCGCCCGGGTGGGTCTGCGGGAGCCCGGGCCGCACCAGGACCCGGTGGAGTTCCTCGCCGCCTGCGTCGGCGAACTCTGCCGCACGCCGCAGGTGCTGACGGCACGTCGGGCACTGGTGCAGGTCGAGGGCGAACCCGAGAAGCTGTTCGTCGGCGTCGAGCTGGACAGCTGGCGGCCGGAGGACCAGCAGGCGGCCACCGAGGCGCTGGGCCGCGCGCTCGGCGCGGTGCCGCTGCCCTGGGAGGTCGGGATCGTGCTGCTGGACGTGGCGCAGGATCCGCTGGGGGACTGGATGGTGGCCTCGGTGCCGCCGTTCTACGAGCGCGTCCCCCTCGGTCAGGGGACACTCGACCACTAGGGTGACAGTCGCCAGAGGACAGGGGACGCGACGCGGGGAGAGGTGGCAGTGGTCGAGGCAGCCGGCGGGGGCGCCATCGAGCGCGCGCTGCGGGAGGTGGCCCCGGGGCGGTTCGAGCCCTACGAGGGGTTGCTGCGGGCCGTCGCCGAGGGCTCGGTGTGGATGCTGCTGTGGCACGGCGAGCCCGGCCGCCCCGACGCCCAGTACGGGAACATGGAAGTCGGCGGATTCGGTTACGCACCGTGTGTGACCTCCGCCGAGCAGCTCGCCGCCAGCGGCTGGAGCCGGGCGCACCAGATCACCTCCGGACGTGAGATCGCCGCCTCGCTCTACCGCGAACGCTGGGGGCTGTGGCTGAACCCGCACCAGCCCGGCGGCGGCGTCGGCATCCCCTGGGCCGACCTGCGCCGGGTGGCCGGCGGCCTGGACCGGCTGCCGGCCGGGCCGCTGACGATCGGCGAGCCGCCGGTCGCCGCCGACCAGTTCTACGCCCTGCTCAACCAGGCCGCCCAGGGCACCGCGGCGGTCCGATCGCTGCGCCGGGGCTGGGTCCAGCCCGCCTGGGGCAGCCCGTATCTGGTGATCGGTCTGGATTTGTACGATTCCAGCCCGCCGGCGGTGGAGTCGGTCCGGCTGATGATGCAGCACGCCCTGCCCGGCGCGCCGCAGGGAGTCGCGGTCTCCACGGTGGCGATGTCGGACCCGTACGACCCGGTGGCGCTCTGGCTGCGGGTGCGCGCGATTCCGTTTTTCGACCGGGGTGTTTCCGGCGGCGGAGGGCGGCCCGGCTCCGGGTACGGCTACCCGCGGTTCTGAGAATCGTAAGAACGTCACTTGGCGGACGAATTGGGGCCGTCCCGAACGGGTGACACCGCTCCGAGTGGTGGCAGACGCGCGCCTGACCAGGATGAATGCGTTCTACCCGCGTTGACTCGGTCGCTCCGGGGCGATGTAACAGGCGTATGAAGAGCCGTATTCGCAGGTCTCGGGCGTGTATCGGTGCAGATCACGGTTATGCAACCTTTAGGTGGGGGGTCTGGCGGAGCCTCTGTCGGGTGTTGAAGAGTGGCGCCGCGAAGTGGTGAGCCGAGGGCGCCTCACACGCTGTAGCCAGACAGTGGTGAAGCCCCCGTCCAACCGGACGATGTCGGCCCCCATGACGGCTTGCTTTCCCGTGATCCTGTCCGACCGCCACCCCGGTTCCGGAGTGGTGGCCGGGCAGAGGCGGGAACCGGACACACACCAGCGTCCATCCTCGTTGCACCGCACCATGTTTCACCGCACCAAGGCACCACTGCATCACCAAGTCACCACCGCATCACGGCGCGCGACCGCACCGGGGACACCCGTATCCAGGGTTCCCCGGTTCACACGCACCTCTGCTTCAATGCTTCACCACTGCCCCGGCAGCGCACCACCCCGCACCACCGTTTCAACGCAGCACCGCACCACCCGTTTCAACGCATCACCGCACCACCGCACTTGACGTAGCACCACCGCAGCGTCGTTCCACCGCACTTGGCACCAACAGTGAACTGCGACCACGCCGGCCGGACCGGATCCTGGACAGGATTCCCGGACGGCGTGTCGACCGGGCACCGTGTGTCGGTCACCACCGGCTTGAGGGGTCTATCCACAAATGACTGCGCCACTTCACGACAGCGGAGCCGCGACATTGGAGGTTCCTGCCGACCCGGTCGCCGCACCCGCGAAGATTGTCGGGCGCTCGCCCGGACGAATCGCCTGGGAGCGCCTGAAGAGGGACAAACTCTCGCTGGTCGGCGGGGCGGTGGTGCTGCTGCTGATCCTGGTCGGCATCCTGGCGCCGGTGCTGTGCGGGATCGAGGGTCAGAACCCCGACGACTTCCACGCCAACCTGCTCAACACCGACCTCGGCTTCGGCATGCCGAACGGCCCGCTGAGCGGCATCAGCGGCTCGCACTGGCTGGGCCTGGAGCCGAGCACCGGCCGTGACATCTTCGCCCGCGTCGTCTACGGCGCGCAGATCTCGCTGATCGTCGCCTTCGGCGCGGCCGCTCTGGCCGTCGTCATCGGTGTGCTGCTGGGCATGGCGGCCGGCTTCCTCGGCGGCTGGGTCGACACCGTCGTCAGCCGCACCATGGACGTCCTGCTGTCCTTCCCGCAGCTGCTCTTCTCCATCGCACTGGTCTCGGTCGTCCCCGAGAAGCTCTTCGGGATGGGTGGAAGCGCACCACGCATCATGGTGCTGATCTTCGTGATCGGCTTCTTCGGCTGGCCCTACATCGGACGTATCGTCCGCGGCCAGACCCTCTCGCTGCGCGAACGCGAGTTCGTCGAGGCTGCTCAGAGCCTGGGCGCGGGCCGGGTGCACATCCTGCTCAAGGAACTGCTCCCGAACCTGGTCGCGCCGATCCTCGTCTACACGACGCTGATGATCCCGACCAACATCCTCAACGAGGCCGCGCTGAGCTTCCTCGGTGTCGGTGTGAAGCCGCCGACGCCCTCCTGGGGCCAGATGCTGTCGGACTCGATCCAGTACTACACGGTCGACCTGACGAACCTGCTGATCCCCGGCCTGGCGATCTTCGTGACCGTCCTCGCGTTCAACCTTTTCGGCGACGGGCTGCGTGACGCCCTGGACCCGAAGGGCAACTAGTTCGTCCGAACCCGGCGCCCAGGGCCTCGGGCACGGCATTTCACCACCCGACCAGTGCACACTCGCCTGGTCACTCCTCGGAGGTTGACACCCAGTGAACAAGCGAATTATGGCACTTGCGGCCGTTGGCGTCGTCGGGCTGATGACCGTGACCAGCGCCTGCAGCGGGAACGCGAACAGTACGACCGGCGGCGGCAGCAAGTCCACCGGTCCCACGTTCAACGCGGCTGCCACCAGCATCGTGAACCCTTCCACCAAGAAGGGTGGCACCCTCCACCTGCTGAGCACCCAGGACGTGGACTCGCTGGACACGGCGATCGCCTACTACGCCTTCGCGTGGAACCTCCAGCAGCTCTACGCCCGCACGCTGGTCGCCTACCCGATGAAGCCCGGTGCGGCCGGCCTGGCCCTGGCTCCCGACCTGGCGTCGGCCATGCCGACCATCTCGGCGGACGGCAAGACCTACACCTTCACCCTGCGAAGCGGTCTGAAGTTCGACGACGGTGACCCGATCACCTCCGCGGACATCAAGTACGGCATCGAGCGCACCTTCGCGCAGGACGTCCTGCCCGGCGGCCCGACGTACCTGATCGCGGACCTGGACGAGGGCCAGAACTACCCCGGCCCGTACAAGGACACCAGCCCGGTCGGCCTCAAGTCGGTGACCACCCCGGACGCCAACACGGTCGTCTTCAAGCTGGCCCAGCCCAACTCGGACTTCCTGTACCACCTGGCCATGGGTTCGGCCTCGCCGGTCGAGCAGAGCAAGGACACCGGCGCCAAGTACGCCCAGGCCCCCCAGTCCAGCGGTCCGTACAAGATCGCCTCCTATGTGGCGCAGAAGTCCATCAAGTTCGTCCGCAACCCCTACTGGGACCAGAGCACGGACCCGATCCGCGCCGCCCTGCCGGACGCGATCGACTTCACCATCGACACCAACGCCGATGACATCGACAGCCAGCTGCTGGCCGGCACCGCCGACATCGACGCGGGCCAGCGTGGCGTGCAGACCGCGGCCCAGGCGAAGATCCTGACCACCCCGTCGCTCAAGGCGAACACGGTCAACGCGCCCGAGAACACCATCCGCTACATCTCGATGCAGACGAAGGTCGCCCCCTTCGACAACGTCCACTGCCGCAAGGCCGTCGAGTACGCGGTGAGCGGCACCAACCAGCAGACCGCCCGTGGCGGCAAGTGGTCCGGCGCGCTGTCGCTGAACATGCTGCCCCCCACCACCCCGGGCTACGACGCGTACGACCCGTACAACCTGGCCGGCGGCCAGCCGCAGGTCGACAAGGCGAAGCAGGAGCTGGCCCTCTGCGGCAAGCCGAACGGCTTCAACACCGTCATCGCGGCCCGCAGCACCAGCCCGAAGGACGTCAAGCAGGCCGTCTCGCTGCAGAACGACCTGAAGCAGGTCGGCATCAACGCCGACATCTTCCAGTACGACGGCTCGAAGTCCAGCTCCACCGTCGGTGTCCCCGCGATCATGCACTCCAAGGGGATCGGCCTCAACGTCTTCGGCTGGGGCTCGGACTACCCGACCGCCTCGGGCTTCCTGGACGTGCTGGTCGACGGTCGCCAGATCCTGCCGGCCGGTAACAACAACTACTCCGAGATCAACGACCCGCAGATCCAGCAGTGGATCATCGACGCCCAGAACACGACCGACCCCAAGGTTGCCGCTCAGGACTACCAGAACGTCAACCACCGGGTCATGGACCTGGCGCTCTACTTCCCCGGTGTGGTCGAGCAGTCGCTCAACTACTTCAACCCGCGCCTGACCAACGTCATGTTCTCGGAGGAGCTGGGCATGATCAACTTCGCCGCCCTGGGTACCTCCGACGGCAAGTGATTTCACTTCACCTGTAAGTACAGCTAGACCGAAGGGCAGGTGAAGGCAGGCCGCGGTCGGCCGCCGACCCCACAAGGGAAGGCGGCCGGCCGGCGGCCGGCCGAGCGCAGTGCTTCTTTACCTCATCCGGCGACTCATGCACGTGGTCGTCATGCTGCTGGTGGTCTCCATGATCACTTTTGGCATCTTCTTCATGGTCCCGAAGCTCACCGGGACGGACCCCGTGATGCTCTACGTCGGCAAGAACGCCAACCCCGCGGCCATCGCCGGCCTCCGGGTCAAGCTGGGGTTCGACAAGCCGATCTACGAGCAGTACGGCCTCTACCTCAAGGGGATCGTCGCCGGTCGGCACTACGACAACGGGCCGGACAAGACCTTCTGCCCGGCTCCCTGCCTCGGTCTGTCCTCGCAGGACAGCCAGCCGGTGTGGCCCACGCTGACCAGTGCCTTCCCGGTCACCGCCTCACTGGCGGCGGGTGCCGCCGTGCTCTGGCTGATCGCCGGTGTCGGCACCGGCATCGTGTCCGCACTGCGCAAACGCAGCCTGCTCGACCGGGTCACCATGATGACCGCACTCGCGGGCGTCTCGCTCCCGGTCTACTTCACCGGCCTGGTCAGCTCGGCCATCGTGGTCTACAAGCTGAACTGGCTGCCCAACTCGGGGAACATCAGCTTCACGGCGGATCCATGGCTGTGGTTCCAGGGGATGCTGCTTCCATGGATCACCCTGGCGTTCCTGTTCGCGGCGACCTATGCCCGGCTCACCCGCGCCACCATGCTCGACGTGATGGGCGAGGACTACATCCGCACCGCCCGCGCCAAGGGCCTGAGTGAACGGGTCGTGGTCGGGAAGCACGCGATGCGCTCCACGCTGACCCCCATCCTCACCATCTTCGGTATGGACCTCGGCGGCCTGCTCGGCGGCGCGATCCTCACCGAGAACGTGTTCAACCTTCGTGGCCTGGGCTTCTGGGCGCTGGAGGGGATCCAGAAGAGCGACCTGCCCATGATCATGGGCGTCACGCTCTTCGCCGCCTTCTTCATCGTTCTGGCCAACCTGATCGTCGACCTGCTGTACGCGGTCGTCGACCCCCGTGTGAGGCTCGCATGAAAATCCGCAAGAACGCCTCCGCGACCGACGGCGCGGCGAGCGCCGTACAGACCGCAGACGCCGACGGCGCGGCGCTGGTCGAGCTGGCCACCCCCGCCGTCACGCTGGGCCCGCCGGCCGAGTTCCTCTCCGTGCGCGACCTGAGGGTGCACTTCCCCACCGACGACGGCCTGGTCAAGTCGGTGGACGGGCTCAGCTTCTCGCTGGAGCGCGGCAAGACCCTCGGCATCGTGGGCGAGTCGGGCTCCGGCAAGTCGGTCACCTCGCTGTCGATCATGGGTCTGCACCGTGCGGCCGGCAAGACCCGCGGCGCCCGGATGTCCGGCGAGATCTGGCTGGACGGCCAGGAGCTGATCTCCTCCTCCCCGGAGGAGGTCCGCAAGCTGCGCGGCAAGCAGATGGCGATGATCTTCCAGGATCCGCTGACCGCGATGCACCCCTTCTACACGATCGGTCAGCAGATCATCGAGGCCTACCGGGTGCACCACCCGCAGGCCAGCAAGAAGGCGGCCCGCGACCACGCGATCCAGATGCTGGACCGGGTCGGCATCCCGCAGCCGGACAAGCGCGTGGACGACCACCCGCACCAGTTCTCCGGCGGGATGCGGCAGCGCGCGATGATCGCGATGGCGCTGTCCAACGACCCCTCGCTGCTGATCGCGGACGAGCCCACCACCGCTCTGGACGTCACCGTCCAGGCGCAGATCCTGGACCTGATCCGAGACCTGCAGCAGGAGTTCGGCTCGGCCGTCATCATCATCACGCACGACCTCGGCGTGGTCGCCGAGCTGGCCGACGACATCCTGGTGATGTACGGCGGCCGGTGCGTGGAGAAGGGTCCGGCGGACCAGATCTTCACCAACCCGGAGCACCCCTACACCTGGGGCCTGCTCGGCTCGATGCCCCGCATCGACCGGGAGATCCAGGAGCGGCTGATCCCGGTCCAGGGCAACCCGCCCAGCCTGATCAACCTGCCGACGGGCTGCGCCTTCCACCCGCGCTGCCCGTACGCGGACCGCACCGGCGGACGGTCCCAGACCGAGGTCCCGGAGCTGGTGCAGACCGCCGACTCCCACCTGGCCGCCTGCCACATGGACCTGGAGACCCGGCACCAGATCTTCACCGACGAGATCCAGCCCCGGCTCTAGCAGCACCTCGGTTTCGGTCCCGTCCGCCACGAACGGACGGGACCGGGCCCCGACTTTTGCACCACAGCGCGGCGACACGTCGCACGTCGAGGAGACGAGAAACACCATGGCTGATGACAGCTCCACCGCCGCGACGGCGACGGTCCCCGCGCCCGCGTCCGCATCGGTCTCGGAAGGCGAGCCGCTGCTGGAGGTCGACGGACTGGTCAAGCACTTCCCCATCAAGAAGGGGCTGTTGCAGCGTCAGGCCGGTGCCGTCCAGGCTGTGGACGGGCTGACCTTCTCGGTCCGCCAGGGCGAGACGCTCGGCGTGGTGGGGGAGTCCGGCTGCGGCAAGTCCACGATGGGCCGGCTGATCACCCGGCTGCTGGAGCCGACCGGTGGCAAGGTGACCTTCGAGGGTGCCGACATCACCCACCTGAGCACCGCCCAGATGCGCCCGTACCGCCGGGACATCCAGATGATCTTCCAGGACCCGTACTCCTCGCTGAACCCCCGGCACACCGTCGGCACCATCGTCGGCGCCCCGTTCCGGCTGCAGAACGTCAAGACCGAGAACGGGATCAAGCGCGCGGTCCAGGACATGCTGGAGCTCTGCGGCCTCAACCCGGAGCACTACAACCGCTACCCGCACGAGTTCTCCGGCGGTCAGCGCCAGCGCATCGGCATCGCCCGCGCGCTGGCCCTGCGTCCGAAGATGATCGTCGCGGACGAGCCGGTGTCGGCGCTGGACGTCTCGATCCAGGCCCAGGTCGTGAACCTGCTGGACGACCTGCAGAAGGACCTCGGCCTCACCTATGTCGTGATCGCGCACGACCTCTCGGTGGTCCGGCACGTGTCCGACCGGGTCGCGGTGATGTACCTCGGCAAGATCGTGGAGCTGGCCGACCGCGAGTCGCTCTACGCCAACCCGATGCACCCGTACACCAACGCGCTGATGTCGGCCGTGCCGGTGCCGGACCCGACCCGCAAGGGCGCGGCGGCCCGCGAGCGGATCCTGCTGACCGGTGACGTGCCCTCGCCGATCAACCCGCCGTCCGGCTGCCGCTTCCGTACGCGCTGCTGGAAGGCCCAGGAGGTGTGCTCCACGCAGGAGCCGCCGCTGGTTGCCCTGAAGACGGGCCACCAGGTGGCGTGCCACTTCCCGGAGAACGCGCCGGCCTAGTTTTGTCGGGGCGCGGGGGACTGTTCTGCCTACCTGCTGCTGGGCGGGTGGTTGGCAGCGCACGCAGTTAGTGCAACAGAGCCTCGCGCCCCTTTGTGGTGGTTCTTCGGTTGCCTGGGGTGTCGGATAGAACTACGGGGTGACCTCGCAACTGTTTGAGCCCGGCGTGCAGGAGACACTCGACCTGGTCGGGATCTTCGTCTTCGCCCTGTCCGGCGGCCTGCTCGCGGTCCGGAAGAACCTCGACATCTTCGGTATCGCGGTGCTCGCCGAGGTCACCGCGCTCGGCGGCGGGGTCTTCCGGGACCTGATCATCGGGGCGGTGCCACCGGCCGCGTTCCAGAACATGGGGTACTTCCTCGACCCCCTGGCGGCCACACTGGTGGTCTTCTTCCTGCACCCCGAGGTCCAGCGGATCAACCGCACCGTCCAGCTCCTGGACGCGGCCGGCCTCGGCCTCTTCTGCGTCGCCGGCACTGCCAAGGCCCACGACTACGGTCTCGGCGTGGTCGCCTCGGTCGCCCTGGGCATGGCCACCGCGGTCGGTGGAGGCGTCGCCCGCGACCTGCTCGCCAACGAGCTGCCCTCGCTGCTGCGCTGGGACCGGGCGCTCTACGCCGTTCCGGCGCTGGTCGGCTCCGCCATCGTGGCGGGGCTGATCACGGTGCACCACCTCACCGCCGTCACCGGCACCTTCGCCGCGCTGAGCGCCTTCGTGCTGCGGATGCTCGCCCTGCGCTACGACTGGCGTGCGCCGCGCGCCTGGCACCGCGGCAGCGCCAGCCCCGAGGGCGAGGGCGACGGAGGCTGACACCCCGCCGGACCCGGCCGGGAACGGCCGGCGGGCGGGCGGTCAGGAGGCGGCGAGGCCGCCGTACTCGCGGGAGACCGCCTCGGCGGTCCGCAGCAGGTCGGGAACCAGTCGCCGCAGCGCGGCCATCGGGGCGACCACGGTCGGGGTGGACACCGAGCATGCGGCGATCACCCGTCCGTCGATGCCCCGCACCGGAGCGGCCACGCAGTTCACCGTCTCCTCGTACTCGTTGCGGTCCACCGCCCAGCCCTGGTCACGCACCGTCAGCAGCTCGGCCAGCAGGGCCTCGGGAGAGCGCAGCGAACGGGTGGTGTAGGCCGGGTACTCCAGCCGCTCGGCGACCTCGCGGCGGCGTGCCTCCGGCAGGTCCGCCAGCAGCACCTTGGCCACGGCCGAGGCGGTCAGCGGGGCGCGCTTGCCGATCCGCGAGTACATCCGGACCGGGTAGCGGCTCTCCAGTTTGTCGACGTAGGTCACCTCGCCGTCCTCGTACACCGCGAGGTGGACGGTGTGCCCGCAGCGCTCGTTGAGCGCGGCCAGGTGCGGCGCGGCGACCACCCGGACGTCGATGCTCTCCAGGGCCTGCTGGGCCAGCGAGAACAGCCGGCTGCCGAGGCGGTAACGGTAGTCCGGCTGGCGGTGCACCAGTCCGTGCTCCTCCAGGGTGCGCAGCAGCCGCAGCGCGGTGGACTTGTGCACGCCGATCCGGGTGGCGGCCTGCTCCAGCGAGGAGGGGCCCTCGGCCAGCGAGGCGAGGATCACCAGTGCCCGGTCCACCGTCTGCGCCATGCCCTCGCCCCGCTCGGTCGCCCGCGACTGCCTCGTTCGCGTGTCCACCGGATCCTAGGCAGGCGTTGCACGGGGTGCAACGGCCCTGGGGGAACCGTGTCTCTGTTGGAATCCGGGCCGTGCCGGAATCCGGGGCCCGGCTGGAATCCGGGCTGAGTCGAGGGTGTGGCCACGCGGCGGATCCGGGCACCTCTACACTTGATCTCGCCATGCCCTATCTCGACCATGCGGCGACCACCCCGATGCTGCCCGAAGCGGTCCAGGCGATGACCGCTCACCTCGGCAGCACCGGCAACGCCTCCTCCCTGCACGCCGCCGGCCGTCGCGCCCGCCGCGTCGTCGAGGAGTCCCGGGAGACGCTGGCCCAGGCCCTCGGCGCCCGTCCCAGCGAGGTGGTGTTCACCGGCGGCGGTACGGAGTCCGACAACCTCGCGGTGAAGGGCCTGTTCTGGGCGCGCCGCGATGCCGACCCGGCCCGGGTCCGGGTGCTCTGCAGCCCGGTCGAACACCACGCGGTGCTGGACGCGGTGGAGTGGCTGGAGCGGCACGAGGGCGCCAGGGTCGACTGGCTGCCGGTGGACGGCTACGGCCGGGTCCACCCCGAGGCGCTGCGCGAGGCGGTGCGGTCCAACCCGGCCGACGTCGCGCTGATCACCGTGATGTGGGCCAACAACGAGGTCGGCACCATCCAGCCGGTCGCCGAACTCTCGGCTGTGGCGCGGGAGTTCGGCATCCCCATGCACGCCGACGCGGTGCAGGCGTTCGGTCAGCTGCCGGTCTCCTTCGCCGACTCCGGGCTGGACGCGCTGACCGTCACCGGGCACAAGATCGGCGGACCGTACGGCATCGGCGCGCTGCTGCTCGGCCGCACGATGACGCCGATCCCGCTGCTGCACGGCGGCGGGCAGGAGCGGGACGTCCGTTCCGGCACCCTGGACGTTCCCGGCGCGGCCGGCTTCGCCGCGGCGGCGGAGATCGCCGCCGCGCGCCGCCCCGAGCACGCCGCCACCACCGCGCTGCTCCGCGACGAGCTGGTCGCGGCGGTGTTCGACGCCGTACCGGACGCGGTGCTCAACGGCGACCCCGCACCGGGTGGGCGGCTGCCCGCCAGCGCCCACTTCTCCTTCCCCGGCTGCGAGGGTGACGCCCTGCTGATGCTGCTGGACGCGCGCGGGGTGGAGTGCTCGACCGGCTCCGCCTGTTCGGCGGGGGTTCCGCAGCCCAGCCATGTGCTGCTCGCGATGGGCGCCGAACCGGCGTTGGCCCGCGCCTCGCTGCGGTTCTCGCTGGGCCACACCTCCACCCGCGCCGACGTCGAGGCGCTGGCCGCGGTGATCGGCCCGGTCGTCGAACGCGCCCGGATGGCCGGAGCCCCGGTCCGCTGAACCGCCCCGGCGGTGTGTCCAGTCTTACGGCACGAGCGCGGACAAGGCAGTTGCCTGCGGAACGTACCCTGGTTACATCATGAATGACTTTCCTGGGGCCCCTGACGATTCCGCGTCCGCGCTCGGCGGGGGACGCCTGCGCGTGCTCGCCGCGATGTCCGGCGGGGTGGACTCCGCCGTCGCCGCCGCCCGGGCCGCCGAGGCGGGGCACGACGTCACCGGGGTGCACCTGGCGCTGTCCGGCAACCCGCAGTCCTTCCGTACCGGCGCCCGCGGCTGCTGCACGCTGGAGGACTCGCGCGACGCGCGCCGCGCGGCCGACGTGATCGGGATCCCGTTCTACGTCTGGGACCTCGCCGAGCGCTTCCGCGAGGACGTGGTCGACGACTTCGTCGCGGAGTACGCGGCGGGCCGTACCCCCAACCCGTGCCTGCGCTGCAACGAGAAGATCAAGTTCGCTGCGCTGCTGGACAAGGCCGTCGCGCTGGGCTTCGACGCCGTCTGCACCGGTCACTACGCGCAGATCGTCACCACCGAGGACGGCCTGCGCGAGCTGCACCGCGCGGTGGACCCGGCCAAGGACCAGTCCTACGTCCTCGGCGTGCTGGACGCCGACCAGCTGGCGCACGCGCTGTTCCCGCTCGGGGACACGCCCAAGGAGCTGGTCCGGGCCGAGGCGGAGCGGCGCGGCCTGGCCGTGGCGAAGAAGCCGGACAGCCATGACATCTGCTTCATCGCCGACGGCGACACCCAGGGCTTCCTGGAGCAGCGCCTGGGCACCGCCCCCGGCGAGATCGTCGACGTGGACGGCACCAAGCTGGGCGACCACACCGGCGCGTACGGCTTCACCATCGGCCAGCGCAAGGGACTGCGGATCGGCCGGCCGGCCGCCGACGGCAAGCCCCGCTACGTCCTGGACATCTCCCCGGTCGACAACCGGGTCACCGTCGGCCCGGTCGAGGCGCTGGACGTGTCCGCGCTGACCGGGACCGCTCCGCGCTGGTGCGGCGAGGCGCCGTTCACCGCCGGTGCGTACACCGCGCAGTTGCGCGCCCACGGCGAGCCGGTGGCCGCGACCGCCGAGCTGGTGGACGGCGAGCTGAGGGTGGTGCTGGCCGAGCCGGTGCGGGGGATCGCGCCGGGCCAGGCCGTGGTGCTCTACGACGGCACCCGGGTGGTGGGCTCGGCGACCATCGCCACCACGGAGCGCGCCGCTTTCTCCAGTACCTGACCGACCGCCGCACCTGACCGACCGCCGCACCTGACCGGCTGCGACCGGTCGGACCATCGGCGCGGGTCCCGCGCCATCGACCCCCGGGGGCCCTGTGAACATCACCGTCTTCTGCTCCGCCTTCGTCCTGGACGAGCGCTACACCAAGCCGGCCCGCGAGTTCGCCCGGCTGCTCGGCGAGCGCGGCCACACCCTGGTCTGGGGCGGCTCCCACGCCGGGCTGATGGGCGTGATCGCGGACGAGGCCAAGGCGGCCGGAGCCCGGCTGGTCGGCATCTCTGTGGAGCTGCTTTCGCACAAGACCTACCAGGGCGCCGACGAGCTGGTGACCACCCGCGACCTGGCCGAGCGCAAGGCCGCACTGCTGGCCCGCGCGGACGCGGTGGTGGTGCTGGTCGGCGGCCTGGGCACGCTGGACGAGGCGACCGAGGTGCTGGAGCTGAAGAAGCACGGCCTGCACGACAAGCCGATCGTGCTGCTGGACACCGAGGGCTTCTACGACGGCATGCGCACCCAGCTGCGCCGGATGGAGGCCGAGGGCTTTCTGCCGCGTCCGCTGGACGAGCTGGCCCGCTTCGCGGCGGACGCGGCCGAGGTGCTCGACTACCTGGAGGGACCCTCCGCCTGATCGTTCTGGTACGGCGGGGACGGCTCGGCGCGGGGGAGCCGGGGCAGGGGGACCGGGGTCTGCTCCGTCCCGGCGAGCCCGCCCAGTGGCCCGGCGGGCGCCCCGCTCGGGGACCCGGCCGGTACCGGGCCGGGCCCGGCCTGGCCCTGCGGCACGGGTTGAGGGGAACCCGCCGGGGCGGGTTCGGCGTTCCGGCGCTCCGCCGCCGCCCAGGCCCTGGCGAACGCGGACTCCTCCGCCTGGGACCGCTGCAGCAGCAGGCCCAGGCCCTCGCGGGTGGCGACCACGATCACCCGGTCCTCGCCCTGCAGGACCCGGCTCTCGGCCGGGCCCCAGGTCAGCCGGCCGGAGCCGGACAGCAGTCCGACCACCCGCCAGCCGCCGGGCCGGAACGCCCGGGCCACGGTCCGGCCCTCCAGCTCCTCCCGGCCGCGCACGTTCACCGTGGCGACCAGCAGCATCTGCCGCTCGACCGGAATCGCGGCCAGTACCTGACGGCCCATCATGGCGGCGGCGAAGGCCGGCGCCGCCAGGTAGGACACGCTCCGGCTGCGGGTCGGGGCCTGCGGATACGAGGCCCGCAGCGCCTGGTACACGGTGGTGGCGAAGGCGTCGTCGAACAGCCGGAGCACCACCCGCAGGTCCGGGCGCCGCTCGCGGGCGTACAGCACCGCCTCCAGGTTGACGCTGTCGTTGCTGGTCAGCGCCATCAGCGTGGAGCTGCGACCGATCCGCGCGGCGCGGTAGACCTCGGGCTGGGAGATGTCCCCGATCACCACGGGGACGTTGCGCTTGCGGGCCAGCGACACCCCTGCCGCCTCCGGGTCGCGTTCCACCGCGACCACGGGGACCCGCAGGTCGACCAGCCGCTCCAGCACCCTGGTGCCGACCTTGCCCAGCCCGATGATCACTATGTGGTCGGAGGTGGTCCGCAGCGGGCGGTTGAGCGGCCCGATGGTGCGCAGCGCGCCCAGGTTCTCCAGCACCAGGGCCAGCACCAGCGGCATGATCAGCATGCCGGTGAAGGCGGCCAGCAACTGCAGCAACTGTCGTGCCAGCGGCTGCCCCAGTGCCGGGTTGCCCATCGCCGCGACGTCCATCAGCACCAGGTAGAGCGAGAGCGGCAGCGAGTTGTCGGTCGACAGCCAGGTCGCCAGGGTCAGCACCGCGACCAGGGCGGCCAGCCCGAGACCGGCCAGCCGCAACCGCCGGGAGAACAGCGCGCCCCAGGCCGGACGGCGGAACCGGGGCGCGGGCGGGTCCGGCTCGCTGGGGTCGTGCCGCAGCCAGAGCACGGCGCGGGTGCTCTGCGCCCGTACCCCGGCGGTGCGGGTCTGCGACGGCAGCAGCGGGTGCAGCGGAGTGGTGCCCGAGCCGAGCAGGTCGTTGCTGCGCGGCGCCAGCAGGGCCAGCGGCACCGCGCCGCCCCGGGCCAGCGCGGCCGCCTCGGCAGCGCCCTCCTCGACGGGCTGTTCCACCACCGACAGGGTGCCGCCGTTCACCGGGATGACCTGGTTGCGGCCGGTGACCGCGGCGGAGACCAGCGCCGGGGTGGCCGTCTCCGAGGCGGAGAGCACCGCGGTCGAGCCCCCGTTCGCCGACGCGGTCCGGTCCAGCAGCCGCTCCAGGCGCACCCCGAGCGCGTTGTTGAAGATCCGGATCACCAGCCGCAGCCGGGGGTTGAGCCCGCGGGCCAGCAGCGCGGCCTGGGTGACCGTCGGGTCGTGGTCGATGGTCAGCGCGAGTGCGGTGGCGTCGGTGATCCCGGCGGCGAGCAGGGTCGGCTCGTCGGGGCTGCGTCCGGCGATCACGGTCACCGTGCCGTCCGCGGTGGCCAGCGCGGCGAGCTGGGGCCCGTGGCCCTGGTCCGGGTCGGGGATGACCAGGGTGACCCGTTCGCGGTAGAGGTGGATCAGGTCCAGCGCCACCCGGTGGGTCAGGGCGTCCCCGCCACAGACGATCATGTGCCCGACCTGCGCGGGCGGTGGCCCGGTCGGCTCCGTCACACCGTCCGGCACTGCCGCGGCGAGTTGCTCGGTCACGCGCTGCCCCCGTCGGTCGGCGGCGTCACCCAGCGCCACGCCGCTCCGTGGATCTTCCTCGCCCCCATAGTGACGGATCGTCGGCTGTCGCGGCCGTGATACCAATGAACGCATGGGTACGCACTTGATCACTGGGGCAGGGTCCGGCATCGGCGCGGCGGTCGCCGCCCGGCTGCAGGAACGCGGCGACGACATCTGGCTGCTGGCG
This sequence comes from Streptacidiphilus sp. EB129, assembly GCF_041262645.1. Lineage (NCBI taxonomy): Bacteria > Bacillati > Actinomycetota > Actinomycetes > Kitasatosporales > Streptomycetaceae > Streptacidiphilus > Streptacidiphilus sp. EB129. Next base: position 235,144 of record NZ_JBGCCS010000005.1, read on the forward strand.
CGCAACGCCCAGCGCGCGGAGCTGCTGCGCCGGCGGTTCCCCGGCTGTCAGACGCTGATCGGCGACCTGGCCGTCCCGGACCGGCTGTCCTGGGCGCTGGGCCAGCAGACCCAGCCGGTGCGGCTGAACTCGCTGCTGCACATCGCCGGCATGGTGGAACTGGGCGGGATCGGCGACCTCGGCACCAAGGTCTGGAACGAGACCCTGGCGGTCAACCTGGTCGCCCCGGCCGAGCTGACCCGGCTCTTCCTGCCCACGCTGCGGGTCTCGCGCGGCCATGTCGTCTTCGTCAACTCCGGTGCGGGGCTGGCCGCCCACGCCGAATGGGGGGTCTACGCGGCGTCCAAGTTCGGACTGCGTGCGGTCGCCGACTCGCTGCGCGCCGAGGAGCAGGCCAACAGCGTCCGGGTCACCACCGTCTACCCGGGCCGGACGGCCACCCCCATGCAGCAGAAGGTCCGCGCCCAGGAGGGCCTCCCGTACGACGCGGACGCCTTCATCGCCCCGGAGTCGGTCGCCACCGCCATCCTCACCGCCCTCGACCTGCCCCGGGACGCGGACCTCACCGAGATCACGGTCCGCCCCGGCCGTTGAGCGGCGGGCCGCGCCCGCCGGGCGGCACCGACCGGCGGCGCCGGTAGGGCGGGCCGGGCACCGTCCCGTACGCTGCCCGGGTGAGCGCTGAGAGCACGTTTCCGCAGTTGACCGGTCCGGCGGCGACCGGGGTCGGGTCGATGCCGGGCACCGACGCCCGCGAGGCCGCGAAGACCGTCGTCGGATCCCTGGACGCGCTGCCGCACCTGCCCGAGCTGCCCGCGCGCGGGCCGGGCGCGGACATGATCGGGCGCAGCCTCGGCCTGCTGGTCGAGCTGTTCGCCCGGGTCGAGCCCTCCGGCTGGCGCTTCGGCGACCACCCGGGCCGGGACACCCGCCGGGCCAGGTCGTGGCTCGGCGAGGACCTGGACGCGCTGGAGGAGTTCACCCAGGGCTGGACCGGACCGCTCAAGGTCCAGGCCGTCGGCCCGTGGACGCTGGCCGCGAGCGTGGAACTGCACCGCGGCGAGAAGGCCCTGGCCGACCCTGGCGCGGTCCGCGACATCACCGCCTCGCTGGCCGAGGGCCTGCGGCTGCACCTCGCGGAGCTGCGCCGGCGGATCCCCGGGGCACAGCTGCTGCTGCAACTGGACGAGCCCTCGCTGCCGGCGGTGCTGGCCGGGCAGGTGAAGACCGCGAGCGGCTGGCAGCGGCTGCGGTCGGTGGACCGCCAGGTCGCCGAGGAGACCCTGCGGACCCTGATGCGTTCGCTGGACGTCCCGGTGCTGGTGCACTGCTGCGCCTCCGACGTGCCGCTGGAGCTGCTGCGGCGGGCCGGCGCGGTCGGGGTGTCGGTGGACTTCGCCCTGCTGACGGAGCGTGACGACGACGTCCTCGGCGAGATGCTGGAGGCGGGGACGGTGCTCCTCGCGGGTGTCGTGCCCTCCGCCGACCAGGGATTGTCAGACCCGGCCGGTAGTGTCAGCGGTGTCAGAACACTGTGGCGAAGGCTGGGTCTCGACCCCGCCTTGCTGGCACAACGCGTGGTGGTGACGCCCAGCTGCGGCCTGGCGGGGGCCTCTCCGTCCTACGCGCGGCGTGCGCTGTCACACACCGTGACCGCCGCCCGGAGCCTGGCGGACAATCCGGAGTAACCGAGGAGGGGGTCGTCGATGGAGGAGAGTGGCGTGTCGGACGTGGATCGGGCAAGGCACGCGCAGTTGGCGCAGGAGCTTGAGGACCACCGCACCCGGTACTACGCCCATGACGCCGCCAGTATCAGCGACGCCGAGTTCGACGCGCTGATGCGGGAACTGGAGGCCATCGAGCAGCGCCGCCCGGAGCTGCGGACCCAGGACTCCCCGACCCAGAAGGTCGGTGGCGCCCTCTCCGAGGACTTCGCCAAGGTCACCCACCTGGAGCGGCTGCTCAGCCTCGACAACGCCTTCAACGACGAGGAGTTGGACGCGTGGGGTGAGCGGGTCGAGCGTGACCTCGCCGGCCAGCCGTTCCACTACCTCTGCGAGCTCAAGATCGACGGGCTGGCCATCAACCTGACGTACGAGCACGGGCGGCTGGTGCGTGCCGCCACCCGTGGCACCGGCCGTGTCGGCGAGGACATCACCGCCAACGCCCGCACGATCGCCGAGATCCCGGAGCAGCTCGCCGGGGACGGTCCGCCCGCGCTGGTGGAGGTCCGCGGCGAGGTCTACATGTCCACGGCCGATTTCGAGCAGTTCAACGCCGGCCTCGTGGCTGAGAACGAGCGCCGGACGGAGGAGAACGTCCGCCTGCTCGCGGAGGGCAAGCGCCCGCTGGCGCTGGAGAAGCTCTACTCCAACCCCCGGAACACCGCCGCCGGGTCCCTGCGGATGAAGGATCCGCAGGCCACGGCAGCCCGGCCACTGCGGATGCTGGTGCACGGTATCGGCGCCCGCGAGGGCTTCGACATCGACTGCCAGTCTCACGCCTACGAACTGCTGCACGCCTGGGGACTGCCCACGGCCCGGCACAACAAGGTGGTCGGGACGCTTGCCGAGGTGAAGCAGTTCATCGCCGACTTCGGCGAGAACCGGCACTCGGTGGAGCACGAGATCGACGGCGTGGTCGTCAAGGTCGACGAGATCGCCCTGCAGGGGCGGCTCGGGGCAACGTCCAAGTCGCCACGCTGGGCCATCGCCTGGAAGTACCCGCCCGAGGAGGCCGTCGGCAGGCTGGAGCGGATCCAGGTCGGCATCGGGCGTACCGGCCGGGCCACTCCCTTCGCGGTGCTCGCCGAGCCGGTGCTGATCGCCGGGTCGATGGTCCAGTACGCCACCCTGCACAACCAGGAGGTCGTCAAGAGCAAGGGGGTGCTGATCGGCGACACCGTGGTGCTGCGCAAGGCCGGCGAGATCATCCCGGAGATCCTCGGTCCGGTCGAGGACCTGCGCGACGGCAGCGAACGCGCGTTCGTCATGCCGACCCACTGCCATGAGTGCGGCAGCGAGCTGCGCCCGATGGCGGAGGGCGACATCGACCTGCGCTGCCCCAACGCCCGCTACTGTCCGGCGCAGATCCGGGAGCGGATCGCCTACCTCTGCGGCCGGGAGGCGCTGGACGTCGACAACTTCGGCTATGTCGCGGCAGTCGCGCTCACCCAGCCCCTGGAGCCGTCGACGCCGCCGTTGACGAACGAGGGTGACATCTTCAACCTGTCGATGGAACAGCTCCTTCCGATCAGGGCTCTGGTCCGCGACCCCAAGACCGGCCTGCCCAAGATCGACGAGACCACCGGCGAGCAGAAGGTTGTGTCCTTTTTCGCCAACCTCAAGGGCGAGCCCAAGAAGACCGCCGTTCTGATGCTGGACAACCTCCAGGCCGCCAGGGAGAGCCAGCTGTGGCGCTTCATCAACGGTCTGTCGATCCGTCGCGTCGGTCCGGTCGCCGCGCAGGCGCTGGCGCGGGAGTTCCGTGACCTGGACCGGATCGCCGCGGCCAGTGAGGAGGAACTGGCCGCCACCGAGGGCGTCGGGCCCGGCATCGCCGCCGCCATCATCCAGTGGTTCGCCGAGGACTGGCACCGGGAGATCATCGAGAAGTGGCGCGCGGCCGGCGTCCGGTTCGTCGAGGAGGGCGGCGAGGAGGTCGGCCCGCGGCTGCTGGACGGGCTCACCGTGGTGGTCACCGGCACCCTCGCCTCGCACACCCGTGACGGCGCCAAGGACGCGCTGCAGGCCCTCGGGGCCAAGGTCACCGGCTCGGTGTCGAAGAAGACCGACTTCGTCGTGGTCGGCGACAACCCCGGCTCCAAGTACGACAAGGCCATGCAGCTGAAGCTGTCGGTGCTGGACGACGACGGCTTCGGAGTGCTGCTCAGCGAGGGTGCGGAGGCGGCCCGTGCCGCCGCGCTGCCGCAGGAGACCGCCCCCGAGGACTGACAGCTGGTCAAGTCACTTAACATGAAGGCAAATCGGCCCAGAAGGGCACAGCGTAGTGCCGACCGGCCGGTAACGACACCGGTCGGTCACGGCCTGTCCAATTCCCTGCCCCTCCAGAAGCCCCCGCTTTACCCTGGTGCACAACCCGCTCCCTCGGCGGGCGAACGGGGAACCAGAGGAACATTCATGGAGCGCACGACGTGGCTGGGCCGCGCCGCCCGGCTGGCCGGGCCCGAACGCACGGTCAGAACCGGCCGGTGGGCGGGCGTGGCGTTGTTCGTCGGCGTGCTGGCGGTCGGCGCGGCCCCGCTCCTCCCGCTCGTCCTGCTCACCACCCGGCAGGCGCCCCAACTGCTGCCGCTGTTCGCCGTGCCGCTGGCGGTGCTCTTCGCCGCCTGGCGGATCGCCCGGGACCGGGCCCGGAACCAGGCCCTGGACCCGCTCACCGGCCTGGCCAACCGCGACTCGCTGCTGGCCGCCGCCCGTGAGGCGATCGGCCGCGCCCCGGCCGGCCCCGGCCACGCGGTCGCGCTGATCCTGCTCGACCTGGACCGCTTCCGCTCCCTGAACGACACCCTCGGCCACGCCACCGGCGACCGGCTGCTGGTGCAGGTCGGCGAGCGGCTGCGGCGATCCGTGCGTCCCCTGGGCGGGCTGGCCGCCCGGCTCAGCGGCGACGAGTTCGGCGTGCTGCTCCCGGACGCCGGCGCCGGCCCGGTGCAGACCGCCCGCAGCCTGGTCGCCGACCTGGCCGCGCCGATCCTGCTGGACGGGCTGCAGCTGGTGCTGGAGTCCAGCGCCGGGGTCGCGGTCACCCCCGACGACGCCACCGACGCCGAGACGCTGCTGAGCCGGGCCGACGTGGCGATGGCCCACGCCCAGCGCAGCCGCAGCGGGGTCGAGTCCTACCGGCCCGAGCAGGACGCCGACACGCCCCAGCGGCTCGGTCTGCTCGGCGATCTGCGCCGGGCCATCGACGCCGACCAGGTCGTCATCCACTACCAGCCCAAGGTCGCCTTCGACGGCCATGTCGTCGGCCTGGAGGCGCTGGCGCGCTGGGACCGGGCCGGGCACGGCCCGGTCAGCCCGGAGGAGTTCATCGGCCTCGCCGAGTCCAGCGGCCTGATGCCCCGGCTCACCGACTACGTGCTGGAGGCGGCGGTCAGCCAGCTGGCGAGCTGGCGCGCCGAGGGGATGACCGTCCAGGTCGCCGTCAACGTCTCGCCCCGGGACGTACTCCGGCCGGGCTTCGCCCAGTCCATCGCGGACCGGCTGCTCCGGCACGGGGTCCCGGCGGGGGCGCTGCAGCTGGAGATCACCGAGCGACTGCTGCTGGAGGACGGCCAGCTGGCCGCCGACACGCTGGAGGAACTGCGCCGGCACGGGGTCGGCATGTCGCTGGACGACTTCGGCACCGGCTACTCCTCGCTGGTCCGGCTGCGGAAACTGCCGGTGGGCGAGCTCAAGATCGACCGCTCCTTCGTCAGCCGGATGGTCGCCGACGACCACGACGCCGCGGTGGTGCGCTGCTCGGTGCAGCTGGCGCACTCGCTGGGCCTGACCGTGGTCGCGGAGGGCGTCGAGGACGACGAGACCTGGGAGCGGCTGCACGCGATGGGCTGCGACGCGGTGCAGGGGTGGCTGGTCTCCGCGGCGCTTCCTGCGGAGCAGGCGACGGCTTGGTTGCGGGTTCGCAACGCGGTTGCGCCGTTGCCTGCGGAGCCCACGTGAGTGGTGGGGTACGGCTGCTTGGGACGTGCGGCTTGGTGCGTGGTTCGTCGCGCAGTTCCTCGCGCCCCTGTATGTGGTTGCTCCTGAGGCTTGGGTGCTCCGTAGGATGGGCGGGGACCCGCTGTCAATAGACTGGGGTCGGTAACCCAGAACTCACCCCGAAGGGGATCGCTGCATGCCTGGCATTACGCGCGAGGAGGTCGCCCACCTCGCCCGGCTGTCGCGGCTGGAGCTCAAGAGCGAAGAGCTTGACCACTTCGCCGAGCAGCTCAACGCGATCGTGGACGCGGTCGCCCGCGTCAGCGAGATCGCCGCCGATGACGTCCCGCCGACCTCGCATCCGCTGCCGCTGACCAACGTCATGCGCCCGGACGTGGTCCGCCCCTCGCTCACGCCCGCCGAGGCCCTCGCCGGCGCACCCGCCGCGGAGGAGCAGCGCTTCCGCGTGCCGCAGATCCTCGGGGAGGACTGAACCACCCATGACTGACCTGATTCCCGCTTCCGACATCATCCGGAGCACCGCCGCCGAGACGGCCGCGGCCATCGCCGCCGGCGAGGTCTCCGCCGTCGAGGTCGCCCAGGCGCACCTGGACCGCATCGGCGCCGTCGACGAGAAGGTGCACGCCTTCCTGCACGTCGACACCGAGGGTGCGCTGCAGGCCGCCCGCGCCGTGGACGCCAGGCGTGCCGCCGGCGAGGAGCTCGGCCCGCTGGCCGGCGTCCCGCTGGCGCTCAAGGACGTGTTCACCACCAAGGGCGTGCCCACCACGGCCGGGTCGAAGATCCTGGAAGGCTGGGTGCCGCCGTACGACGCCACCCTGACGCGCCGTCTCAAGGACGCCGGCATCGTGATCCTCGGCAAGACCAACATGGACGAGTTCGCCATGGGGTCCTCCACCGAGAACTCCGCCTTCGGGCCCACCGGCAACCCCTGGGACCTCTCCCGGATCCCCGGCGGCTCCGGCGGCGGTTCCGCGGCCGCGCTGGCCGCCTACCAGGCGCCGCTGGCCATCGGCACCGACACCGGCGGCTCGATCCGCCAGCCGGGCGCGGTCACCGGCACGGTCGGCGTCAAGCCGACCTACGGCACGGTCTCCCGCTACGGCCTGATCGCCTTCTCGTCCTCGCTGGACCAGGGCGGCCCCTGCGCCCGTACCGTGCTGGACGCGGCGCTGCTGCACGAGGCCATCGCCGGGCACGACCCGCTGGACTCGACCTCCATCGACACCCCCGTGCTGCCGCTGGTCGCCGCCGCCCGCGAGGGCGCGAAGGGCGACCTCAAGGGCGTCCGCGTCGGCGTGGTGAAGGAGTTCGCCGGCGAGGGCTACCAGGCCGGGGTGATGCAGCGGTTCCACGAGTCGGTGGACATCCTCCGCGCCCTCGGCGCCGAGGTGGTCGAGGTCTCCTGCCCGTCCTTCACCTACGCGCTGCCCGCGTACTACCTGATCGCGCCGTCCGAGGCGAGCTCCAACCTGGCCCGCTTCGACGCCATGCGCTACGGCCTGCGGGTCGGCGACGACGGCAGCCGTTCGGCGGAGGAGGTCACCGCGCTGACCCGCGAGGCCGGTTTCGGCCCCGAGGTGAAGCGCCGGATCATCCTCGGCACCTACGCGCTGTCCTCGGGCTACTACGACGCCTACTACGGCTCGGCGCAGAAGGTCCGCACCCTGATCACCCGGGACTTCGCCTCGGCCTTCGAGGGCGTCGACGTGCTGGTCTCGCCGACCACCCCGACCACCGCGTTCCCGATCGGCGAGCGGGCCGACGACCCGATCGCGATGTACCTGGCGGACCTGTGCACCATTCCGTCGAACCTGGCCGGCAACTCGGCCATGTCGCTCCCCTGCGGTCTCGCCCCGGAGGACAATCTCCCGGTCGGCCTGCAGATCATCGCTCCCGCCCTGGCCGACGACCGGCTGTACCGGGTAGGCGCGGCGGTCGAGGCGGCACTCAACGACAAGTGGGGACACCCCCTGCTGGAGGAGGCACCGGCGCTGTGACAGCCACCATCGAGAAGACCGGCACGACCGGCAAGGCCAGTCAGCTCAAGGGCCTCAAGCACAGTAAGCCGGGCATTCTGTTCGGTATGGCCGGCAGCGCCTACAGCGCGTTCGGCGTCGTCAAGGACATCCGCAAGGCCCGCCGCGAGGGTGACACCCTCAAGCTGGTCAACGCCGCCGTGGGCGCCCTCGCCCTGGCCACCGGCACCCTGCTGCTCATCCGCGAGCTGCGCCGGCTGGGCGACGACGACATCCTGGCAGGCTGACCATCCGTGAACGTGAGTGAAGAGGGGACGCAGTGAGCGTCATCGACCTGGTGCCCTACGACGAGGCACTGGCCGCCTACGACCCGGTCATGGGCCTGGAGGTCCATGTCGAGCTGGGCACCGCCACCAAGATGTTCTGCGGCTGCTCGACCGAGCTCGGCGCCGAGCCCAACTCGCAGGTCTGCCCGACCTGCCTGGGCCTGCCCGGGTCGCTGCCGGTGGTCAACGCGATCGGCGTGGAGTCCGCCGTCAAGATCGGCCTCGCGCTGAACTGCGAGATCGCCGAGTGGTGCCGGTTCGCCCGGAAGAACTACTTCTACCCGGACATGCCGAAGAACTTCCAGACCTCCCAGTACGACGAGCCGATCGCCTTCAACGGCTACCTGGACGTCACGCTGGAGGACGGCGAGGTCTTCCGGGTCGAGATCGAGCGCGCCCACATGGAGGAGGACACCGGCAAGTCCTCCCACATCGGCGGCGCCACCGGCCGCATCCACGGCGCCTCGCACTCGCTCCTGGACTACAACCGGGCCGGCATCCCGCTGATCGAGATCGTCACCAAGCCGATCGAGGGCGCGGGCACCCGCGCCCCCGAGGTCGCCAAGGCCTATGTGGCCGAGCTGCGCGAGGTCATCAAGGCCCTGGGCGTGTCCGAGGCCCGGATGGACAAGGGCCAGATGCGCTGCGACGTCAACCTGTCGCTGCGGCCGCACGGGCGCGAGGAGTTCGGCACCCGCTCGGAGACCAAGAACGTCAACTCGCTGCGCTCGGTCGAGCGGGCGGCGCGCTTCGAGATCCAGCGGCACGCCGCGGTGCTCAACGCCGGCGGCACCATCATCCAGGAGACCCGCCACTTCCACGAGGAGGACGGCAGCACCACCGCCGGGCGGATCAAGGACAACGCCGAGGACTACCGCTACTTCCCCGAGCCGGACCTGGTCCCGGTCGCCCCCTCCCGCGGGTGGGTCGCCGAGCTGCGCGCCGGGCTGCCGGAGATGCCGCGGGTGCGCCGGGAGCGGCTGCAGGCCGAGTGGGGCATCTCCGACCTGGAGATGCAGTCGGTGCTCAACGCCGGTGCGATCGACCCGATCCTGGAGAGCATCGCCGCCGGCGCCCCCGCCGACCAGGCCCGCAAGTGGTGGATGGGCGAGCTGGCGCGCCGCGCCAACGAGTCCGGCACCGAGCTGAGCGCCCTGCCGATCACCCCGGCGCAGGTCGCCCGGGTGTGCGCGCTGGTCGCGGCCGGATCGCTGAACGACAAGCTGGCCCGTCAGGTCATCGAGGCCGTGCTGGACGGCGAGGGCGACCCCGACGAGGTCGTCGCCAAGCGCGGCCTGGCCGTGGTCTCCGACGACTCGGCGCTCGGTGCGGCCGTGGACGAGGCCATCGCGGCCAACCCGGACGTCGCCGCGAAGATCCGCGACGGCAAGGTCGCGGCGGCCGGTGCGCTGGTCGGCGCGGTCATGAAGGCCACCCGTGGCCAGGCCGATGCGGCCCGCGTCAAGGAGCTCATCCTCGAACGGCTTGCCTGAGAGGATCAACAGGCACAGCCTGGAGTGGCTTGCCTGAGGGTCACCGCGATGACGTAACGTCACCGGAGCACGATGCCCCACCCCGTTCCTGGCCGGGTGGGGCATCGTCATGTCAACCCCGAACTCTGTGCAGAAACGTAACGGCAGGTGTTACGGACAACAGGAAACCGCGACAGCCCCCCGAGTCGTGTCACTGCACGTCACGGACACGCCGTCGACATCTCCTGGGGGGGACCCACCATGACAGTTCGTCACCGTACTCTGCCGCTCGCACTCCTCGCCGCCGCCACCGCGGTCCTCGCCACCGCGTGCAGCGGGGGCGCCGCCACGAGCGCGTCCGGCTCCGCTCCGTCGTCGGCGGTGACCTCCGGGGCATCCGGCGGCGCCTCCACGGCTTCGACCGGGGGCTCCGGATCCGGCGGCGGAGCCCAGACGGCGGCGCCGATCTCCAACGGCGGCTCCAACGGCGGTTCCGGCAGCGGCTCCAACGGCGGCTCGGCCGGCGGGAGCGGCGGCTCCGCCGGTGGCAACGGCAGCAGTGACTCCTACGCCTACAAGCACCCCTGCACCAGCGACCAGGTCACCGTCGCGGTGCGGTACCAGGCGAGCGTGGGCACCACCCGCCGGGTCATCACCGTCACCAACCACGGCGGCAGCGCCTGCGGTATGAGCTACTACCCGGACGTCTCCATCGGCGCGAACGCCAGCGCGGCCACCAGCGGTGACGGCACGATGCCGGGCTCCCTCACGGCCAAGGCCCCCGGCGGCCTCGGCGGTGCGCCGTACGACCCGCTCTACGCCGGGCAGACGCAGTACTCGGTGGTGGACCTCAACCCCGGCCACAGCAGCGCGGGCACCAGCCGGTCCTACGACACCCTGGCCGTCCGTGCCGACGACTCCTGGGCCAACGCCGTGATCCAGAACGACCCGGTCCGGGCGCAGCCCGCCAACTCCGGCAACCCCGAGGTCAAGGACCCCCGGGTGAGCCTGTACTACACCAGCCTCGGTACCGCGACCGCGCAGGTGGCCGTCTCCGGCAACTATGCCTAGAGCAACTGTGCCCAGAGCAACTGTGCCCAGTCACCCGGCCGGCCGGCCCTAAGACGTAGGTGCACCGCGCCTAAGGCCCCGGTCCGGGGGAAGATCCGGCACTCGCCCGATGCCCGGCACCCCCCTGGGGGAGGAATCTTGATCTCAGCAGGAAGCACGGAGACACCGTGCGGATCAGGACACCAGGGGAGCAGCACATGTCCGGCATCGACATCCAGTACCAGTCCGCCAAGTTCCGCGAGATCGAGCTGCGGCGCGCGGCCGAGCACTTCCGGCTCGTCGCGGAGGCGGAGCGGGCGGCCAAGAGCGAGCGGGCAGAAGCCCGGCGACAGAAGGGGGGTGCGGACCACTCGCACCTCCGGGGGGTACGCCGGTTCCGGCGGGCCTCGGTCCCCAGCGGCTGCTGATCCTCCGGGCTGTCGGAGGCGTGTGCGATGCTCACTGCTGTGGAGCGGATATCGGTAAGTCCGGTGTTCGTCGGTCGCTCGGCTGAACTGGCCGAGCTCACGGCGGCGCTGAAGCGGGCGGGGGACGGGCAGCCGCAGGCACTGCTCATCGCGGGGGACGCCGGGGTCGGCAAGACCCGGCTGCTGGAGGAGTTCATCGTCGCGGCCACGGCTCGGGGGGCTGTGGCCGCGCTGGGCGGCTGTGTCGAGATCGGCGCGGACGGGCTTCCGTACGGGCCGATCGTCGCCGCCCTGCGGTCGCTGCACCACCAGCTCGGCGCCGAGGTCGAGCTGGCCGCGGCCGGGAGCGACGGGCGGCTCTCGCAACTGCTGCCCGAGCTGGGCCAGTGCGTCCCGGAGGCGCACGACGAGTTCGGCCGGGCCCGGCTGTTCGAGGCCACCGCGCAGCTGTTCCAGCGGCTGTCCGCCGCCCGGACCCTGGTGCTGACGCTGGAGGACCTGCACTGGTCCGACCGCTCCACCCGCGAGCTGCTGCTCTACCTGCTGCGCACGCTGCGCGACTCACGGGTCGTCATCATCGCCAGCTACCGCAGCGACGACCTGCACCGCCGCCACCCGCTGCGCCCGTTCCTGGCCGAACTGGAGCGGCTGCGCACCGTTCAGCGACTGGAACTGCCCCGGCTGGCCGAGACCGAGGTCGCCGCGCAGCTCACCGGCATCCTGCACAGCGCCCCGGACCGCTCGCTGGTGGCCCGGATCTACCGGCGCTCCGAGGGCATCCCGTTCTTCGTCGAGGAGCTCGCCGCCAGCTACCAGGACGGCTGCGGCACCGGCCTGACCGACTCGCTGCGGGATCTGCTGCTGGTCCGCGTCGAGGCCCTGCCCGAGCAGGTGCAGTCGGTGCTGCGCACCCTCGCCCAGGGCGGCTCCGCCGTGCAGTACGGCCTGCTCCAGGCGGTGCTGGCGATGCCCGAGGACGAGCTGATCGGGTCCCTGCGCACGGTCGTCGACGCCAACATCCTGCGGCCGACCGCCAACGGCGACGGCTACTGCTTCCGGCACGCCCTGGTCCGCGAGGCCGTCGCCGACGACCTGCTGCCGGGTGAGAGCAGCCGGATCAAGCGCCGCTACGCCACCGTCCTCAGCGAGCAGCCGCACCTGGTGCCCGCCGACGAGCGGATCACCCGGCTGGCCAACTACTGGTACAGCGCCGGGGACGCCGCCCGCGCCCTGCCCGCCGCACTGGACGCCTCGCGCGAGGCGCGCCGCCGCAACGCCTTCGCCGAGCAGCTGCAGATGCTGGAACGCGCCCTGGAACTGTGGGAGCGGGTCCCCGCCGAGACCCTGGCCGAGCTCCGCCCGGTGGACTACGCCGAGTCGTATCCGCCGTGCAGCTGCGACTACGACCCCGACGACGCCTGCTGCAGCACCCTGCGCCATGTCGACGTGATCGCCGAGGCCGCCGTCGCCGCCAGGCTCTGCGGTGAGCGGGAGCGCTGCCTCAGCCTGTGCAAGCAGGCGCTGCGGCAGATCGACGAGACCATCGATCCGACCAGGGCGGCCTGGTTCTGGGCGCAGCGCTCCCGGGTCAGCCTGTCCTACAGCCGCGACGGCGGCCGCAAGGAACTGGCCAACGCGCGCCGGCTGGTGGAGAACCGACCGCCCAGCGCGGTGCAGGCGGAGGTGTTCGCCCGGCTCGCCGCCTGCGACATGGTCGACTGGCCCGAGAACGAGGACATCGCGCTCTCCGAGCACGCCGTGCAGATCGCCCGTCAGGTCGGCGCGGAGACCGTGGAACTGCATGCCCGCTGCACGCTGGGCACGCTGCTGGTGATCCTGGGCCGCGACCAGCAGGGCCTGGACGAGCTCACCGACGTGCTCCGGCGCGCGGTCGAGCTGGGCGAACCGGACCTGATGTCCCGGGCCTACGTCAACCTCTCCGACGTCTACGAGGGGCTGGGCCGCTCGGCCGACGCGGCGGCCGCCGCCCGGGCCGGCTGCGAGATGGCCCGCAGGAGCGGCCTGCTGGGGGCAGCCGGTCCGACGCTGCGCGGCAACCTGATCGAGTCGCTGCTCTCCCTGGGCGAGCTGGACGAGGCGTCCGAGCTGCTCGACACCGCCTCGCCCGACCTGGGCTCGGACAGCGACCGCAGCTTCCTGGACCGGCTGCGCGGCAACCTGGCGCTGCTCCGTGACGACCTGCCGGCCGCGGTCGCGCACCTGCGCGGGTCGCAGGAGACGCTCAACCTGGACCGGGCCCAGACCTGGCTGCCGATGTCCGAGCTGGCGGTCAGGACCGCCGCCGCCGAGGGCCGCTTCGAGGACGCCAGGGCCGAGCTGGTGAAGGTGCTGGACTTCGGCTTCCCCGAGGGCAAGTCCCGCTACTGCTGGCCGCTGCTGCTGCACGGCGTCGCCGCCGAGGCGGACGCGCGCGGCCTGCCGGCCATGGACGCCGGGCGCGCCGAGGTGCTCGACCGGGTCCGTGTCGCGGTGACCGGCTTCCACCGGCACTGGCCACTGGTGCGCGGCTGGGCGCTGCTGATGGACGCCGAACTCGCCCGTGCCGAGGGCGAGCTGGACGCGGAGGCGTACCACCGCGCGATCGCGGCGCTGGAGCCGGTCGGGCTGCCCTACCCGCTGGACCTGGCACTGCTGCGGGCCGCCGAGGCGGAGGCGCAGCGCGGCGACCGGCAGACCGCGGCGGCGCTGCTGCGGCGCGCGTCGGCGGAGGCCGCCCGGCACGGCGACGTCCGGCTCGGCCGGGCCGCCGCCCGGCTGGCGGACCGGGCCCGGCTGCACCCGGCCGGGGAGCCGGTCGCGGCGCTGGCCGGGGCGGCGTCCGCGATCCCGTTCAGCCTGACCGCCCGTGAGCAGGACGTGCTCCGGCTGGTCGCGCTCGGGCGTACCAACCGTCAGATCGCCGAGGAGCTCTACATCTCGCCGAAGACGGCCAGCGTGCACGTCTCCAACATCCTGGCGAAGCTGGAGGTCACCAGCCGCGGCGAGGCCGCCGCCATGGCGCACCGGCTGCACCTGGTGCCGGAGGAGTCCGGGCTGGGCGTCCACTGATACGGCTCCACCCGGGTGCGGCCCCGCGCGGGGGTCGGGACCGCGTCCGGGTGGAGCGCTCTGCCGACCGGGCCGGCCCGCCCTCGCCGGGGAGCTGCCCGCCCGGGGTGCTGCGGCTCGGCGGAGTCGCCACACAGCGGCGGGTGGCTCGCGGGCGGTGTGCCGCGCTCGTCGGGGTGCCGAGCCTCGGCGGGTGCCGCGCCGCCGCGGAGCTGCCCGCCCGGGGTGGCGCGGCGCGGCGGAGTCGGCGTGGTTGGGCGCGGTGCGATGGCCTAGTGTCGCGGGCATGGCCCGTTATCTGCTGCCGTACCCGCCCGACGAGATCGGCGGGCTGCCGCCCGCGCTGGTCGCGGAGGTCGCCGTCTGGGACGGCAGCACCCCGCCGCCGTCCCAGCAGCTGCTCGACGGCGTCGAGTTCTTCTGTCTGCCCTACCTGCGGCATGCCGCCGCCGTCCCGCTGCTGGCCCGGATGCCGGCGCTGCGGACCGTGCAGACGCTGACCGCCGGGGTCGACGACGTGGTTCCCCACCTGCCGCCCGGCGTCGGGCTGAACAACGCCCGCGGCCTGCATGACGCCAGCACCGCGGAGCTGGCGGTGACGCTGGTGCTGGCCTCGCTCCGCGGCGTGCCGCAGTTCGTCCGCAACCAGGCGGTGGGCCACTGGGACCAGTCCTTCCAGCCCGCGCTGGCCGACCGCACGGTGCTGATCGTCGGCTACGGGTCGATCGGGGCGGCGGTGGAGGAGCGGCTGCGGCCCTTCGAGTGCGAGGTGGTCCGGGTGGCGCGCAGCGCCAGGACCGCGCCGCACGGTCCGGTGCACGCCCTGGCCGATCTCCCGGAGCTGCTGCCGGCCGCCGACGTGGTGCTGCTGCTGGTCCCGCTCACCGCGGAAACCCGCCATCTCGCGGACGCCGGCTTCCTCTCCCGGCTCAGGGACGGCGCCCTGCTCGTCAACGTCGCCCGCGGCCCGGTGGTGGACACCAAGGCCCTGCTGGCCGAGCTCGAATCGGGCCGGTTGCGGGCCGCCCTCGACGTCACCGACCCGGAACCGCTCCCGGCCGACCATCCGCTGTGGCGCGCGCCCAACGTCCTGATCACCCCTCATGTCGGCGGTCCCAGCTCGGCCTTCCTGCCCCGCGCACTGCGGCTGCTGCGCGCCACCCTGCTCGCCACCTGACGCCACCCCGCGCCACCCCGCGCGCCGCCGTGCCCCGCGCGCTGGGCCGCACGCCCGCCCATTCGGTTGGCTCCCGGCCCTTTCCGTCCGAATCCCGTGCGAGGACGCCGATCCCCTCCATTACTCTGAGTTGAGTGTGGATGTCGCAGAGTGACGAGAGTGGTGTAAGGTCCCGACCGGGCGAGCCGGTACGGAGCGATCCGCGTCGCTGCTCCGCCCGCATCCGGGGCCGGAGGGGGAGTTGCCGGTGATCAGTACCGAGACCGTGTTGCCCGGCCCACCCTGGGTCGAGCCCGATCCAGTCCATCGATTCAGCGCGCCCGTGTCCGCGTTCGCCGATGTGCCCGCGGAGCTGGCCGGTCGTCTCAGCGGCGGTGCCCAGCCGCCGCCCGAACCGTACGAGGACGAGGGGCCGCCCGGCCGGTCGGCGCGGCTGCCGCGCCTGCTGATCGTCCTGATCTGCCTCGGCTATCTCGTCGGCTCCGCCATCGGCTGGGGCTCGCAGGAGATGGCCGACTTCATGGGCGACTTCGGCCTCGCGGCGGCCGCGCTGACCGCGTCGCTGTCCTGCCTCGGCTACGGGTGCAGCCCCGGCGCCCACCGCAACCGCCCGGCCTGGCTCTGCTTCGGCGTCTCCTCGCTGATGGTGGCGCTCGGCAACGGCACCTGGGGCTGGTACGAGGTGGTGCTCCGGGTCCCGGTGCCGACGACCTCCTTCGCGGACTTCGCCTTCCTGCTGTTCGCGCCGTCCGCGATCACGGGCCTGCTGCTGCTGGCCAGCCGGCCCCGCAGCGCGGCCGGCTGGATCTGCCTGGCCCTGGACGGCTGGCTGATCGCCGGATCACTGCTGACCCTCGGCTGGAGCCTGGCCCTGGCCCGCGCCGCGCACGGCGACGCGGGCAGCCCGCTGCGGCTGACCATGGCGCTGGCCTACCCGGTGCTGGACATCCTGCTGGTCAGCATGGTGCTGGGGCTGCGCTTCCGCAGCCGGGACAGCAACCGCGCCGCGGTGCACACGGCGATGGTGGCGCTGGCGCTGACCGTGCTCTGCGACGCCCTGTTCACCACCCAGGCGCTCAAGGACACCTACCACTCCGGCCAGCTCCTGGACGCCGGCTGGTTCACCGGCAGCATGCTGCTGGCCTGGGCGCCCTGGGCCCGTCCCGCCGTCGGCCACGGCCCGGCGGGCGGCCCGGCAGGCGCCGTGGTCCGCGCGGTCCGGCCCCGGGTCGCCTCCACCTTCAGCGCGCTGACCCCGTACGCGGCCGCCGCGGTGTGCACCGTGGGGCTGCTCTACAACGCCTTCGGGCAGCGCGAGTTGGACCGCTTCGTGCTGCTGGTCACCTGCACCGTGGTGTTCGCGCTGATCCTGCGTCAGGGCATCATGCTGCTGGACAACCTGGCCCTGGCCCAGCGCCTCTCGCACCAGGAGAACCACTTCCGCTCACTGGTGCAGGGCTCCAGCGACGTCATCATGATCGCCGATCCGGACGGCATCCTGCGCTACGTCAGCCCGGCCGCCACCGGGGTGTACGGACGCTCCGCCGAGGACCTGGCCGGCAAGCGGCTGACCGACCTGGTCCATCCGGAGGACCTCGGCCACGTCCTGTGGGAGGTGCAGCGTTATCTCGCGCAGGGGCCCGACGACGGGTCCACCGCCCGGATCGAGTGCCGGATCCGCTCCGGGGCGGGGGAGTGGCTGGACGTGGAGTCCACCGTCAACCGCTACCGGGACGGCCTGATCTTCAACTGCCGGGACGTCTCCGAACGGGTCCGGCTGCAGGCCCAGCTGGAGCACAACGCCTTCCACGACGCGCTCACCGACCTGCCCAACCGGGCCCTGTTCCTGGACCGCAGCCGCGCCGCGCTGGGTGCCGTCGGCGGTGCCGCTGCCGCCGCCGGGCCCGCTACGGCCGGTCGGACCGAGGGCGCCGGCGTGGCCGGGGACGGCGGCCCCCCGCCCGGTGTGGTGGTGCTCTTCCTGGACCTGGACGGCTTCAAGGCGGTCAACGACACCGCCGGCCACCAGGTCGGTGACGAGCTGCTGGTGCAGGCCGCCCGCCGGCTCCAGGACACCGTCCGCACCGGCGACACCGTCGCCCGCCTCGGCGGCGACGAGTTCGCGGTACTGCTCACCGGCCTCTCCCCGGAGCTGGCCGAGCAGCAGGCGCACGAGGTCGCCGAGCGGCTGCGCGGCGCCCTGTCCGCGCCGTACTGGATCGGCGGCGAGGAGCTGGCCGTCGCGGCCAGCATCGGCATCGCCTTCGCCGAGCCGGGGGTCACCCCGGCGAAGCTGCTGCGCAACGCCGACCTGGCGATGTACCAGGCCAAGAAGAACGGCAAGGGCCGGGTGTCGGTCTACGACCCACAGTTGCGCAGCGACCTGCGCCGCCGTACCGAACTGGAGCAGCGGCTGCGGGTCGCGGTTCGCGAGGGGCAGTTCGCGCTGCTGCACCAGCCGGTGGTGGAACTGGAGACCGGCGCCGTGGTCGCCCTGACCGCACAGGCCCGCTGGCGCTCCGCGCACGGCCTGCTGTTCACCCCGGCCGAGTTCCTGCGCGCGGCCGAGGGCGGCGAGCGGGCCGCCCGGTTCGCCCGCTGGACGGTGGAGCAGTCGCTGCTGCAGGCGGCCGAGCGGCGGGAGCGGCTGGGCGCCGCGGTCGCCCCGGTCCCGGTCGTGGTCCGGCTCTCGGCCCGCAGGGCCGGGGCGCCGGGGCTCTGCGACAGCATCGAGACGCTGCTGAAGCGCACCGGACTGCCGGCCGGCCTGTTACTCCTGGAGATCGCCGACCTGGACGGCGGCGACGGCCGGGCCGGCCAGGTCGAGGAGCTGGTCCGGCGGCTCACCGCGCTGCGCCGGCTGGGCATCGGCCTGGCCCTGGACGGACTGGGCGGCCCGGCCGCACCGCTGAGCGCGCTGCGGCGCATCCCGGTGGACCAGGTCACCGTGGAGGGCAGCCTGGTGGACGGGCTGGTCGAGTCCGCCTTCCTGCGCACGCTGACCACGTCCCTGCTGCGGCTCGGCCGGGAGCTGGGTCTGACCACCGTCGCGGACGGCGTGGACCACCCCGCGCAGGCGCTGCTGCTGCGCGAGCTCGGCTGCCAGCGAGGCCGGGGCCGGCTGTTCTCCGGCGGCCTGGAGCAGCAGCAGCTGGACGCGGTGCTGCGTGGCCCCCGGTTCCCGGTGCCACGGCCGGCCACGGCCGACCTGCCCCGGCTGGTACACCCTTCGGGTGAGTCCAGGGCCGAGCCGCGCAGCGATCCGCATCCGCACGACCAGCATCCGCACGAGCCGTACCACCATCGGGCGGCCCGGCCGCGCCCCGGCCCTGACCAGGCCGGACGTCCGCTGAGCTCGGCGCAGAGCAGCCATCTTGCGCTTGGTCCGTATGATGAGACGTCCATTCCTCCGGCTTGACACCCCCAGGGGTGCCGGAGGAAGGTCGGGGCCATGAGCACCCGAATTCTCGTACTTGGCGGGCGCGTCGGCTGATCCGGATCCCGGAATCACACAAAGCTGACGCGCCACCCCTCGCATGCCCCCGGGCACGAGGGGTTTTTTGTTGCCACTGCACCAGCCAAAGAGCACCCGAGCTGCGACTCTTGTGCTGTGACTCTTGACCGTGACCCTCAACAAGCAAGCGCCGTGCTGCGCCTCTTGAAGCAGCAGTAACCCTCCGAGAAGGAATCAGCATGACTGAGCAGGCACCCGCAGCCCCGCAACGCGGTGAGACCCCCGTCGCCGAGCCCATGACCGGGGCCCAGTCGCTCATCCGCTCGCTCGAAGCGGTCGGCGCGGAGACGGTCTTCGGAATCCCCGGCGGTGCGATCCTGCCGGCGTACGACCCGTTGATGGACTCGGTGAAGGTCCGGCACATCCTGGTGCGCCACGAGCAGGGCGCGGGCCACGCGGCGACCGGGTACGCGCAGGCCACCGGCAAGGTCGGGGTCTGCATGGCGACCTCGGGTCCGGGCGCGACCAACCTGGTGACGCCGATCGCCGACGCCTACATGGACTCGGTGCCGATCGTGGCGATCACCGGCCAGGTGGCCAGCAAGGCGATCGGCACGGACGCCTTCCAGGAGGCGGACATCTGCGGTATCACCATGCCGATCACCAAGCACAACTACCTGGTCACCGATCCGGCGGAGATCCCCCGGGTGATCTCGGAGGCGTTCCACATCGCGGCGACCGGCCGTCCGGGCCCGGTCCTGGTGGACATCGCCAAGGACGCGCTGCAGGCGAAGACGGTGTTCCGCTGGCCGGTCGAGCACCAGCTGCCCGGTTACCGCCCGGTCACCAAGCCGCACGCCAAGCAGATCCGCGAGGCGGCCCGGCTGCTGACCTCGGCCCGGCGTCCGGTGCTCTACGTGGGCGGCGGGGTGCTCAAGGCCGGCGCGACCGCGGAGCTGCGGATCCTGGCCGAGCTGACCGGGGTGCCGGTGGTGACCACGCTGATGGCGCTGGGCGCGTTCCCGGACACCCACGAGCAGCACCTGGGCATGCCCGGTATGCACGGCAGTGTCGCGGCGGTCACCGCGCTGCAGAAGGCGGACCTGCTGTTCGCGGTGGGCACCCGTTTCGACGACCGGGTCACCGGGCGGCTGGACACCTTCGCCCCGCACGCCAGGATCGTGCACGCGGACATCGACCCGGCCGAGATCGGCAAGAACCGCACCGCGGACGTGCCGATCGTCGGTGACGCCCGGGAGATCCTGGCGGATCTGATCCAGGCGGTGCAGGCCGAGTTCACCGCCGGGGTCACCCCGCGTTACGACGAGTGGTGGGAGCAGCTCAACACCTGGCGCAAGACCTACCCGCTGGGCTACGAGGCCGCCCCGGAGGGGATGCTGAGCCCGCAGCAGGTGATCGAGCGGATCGGTCAGCTGGTGGGGACCGACGCGGTCTACGCGGCCGGGGTGGGCCAGCACCAGATGTGGGCCTCCCAGTTCCTGACCTTCGACAAGCCGGCCACCTGGCTGAACTCCGGCGGCGCGGGGACGATGGGGTACGCGGTCCCGGCGGCGATGGGCGCCAAGGCCGGTCTGCCGGACACCCAGGTGTGGGCGATCGACGGTGACGGCTGCTTCCAGATGACCAACCAGGAGCTGGTCACCTGCGCGCTGAACAACATCCCGATCAAGGTCGCGGTGATCAACAACGGGTCGCTGGGCATGGTGCGGCAGTGGCAGACGCTCTTCTACGACCAGCGCTACTCCAACACGGTGCTGCACGCGGGCCCGGACCACGACGGCATCGCCCAGCCCGCCCAGGGCACCCGGATCCCGGACTTCGTCAAGCTGTCCGAGGCGATGGGCTGCTACGGGCTGCGCTGCGAGCGTCCGGAGGACCTGGACGCGGTGATCCAGCAGGCGATGGCGCTGAACGACGCCCCGGTGGTGATCGACTTCATCGTCCACCAGGACGCCATGGTCTGGCCCATGGTCGCCGCCGGTACCAGCAACGACGAGATCCTCGCCGCCCGCGACGTCCGCCCCGACTTCGGCGACCAGCTCGACTGACCACCCCGGACCCTTCGAACTACAGGGATAGAGAACCCATGTCCAAGCACACCCTCTCCGTCCTGGTCGAGAACAAGCCCGGCGTGCTCGCCCGCATCGCCGCGCTGTTCTCCCGCCGGGGTTTCAACATCGACTCGCTCGCCGTCGGACCGACCGAGCACCCGGACATCTCCCGGATGACCATCGTCGTCAACGTGGAGGACCTGCCGCTGGAGCAGGTCACCAAGCAGCTCAACAAGCTGGTCAACGTCATAAAGATCGTCGAGCTGGACCCGGCCGCGGCGGTCCGCCGCGAGCTGGTCCTGGTCAAGGTGCGCGCGGACAGCGAGACCCGCTCCCAGATCACCGAGATCGTCCAGCTGTTCCGCGCCAAGACCGTGGACGTCTCCCCGGACGCCGTCATCATCGAGGCCACCGGCGGCTCGGACAAGCTGGAGGCGATGCTGAAGATGCTGGAGCCGTACGGCATCAAGGAGCTGGTGCAGTCGGGGATGGTCGCGGTGGGCCGCGGCGCCCGCTCCATCACCGACCGCTCGCTGCGTGCGCTCGAACGCAGTGCCTGATCACAGCAGTGCCTGATCAGAGCAGCACCTGAGACGGTTATCTCACTATTCGAGAACAAAACCCGTGCGTCGCCGACCGGCGTACGGTGGTGCCCAACCACAGACACACGCAAGGAGAAGCCAGCGATGGCCGAGCTGTTCTACGACGACGACGCTGATCTGTCCATCATCCAGGGCCGCAAGGTGGCGATCCTCGGCTATGGCAGCCAGGGCCACGCCCACGCGCTCTCGCTGCGCGACTCCGGCGTCGACGTCCGCGTCGGTCTGCTGCCCGAGTCCAGGTCCCGGGCCAAGGCCGAGGAGCAGGGCCTGCGCGTGGTCACGCCGGCCGAGGCGGCCGCCGAGGCCGACGTCATCATGATCCTGGTGCCGGACCCCATCCAGGGCGACGTCTACAAGGAGGTCGTCGAGCCCAACCTGAAGGCCGGCAACGCGCTGTTCTTCGGCCACGGCCTGAACATCCGCTTCGGCTTCATCACGCCCCCGGCCGACGTCGACGTGTGCATGGTCGCCCCGAAGGGCCCGGGCCACCTGGTCCGCCGCCAGTACGAGGAGGGCCGCGGCGTGCCCTGCATCGTGGCGGTCGAGCAGGACGCCACCGGCAAGGGCCTGGAGCTGGCGCTCTCCTACGCCAAGGGCATCGGCGGCACCCGCGCCGGCGTCATCAAGACCACCTTCACCGAGGAGACCGAGACCGACCTCTTCGGCGAGCAGGCGGTCCTCTGCGGTGGCGCGTCCGCGCTGGTCAAGGCCGGTTTCGAGACCCTGGTCGAGGCCGGGTACCAGCCGGAGATCGCCTACTTCGAGTGCCTGCACGAGCTCAAGCTGATCGTCGACCTGATGTACGAGGGCGGCCTGGAGAAGATGCGCTGGTCGGTCTCCGAGACCGCCGAGTGGGGCGACTACGTCACCGGCCCCCGCATCATCACCGCCGACACCAAGGCCGCGATGAAGCAGGTCCTGGCCGAGATCCAGGACGGCACCTTCGCCAACACCTGGATCGCCGAGTACAAGGCCGGCCTGCCCAAGTACAACGAGTACAAGAAGGCCGACAGCGAGCACCTGCTGGAGACCACCGGCAAGAAGCTCCGCAAGCTGATGAGCTGGGTGGACGAGGAGGCGTAAGCCCGCACCCCAGCTCGCTCGCGGGGACGTCCGTCGACAGGGCGTCCCCGCGCCTTTGTACGGTTCGTACGGTCCCGTGCGGGTGATTCCTCCGCACGGGCGCGAGGCCAGACCTCGTCCCTCGCTAGACTCCGATTGCGCGTCAGGCCCACAGCGTCGTGCGTCTCCAACGCGGCATGCCACCCCTCCACCATGCCGTCCGTCTGGGTGCCACTCCCATCCATGCGGCAGGGGAGCCCCGGACAGTAAGGACCACTGTCGTGAGCGCTGCTACTCCTCAGAAGCCTGTCGTCCTCATCGCGGAAGAACTCTCCCCCGCGACCGTGGACGCGCTCGGGCCCGACTTCGAGATCCGCCACTGCGACGGCGCCAACCGGGCCGAGCTGCTGCCCGCCATCGCCGACGTGGACGCGATCCTGATCCGCTCCGCCACCAAGGTCGACGCGGAGGCCATCGCCGCCGCCAGGAAGCTGAAGGTCGTCGCCCGCGCCGGCGTCGGCCTGGACAACGTGGACGTACCCGCCGCCACCAAGGCCGGCGTGATGGTCGTCAACGCCCCGACCTCCAACATCGTCACCGCCGCCGAACTGGCCTGTGGTCTGCTGATCTCCACCGCCCGGCACATCCCGGCCGCCAACACCGCGCTCAAGGCCGGGAAGTGGGCCCGCAGCAAGTACACCGGCGTCGAGCTGGCCGAGAAGACCCTCGGCGTGGTCGGTCTGGGCCGGATCGGCGTCCTGGTGGCCCAGCGGATGTCCGCCTTCGGGATGAAGATCGTCGCCTACGACCCCTACATCCAGGCCGCACGCGCCGCCCAGATGGGCGTCAAGCTGATGTCGCTGGACGAGCTGCTGGAGGTCTCCGACTTCATCACGGTGCACCTGCCGAAGACGCCGGAGACCGTCGGCCTGATCGGTGACGAGGCGCTGCACAAGGTCAAGCCGACCGTCCGGATCGTCAACGCCGCCCGCGGCGGCATCGTGGACGAGGAGGCACTCGCGGCCGCCCTCAAGGAGGGCCGGGTGGCCGGCGCCGGGCTCGACGTCTATGCCAAGGAGCCCTGCACCGACTCCCCGCTGTTCGGTTTCGACAACGTGGTCTCCACCCCGCACCTGGGTGCCTCCACCGACGAGGCGCAGGAGAAGGCCGGAATCTCGGTGGCCAAGTCGGTCCGTCTCGCCCTCGCCGGCGAGCTGGTCCCGGACGCGGTCAACGTCCAGGGCGGCGTCATCGCCGAGGACGTCCGTCCCGGCCTGCCGCTGGCCGAGAAGCTGGGCCGGATCTTCACCGCGCTGGCCGGCGAGGTCGCGGTGCGCCTGGACGTCGAGGTGCGCGGCGAGATCACCCAGCACGACGTGAAGGTGCTGGAGCTGTCGGCCCTGAAGGGCGTCTTCGAGGACGTCGTGGCCGAGACCGTCTCCTACGTCAACGCGCCGCTGTTCGCCCAGGAGCGCGGCCTCGAGGTCCGGCTGACCACGACCAGCGAGAGCCCGGAGTACCGCAACGTCATCACCGTCCGGGGCACCCTGACCGACGGCCGCGAGGTCGCCGTCTCCGGCACGCTGACCGGTCCCAAGCGGATCCAGAAGATCGTCGGCGTGGACACCTTCGACGTCGACCTGGTCCTCACCGACCACATGGGCTTCTTCCGCTACGACGACCGCCCCGGCGTGGTCGGCACGCTCGGCCGGGTGCTCGGCGACGCCGGCATCAACATCGCCGGTATGCAGGTCTCCCGCGACGACGAGGCCGGCGACGCCCTGGTGTCGCTCACTGTGGACAGCGAGATCCCGCAGACGCTGCTGGCCGAGATCGCCGTCGAGATCGGCGCCAAGTTCGCCCGTTCGGTGAACCTCAACTCCTGACCTTTCCGTGGTCTGCGTCTCAGTTCCGGATCGCCCCGGCACCTGACGCCCGGTCAATCCCAGCGCCCCGCACGTCCTCCGGACGGGCGGGGCGCTGCCGTGTCCGGGTGGGTGCCGTCTCAGATAGTAGGAAATCCAA
This sequence comes from Streptacidiphilus sp. EB129, assembly GCF_041262645.1. Lineage (NCBI taxonomy): Bacteria > Bacillati > Actinomycetota > Actinomycetes > Kitasatosporales > Streptomycetaceae > Streptacidiphilus > Streptacidiphilus sp. EB129. The sequence goes on from NZ_JBGCCS010000005.1 coordinate 259,544, forward strand.
GTACTTCTGCAGACAGTTCCAGAACCCTGGCGTACCGTGAAGTAGATCGGACGATCTGCCGTATCCTCGGCCAGCTCCGACCGGCCCTCTACGCGGGTGATCCCTGCGCGGCCCCCTCCTCACACCCCCCGCGTGAACGGAGTCCCCCTCATGGACCAGCTGCGCCCGCAGACCCCCCGCCCCCAGACCACCGACCGCGCCAAGGCGGCCGCCGCCCTCCAGCGTGCGCTGGACCGCCGCGACAACGGCGGCGTCACCGGTCACGACCACAGTTAGCCCCAACCGCAGCCAGGGCCCCTGCGCGGCGGCGGCCGGCCGGCCGACGACCTGGACGACGTCCATATGACGGACTCCTGATGCCCACCTGCTGGAACCAGGAGTAAGGTCCCGATCATGTCTCGCACTCTCCGCCTCGCAGTGATCCCCGGTGACGGCATCGGCCAGGAAGTCGTCGCCGAGGGGCTCAAGGTCCTCGCCGCCGTGCTCCCCGCCGACACCAAGGTGGAGACCACCGAGTACGACCTCGGCGCCCGTCGCTACCACGTCACCGGCGAGATCCTGCCGGACAGCGTCCTCGATGAGCTGAAGCAGAACGACGCCATCCTGCTCGGCGCCATCGGCGACCCGTCGGTCCCGTCCGGCGTGCTGGAGCGCGGGCTTCTGCTCAAGCTGCGGTTCGCCTTCGACCACCATGTGAACCTGCGTCCCGGGAAGCTCTTCCCGGGCGTCAGCTCCCCGCTGGCGGGACAGCCGGAGATCGACTTCGTCGTGGTCCGCGAGGGCACCGAGGGGCCGTACGTCGGCAACGGAGGCAGCCTGCGCACCGGCACGCCGCAGGAGGTCGCCACCGAGGTCAGCCTGAACACCGCGTTCGGGATCGAGCGGGTGGTCCGCGACGCCTTCGCCCGGGCCCAGGCCCGGCCGCGCCGGAAGCTGACCCTGGTCCACAAGAACAACGTGCTGGTGCACGCCGGCCACCTGTGGACCCGGATCTTCAACCAGGTCGCGGCCGAGTACCCCGAGGTCAGCACCGACTACCTGCACGTCGACGCGGCGACGATCTTCTTCGTCACCCAGCCGGAGCGCTTCGACGTCATCGTCACCGACAACCTCTTCGGTGACATCCTCACCGACCTGGCCGCCGCCGTCACCGGCGGGATCGGCCTCGCCGCCAGCGGGAACATCAACCCGAGCGGCGCGTTCCCGTCGATGTTCGAGCCGGTCCACGGCTCGGCCCCGGACATCGCCGGACAGGGCAAGGCGGACCCCACCGCCACCGTGCTGTCGGTCGCGATGCTGCTGCGCCACCTGGGCCTGGAGCAGGAGGCCGTCCGGATCGAGGCCGCCGTGTCGGCGGACCTCGCCGAGCGCGTCGCACTCACCGCACCGCGTACCACCGAGCAGGTCGGCGACGCCCTCGCCGCCCGAGTAGCCGGCTGACCAGCCGGCCCACCTGCTGACGGACCCCACGAGCGGTCCGGAGGAGAGCGAGCCGAGATCCGGCTGGTCAGCAAGTCTGTGACCCCGGCAACACCGGTTCGCACCTTCCGGGCCGCTTTGGCGCGCCTCGACCTCGGCGGCTGTTCGAGTGACCCGGGAAGGTGCGACCATCGACCTTGGGCCCCCACGACCGTTCGGGCGGGCCGCCATGACGACACGGTGAAGGACGTATCCGCCATGACTCCCAACGAGCCCATCGAGATCGAGCTCAAGCCCTCGGCCCACCCGCTCTCCGCCGCCGAGCGCGAGGCCCGGCTGGCCAACCCCGGATTCGGCCGCTTCTTCACCGACAACATGGTGACCATCCGCTGGACCGAGGGCCGCGGCTGGCACGACGCCCAGCTCACCCCCTACGGCCCGCTGGAGCTGGACCCGGCCACGGCGATCCTGCACTACGGCCAGTCGATCTTCGAGGGCCTCAAGGCCTACCGCACCGCCGACGGCCGGATCCAGACCTTCCGCCCGTACGCCAACGCCGAGCGCTTCCAGGCCTCCGCCCGTCGTCTGGCCATGGCCGAGCTGCCGCAGGAGACCTTCGTCGCCGCGGTGGAGGCGCTGGTCCAGCAGGACCAGGCGTGGGTCCCCGAGACCGGTGAGGCCAGCCTCTACCTGCGTCCGTTCATGATCGCGACCGAGGTCGGCCTGGGTGTCCGCCCGGCCAACGAGTACCTGTTCGTGCTGATCGCCTCCCCGGCCGGCGCCTACTTCCCCGGCGGCATCAAGCCGGTCTCGGTCTGGCTCTCCGAGGAGTACGTCCGCGCCGCGCCCGGTGGCACCGGCGCCGCGAAGTGCGGCGGCAACTACGCCGCCTCGCTCGTGGCCCAGGCCCAGGCGGCCGCGCAGGGCTGTGACCAGGTGGTCTGGCTGGACGCGATCGAGCGCCGCTGGATCGAGGAGATGGGCGGGATGAACCTCTACTTCGTCTTCGGCGAGGGCGAGGACGCCCGCATCGTCACCCCGGAGCTGTCCGGCTCGCTGCTGCCCGGGATCACCCGGGACTCGCTGCTCTCCATCGCCGCCGACCTCGGCTACGGCACGGAGGAGCGGAAGATCTCCACCGACGAGTGGCGCGAGGGTTCCGCGGCCGGCACCCTGACCGAGGTCTTCGCCTGCGGCACCGCCGCGGTGATCACCCCGGTCGGGTCGGTCAAGGCCGCGCGCGGCGGGTGGGCCGTCGGCGACGGCAACCCCGGCCCGGTCACCCTCCGGCTCCGCGAGACGCTGCTCGCGCTGCAGAGCGGCCGCCGCGAGGACACCCACGGCTGGATGCACCCCATCGTCTGACCTGTGCTTCTCCCGCACGCGGGCAGCCCCTGAGGGGCGCGAGGAATTGCGCTGCCAACCCTGCACCTCCGTAGAGGGCTGGTCGCGCAGTTCCCCGCGCCCCCAGGTAGTAAGGGGGTTGCTCATCTGCACAGGGTTCCCCGCGCGCCCCCAGGCAGTATCGGGTTCCGCATGCTGAGACTGACCGTCCCGGATGGCGCGACTGTGCCACACTGCAAGCGTGTCCTCGCTCCAGCGCATTATTGGCAGCAGGCGCGCCGGTCCTCAGTGACCGCTCCGCACGATCGACCCGTACGCGGAACGGACACCGTGTCCTCAGACCCGCGCGCAGACCTCTCGCATCCGCGAGGGGTCTTTTTCGTTGTCCGGCGTGTTCCCACAAGGATCGCCCCGACATCCGAGCCGCGCCCGGCAAAGGTGGACAGTGGAGTCGGATCCCCCAGTAGGCAGACCCTGCTGGGGGGCCAACCAGCCCCCGGACAGGAGACCCCAGGCCATGACGACCCTCAGCGACGACTTCCACGTCTTCGACACGACCCTGCGCGACGGTGCGCAGCGCGAGGGCATCAACCTCACCGTCGCCGACAAACTCACCATCGCCCGCCATCTGGACGACTTCGGCGTCGGCTTCATCGAGGGCGGGTGGCCCGGCGCCAACCCCCGCGACACCGAGTTCTTCGCCCGCGCCGCCGTCGAGCTGGAGCTGCGCACCGCCCGACTGGTCGCCTTCGGCGCGACCCGCAGGGCCGGCGGCGAGGCGGCCACCGATCCCCAGCTGGCGGCGCTGCTCGCCTCCGGGGCCCCGGTGATCACCCTGGTGGCCAAGTCGCACGACCGGCACGTCGAACTGGCGCTGCGCACCACCCTGGAGGAGAACCTGGCCATGGTCGCCGACAGCGTCGGCCACCTGCGGGCCCAGGGGCGCCGGGTGTTCGTCGACTGCGAGCACTTCTTCGACGGCTACAAGGCCAACCCCGAGTACGCGCTGTCCGTGGTCCGCGCGGCCGCCGAGGCCGGGGCCGATGTGGTGGTGCTCTGCGACACCAACGGCGGGATGCTCCCGGCCGGGGTGCACGCCATCGTCGCCGAGGTGCTGGCCAGGACGGGTGCCCGGCTCGGCATCCACGCCCAGGACGACACCGGCTGCGCGGTCGCCAACACCCTGGCGGCGGTGGACGCGGGCGCGACCCATGTGCAGTGCACCGCCAACGGCTACGGCGAGCGGGTCGGCAACGCCAACCTGTTCCCGGTCACCGCCGCGCTGGAGCTCAAGCACGACCGCCGGGTGCTGCCGGAGGGCGCGTTGCGCGAGATGACCCGGATCTCGCACGCCATCGCCGAGGTGGTCAACCTGACGCCGTCCACCCACCAGCCGTACGTCGGGGTCTCCGCCTTCGCGCACAAGGCCGGGCTGCACGCCTCCGCGATCAAGGTCGACCCGGACCTGTACCAGCACACCGACCCGGCGCTGGTCGGCAACAGCATGCGGATGCTGGTCTCGGACATGGCCGGCCGGGCCTCGGTGGAGCTGAAGGCCAAGGAACTCGGCTACGACCTGGCCGGGGACCGGGACGCGGTCGGCCGGGTGGTCGCCACCGTCAAGCGGCGGGAGAACCTCGGCTACACCTACGAGGCCGCGGACGCCTCGTTCGAGCTGCTGCTGCGCGACGAGATCCGCGGCAGCCGGGACCGCTTCTTCGAGCTGGAGTCCTGGCGCACCATCGGCGAGCAGCTCGCGGACGGGAGCCAGGCCAACGAGGCGACGGTGAAGCTGCGGGCCAGGGGCGAGCGCATCATCGCCACCGGCGAGGGCAACGGCCCGGTGCACGCCCTGGACATGGCGCTGCGGGTGGCGCTGGAGCGGTTCTACCCGCAGTTGGCCGCCCTGGAGCTGGTCGACTACAAGGTGCGCATCCTGGAGGGCCAGCACGGCACCTCGTCGCAGACCCGGGTCCTGATCACCACCAGCGACGGCAAGGACGAGTGGTCCACCGTCGGGGTGGCCGAGAACGTCATCGGCGCGTCCTGGCAGGCACTTGACGACGCGTTCACCTTCGGCCTGATCCGGGCCGGCCTGGAGCCCTGAGGGGACAGTCAAGGGGCCGCTGCGCACTGCGCGGCGGCCCCTTTGACGACTGCACCTCGTGGATCGGCAGAGCCTGGATCAGCAGAGCCTGGATCGGCAGAGCGGCTCAGCGGAGCCGGGCGAGGAGGGCGTGTTCGACGAGGGTGATGAGTGCGGACTTGGCGCTGTCGCGGCGGCGGGCGTCGGTGGTGATGACGGGGGTGTCGGGGCCGAGTTGGAGTGCTTCGCGGACTTCTTCGGGGTTGTGGGACTGGCTTCCGTCGAAGGCGTTGAGGGCGACGACGAAGGGCAGGCCGCTGTTCTCGAAGTAGTCGATGGCGGGGAAGCAGTCGGCGAGGCGGCGGGTGTCGACCAGGACGACGGCGCCGATGGCGCCGCGGACCAGGTCGTCCCACATGAACCAGAAGCGGTCCTGGCCGGGGGTGCCGAAGAGGTAGAGGATCAGGTCCTCGTCCAGGGTGATACGCCCGAAGTCCATGGCGACCGTGGTGGTGGTCTTGTCGGCGACGTGGCTGATGTCGTCGATGCCGGCCGACGCCGAGGTCATCACGGCCTCGGTGCGCAGCGGGTTGATCTCGGAGACGGCGCCGACCAGGGTGGTCTTGCCGACGCCGAAGCCACCCGCCACGACGATCTTCGCCGAGGTGGTCGTGCGGGCTCCCGTGGCGGCCGGTGGAGCGGGCCTAGAGCTTGCGAAGTCCACTGAGCACCCTTTCGAGCAGTGTCACGTCTGGCGTGCCACCGGATTCGCCTCCGGCGGCGGGCTGGTGGATCGCGACCAGGCCGGACTCGGCCAGGTCGGCGACGAGAATGCGGGCCACGCCGAGCGGCATGGAGAGCAGCGCCGAGATCTCGGCCACGGACTTGATGTCGCGGCAGAGATTGCAGATCCGCTGGTGCTCGGGCAGCAGCGAGCCGATCCGCTCCGGGGCCGCGGTGGTGGACACCAGGGCCTCGATGGCGAGCTGGTAGCGCGGGCGGGTCCGGCCGCCGGTCATGGCGTACGGACGGATCAGCGGCTCCTCGTCCGGCTCCGGCTCCTGGGGCGGCTGGTGCTTCCAGTCGTCCGCGTAGGAGGGGCGGCTGGAGTAGCCGGAACCGGTCGTCGCGCCGAGGTGGGAACCGGGACGGGCCGGGTAGCCGGACTCCTGGTACAGGGGCTCCCCGTAGCCGTTCCGCTGCGGGTCCTGCTGGTCCTGACCGGGATAGGCGGGGTACCCAGAGGCGTAACCGCCGCCGGGACCGCCGAACGCGTCATGACCTGTACCGGGATAGCCGGCTCCGTACTGGCCGTTCTGGTCCTCGGGCGGTGTCACGGTTCCTCCTCACAGTGGAACGTACGGGGCGAACTGCGGGGTGAAGCTGACGAGCGGGTGGAGCGGACGAACAGGCCGTGCGGTGGAGCGGTCGGTGGTGCGAACGGTCAGTGCAGCAGGCTGCCCTGGAGTTCCGCGCGCAGTGCCGGGGTGAGCACCGTACCGGCGCGGTCGACCAGGAGCGCCATCTCGTACCCGACCAATCCGATGTCACTGTCCGGGGAGGCCAGGACGGCGAGGGAGGAGCCGTCGGAGACGGCCATGATGAAGAGGAAACCGCGTTCCATCTCGACGACGGTCTGGGTGACCCGGCCGCCTTCGAAGATCCGCGAGGCGCCCTGGGTGAGCGAGGTGAGACCGGAGGCGACGGCGGCGAGCTGGTCGGCGCGGTCGCGGGGGAAGCCCTCGGACATGGCCAGCAGGAGACCGTCGGCGGACACCACCACCGTGTGCGACACCCCGGGGGTGTTGTCCACGAAGTTGGTGATCAACCAGTTCAGGTTCTGTGCCGCCTGGGACATCTGACTCACTGCTAACGCTCCGGATGGTTCGGGCCGCCGAAGAGATCGGTGCTGCCGTGCTGGTCGGGGGAGGGGGTGTCGCCGACGCTGTGTCCCTGCTGGATGCCGCGGCGCAGATTGGTGAGCCGGCCGCGGACCTCCTCCGGGGAACGGGACAACTGGGGTGCGGCGGCAGTCTGTTGGGTGCCACCGACTTCCTGAACGTTACCCGGCAGCAGGTTCTGCCGCGGGATCCGTCGGGGAAGCCCGGCGGCGGTGGTGTCGCCGACGAGGGGTCCGGAGGCCGGGGGAGCCGCGAAGGGTGTGGCGGGCGGGAAGGCCGGGGCCTGCTCGCCCTCGTCCTCGCGGGCACCGGTGAACCAGTTGGGGCGCTCGCCGGCCGCGCGGTCGCCGATGGCGCGTCCGCCCAGGGCCTGGCCCGGACGGCGCTGCGGCAGCGCGCTGCCGGAGCCGCTGCCGCCGGACCCGTTCGCGCCGGGGGAGGGCACGGGGGTCGGACGCTGCGGGAGCGCCGGCGGGGTGTGCGGCTGGAAGGCCACCGGCTGCTCGGCCACCGGTGCCGCGGACTGCGGCTCCTCCGCGTAGTACGGGTGGCCGTACTGCTGCTCGGGCTGGTACGGGTCCTGCGGCCGGCCGTAGCCGGGGTCGGCGGACTCGAAGTGCGCGGCGGTGTAGCGCCCGGCCTCGTACGAGGCGTCGGGGGCCGGGTAGGACGGGGTGGACGAGTTGAAGCCGTCGAACCCGTCGAAGTCCCGCCCGGCGCCGGCCGGCCGGCCGGGGGCCTGGGCGCCGCCCTGGCCGCCCGCCTGGCCGCCTGTCTGGCTGCCTGTCTGGTATTCAGCGGCGGCGGCGTAGGGGAGACCGAAGTTGCGGTCGAAGTCGGCACCGTAGTCGGGGGTCGGCGGGGCCTGCTGGTAGCCGGTCTCCGGATAGCCCTCGGCGTGGTAGGCCTGCGCTGCGGGCTGCTCGGTGTACGGCTCCGGGGCGTAGGCCCCGGCGTTGTAGGCCTGCGCCGCGGGCTGCTGGGGCTCCGGCGCGGCGGGGACGGCCTGCGGGCCGGTCTCCAGCGCCGGGGCCACCGGGCCGCGGCGCTGCTCCAGCCGGGGGGACCGGCCCAGACCGGCCGCGGCGGCCGGCTCCTGGCCGGTCAGCTGCCGGTCGTAGCGGCTGTCGTCGAAGCCCAGCTCGCTGGCGCTGCGGGCGCCGTCGGGGCCGCCGAAGGCGCCGGGCTCGGGCTCGCCGTAGATCCGCGAGACGGTGAACTGCTCCTCGGGCTCGGCGGGCCGCGGCAGCTGGGTGAGGTGGTCCGGGACCATCACCAGCGAGGTGGTGCCGGCCGACTCGCCGGAGGGCCGCAGCTGGACCCGGATGCCGTGCTTCTCGGCCAGCCGGCCGACCACGAACAGACCCATCTGCCGGGACACCGAGGCGTCCACCGTGGGCGGGTCGGCGAGCTTGTTGTTGATCCCGGCGAAGTCCTCGGCGGTGAGGCCGATGCCCTTGTCGTGGATCTCGATCAGAACCCGGTGGTCCGGAAGGCGGGTGGCGGTGACCCGGACCCGGGTCTGCGGGCTGGAGAAGGTGGTGGCGTTCTCCAGCAGCTCGGCGAGCAGGTGCACGATGTCGGTGACCGCCGGGCCGACCACGTCGGTCTCCGGGATGCCGCTGAGCTCGATGCGCTCGTACTGCTCCACCTCGGAGGCGGCCGCGCGCAGCACGTCCACCAGCGGGATCGGGTCGTTCCACTCGCGGCCGGCCGACTCGCCGGCGAGGACCAGCAGGTTCTCGCCGTTGCGGCGCATACGGGTGGCCAGGTGGTCCAGCTTGAACAGGTTCTCCAGCTGGTCCGGGTCCGCCTCGTTGTTCTCCAGCTCGGTGATCAGGCCGAGCTGGCGCTCGATCAGGCCCTGGCTGCGGCGGGAGAGGTTGGTGAAGATCGCGTTGACGTTGCCCCGCAGCATGGCCTGCTCGGAGGCGAGCCGGATGGCCTCGCGGTGGACGTCGTCGAAGGCCCGGGCCACCTCACCGATCTCGTCCCTGCCGTCGATCGGGATGGGACGCACGGTGGTGTCCACCCGGTCCGGGTCGGTCTTGGAGAGCCGCTGGACCAGGTCGGGCAGCCGGGTGGAGGCGATCTCCTGGGCGGAGTCGCGCAGCGTCCGCATGCCCTGGATCATCGAGCGGGCGACCACGGTGGTGACCAGCGCGGCGAGCAGCAGCGCGGCCAGGGTGATCGCGGCATCGAGGATCATGCCGGTGCGGGCGGAGTTCGCGGCGTCCGCCGAGTGCTGGACCGCCTGCGCGGTCAGGTTCTTCTCGACGGCGCGGATGGCGTTGAACTCAAGGGTGTTGGCGGCCATCCAGTTCGCCGGGGTGACCCCGGCGGCTTCCAGCTGCTTCGGCGTCATCTCCGCGCTGATGTCGTTGACCATCGTCGGGATGTCCGGCGGCGGGGTGAACGACTGCCCGGCGGCCTTGGCCTGGGCGGCGGCCTGCTGTACCGCCGCCTGCCCCTGCTGGGTGGCCGTGGCCAGCGCGGCCTGCAGCTCCTGCACGATGGCCGGGTCGGCGGCGCTGGTGAACTCCTCCTGGGCGACGTTCTGCAGGAACAGGTAGCCGAAGACACGGACCACCTGGGTCTGCCGGCCGGAGGAGGTCATCGGGACGTTCTTCTGCAGCAGCAGGTGCATCCCGATGGAGCGGTTGACCGACACCGCGTCCTTGGCCAGCGTGATCGCGTAGATCGAACGGGCGTCGGAGGTGATGTTGGCGCCGGCGCCGTTGCTGCCGCCGCCGGCGTAGCCGAGCTCGTTGTCCAGTGCCTGCATCGCGGAGAGCAGGCTGGAGTAGCCCTCCTCGGTCACCACGCCGGGGGCGTCGTAGGTGGCGTTGCGCAGCTGCTTGAGGTTGGCCAGCTGCTGGGTGGCGAGCTTCAGCCGCGCCTGCAGGTGTCCGGTGTTCGGCGCGCTCGCGGCCAGCGTGTTGAAGGCGGCGATGCTCGCGTCGGTGGCGGTCCGCAGCGCCTGGACCGCCGGTGTGACGCCCTGGCCGGTCACCAGCGGCTCGACGGAGAGGTCGCGCTCCTGGTCCAGGCTCTGCGTGACGTCGGTCGCGGCACCGACCAGGCGGGCGGTCTTCTCGGCGTCCGAGGCCGACTGCCAGGTGGTGTAGGAGCTCTGCACCCGGAGCGCGCCGAAGGTGAGCGCGAGCACCACCGGGATCAGCAGCGTGACCACCAGCTTGGTGGGCAGGCGACGGTTGCGCAGGGAGAACCGGCCGACCGGCCGGACATCGGGCGCAGTACTGGCGCTGGGGTCTGCCTGCTTCTGCCTCACTCGACAACAACCTCTCGGCCGGGGCGGCCATTTCTGAACGTGCTACAGATCTGCGCGGATCGCTGGAATTTCAGCACGTACGCGGTGTACGGGCCAAACACCTGCGGAGGACCCGCGTCCTGACAATAAAAGGGACATAAGGCCCCAGCTGTGGCGAATGCGCCTGCTTTGGTGGGCACTGCGTGTGCATGTGCTCACCTCACGTGACTCCGGTGAAGGAATTGCGTGTCCAACCGTTATGCAACCGCCGGTTCCGGAAGACGCCCCGTTACCGCGCGTTCACCGGAGCCGGGCGAGGAGGGCGTGTTCGACGAGGGTGATGAGTGCGGACTTGGCGCTGTCGCGGCGGCGGGCGTCGGTGGTGATGACGGGGGTGTCGGGGCCGAGTTGGAGTGCTTCGCGGACTTCTTCGGGGTTGTGCGTCTGGCTTCCGTCGAAGGCGTTGAGGGCGACGACGAAGGGCAGGCCGCTGTTCTCGAAGTAGTCGATGGCGGGGAAGCAGTCGGCGAGGCGGCGGGTGTCGACCAGGACGACGGCGCCGATGGCGCCGCGGACCAGGTCGTCCCACATGAACCAGAAGCGGTCCTGGCCGGGGGTGCCGAAGAGGTAGAGGATCAGGTCCTCGTCCAGGGTGATACGCCCGAAGTCCATGGCGACCGTGGTGGTGGTCTTCCCGCTGACGTGCGTCAGGTCGTCGATGCCGGCCGAGGCCGAGGTCATCACGGCCTCGGTGCGCAGCGGGTTGATCTCGGAGACGGCGCCGACCAGGGTGGTCTTGCCGACGCCGAAGCCACCCGCCACGACGATCTTCGCCGAGGTGGTGGCGCGGGTCGCGGTGGGAGGCGCAGCCCCGTAGGGCGCCGCGGGCCTAGAGCTTGCGTAGTCCACTGAGCACCCTTTCGAGCAGTGTGACGTCCGGAGTGCCGCCGGACTCGGAGGCGGCTGCCGGTTGGTGGATGGCGACCAGGCCGGCTTCGGCCAGGTCGGCGACGAGGATCCGGGCCACGCCGAGCGGCATGGGCACCAGCGCCGAGACCTCGGCGACGGACTTGACCTCACGGCAGAGCTGGACGATCCGGGAGTGCTCCGGGAGCAGCGTCCCGGCCCGGTCGGCCTGTGAGGTGGTGGAGATCAGCGCCTCGATCGCCAGTTGGTAGCGCGGACGGGTCCGGCCACCGGTCATCGCGTAGGGGCGCACCAGCGGCTGCTGCGCGCCGCTGTACCCACTACTGCCGTACGGACCGGAGCCTTGGGGCGGGGTCATCTGTCCTCCTTGTGCTGCAGCGGTCCGTCGTGCCTCTCCGCGGCTGGGTGATTGAAGTGAGGGGCCGTCAATCGTCGGTGCTGGAACAGCGGGGTGGTGCGAACGGTCAGTGCAGCAGGCTGCCCTGGAGCTCGGCGCGCAGCGCCGGCGTCAGGACGTCCCCGGCACGGTCGACCAGGAGGGCCATCTCATAGCCGACCAGGCCGATGTCGCTGTCCGGGGAGGACAGGACGGCGAGGGAGGAGCCGTCGGAGACGGCCATGATGAAGAGGAAGCCGCGCTCCATCTCGACGACGGTCTGGGTGACCCGGCCGCCTTCGAAGATCCGCGAGGCGCCCTGGGTGAGCGAGGTGAGACCGGAGGCGACGGCGGCGAGCTGGTCGGCGCGGTCGCGGGGGAAGCCCTCGGACATGGCCAGCAGGAGACCGTCGGCGGACACCACCACCGTGTGCGACACCCCGGGGGTGTTGTCCACGAAGCTGGTGATCAACCAGTTCAGATTATGTGCAGCCTGGGACATCTGGCTCATCTGGCTCAGCGCTCCTGGGGGTTGGTGCCGTACGGGCCGTTGCCCTGATTCGGGCCGGCCTGGTTCGGGTTGCCCGTTCCTGCCTGGCGACCCTGCTGGATGCCACGGCGCAGGTTGGTGAGCCGGCCGCGGACCTCCTCGGGGGAGCGGGAGACCTGGGGGCCGTCCGCCGGGGCGGACTCCGCCTGACCGGGCACCAGGTTGGCCTGGGGCACCCGTCGCGGCAGACCGGACGGCAGCACGCCGCCGGCGCTGGGCTCGCGCACCTGCTCCGCGCGCCGCCAGACCTCGTCGTTGGCGGAGGCCCGCCACGGCACCGAGGCCGCGGTGGCGCCGGAGGGCGCGCCCTCACCGAACCCGCGCTCCGGCTGCTGCCGGCGCGGCGGGGTACCGAACGGAGCCTGCGGCTGCGCCGGGGCGACCGGTCCGGAGGCGGCGAACGGGTCCGCGGACTGCGCCTGCACCGGCAGCGGGCGCTGCGGTGCCACCGGCGCGGCGGGCTGCGCCGGGGCGGGCGCGGCGGCCTGCGGGTTCTGGGCGTTCTGCCCGTCGCCGTAGACCTGAACCGCGCGCATGCGGTCGGCGCGGCCACTGCGGAACCAGTTGGACTCCATGGCCTCGAAGATCGGCGAGCTGCCCGAACCGGACTCGGACGGCGGAAGCGCCCGGGTCAGCGGGTGGTTCGCCGCGTCCGCGGCCTGGGACATCGCCGTCTGCGCCATCGGGTTCTGCGCCATCGGGTTCTGCGCCAGGACCGGCAGCGCGGGCGTGGGGGCCTGCGGCTGCTGCCCGGAGAACTGCTGGCCGGGGCCCTGCTGCCCCGGGAACTGCTGGCCGGCGTACGGCTGTCCGCCGGCCTGCGGGCCGGTCGGCAGCTGCCCGGTGGGCTGCTGGCCGTGCTGGCCGGTCAGCTGCTGGGGAGCGACCGGACGCGGCGGCAGCGGCTGCGGTGTTGCCGGACGGGGCTGCGACTCGTCGTCGAAGTGCGGACGGGCGAACTGCAGGGTGCCGTCCGGGGTGTCCACCGGCTGCGGACGCCCGGCGGGGGAACCGTGCTGGGGCTGCTCGGCCCAGAGCGCGTGCTCCTCCATCGGCGCGGCCGGCGGCGGGGTCGGCTGCTGCGGACGCGGCGAGCGCTGCGGCCCGCCCGTGCCGGGACCGAAGTCCGGTCCGGCGCCACGGCCCGGCCCGCGCCCGGCGTCCGGGCCGAAGCCCGGGGTCTGGCCGCTGTCCGGGCTGAAGCCCGGTGTCTGGCCGGTGTCGGAGCCGAAGCCACGGCCCTGGTCGCCGCGGCCGCCGGGGGCGAAGCCCTGCGGGTCCTGGCTCTGGCCGCGGACCGGCAGCGGGTTCTGGCCGCGACCGCCGTCCGCACCGAAGCCTGCGGCCGGGTCCTGCGGGGCGTTCTGGGCCGCGTTCTGCGGCTGCTCGCGGCGCGGCCGCTGCTGCGGCGGCTGCGGGTCGCCGAACGGGTCGGTGCCGGCCGGCGGCAGCGACGGGCTGCCGCCGCGGCGCGGCAGGCCGGGCTGCTGCGAGGACTGCGCGGACGGCGAGGACTGGGACGGCTGCGGGCCCTGCGGGGCGGGCGCCGGCTGCGGGGGCAGCGAGGGGCGGGCCGAGGGACCGCCGGTCGGGCCGCCGTTCAGCGGGGTGCGACCGGGGGCCTGGGGCATCGCGTTGCGCTGCTCCGGGCCGCGGACCTGCGGTCCGCCCTGGCCGCCGCGCTGCGGGCCGCCCTGCGGAGCGGCACCGCCGCGGCGCTCGGCCGCGTTGGTGACGTCCACCGGCAGCATGACCAGCGCGGTGGTGCCGCCGGAGTCGCTGGGGCGCAGCTGGATCCGGATGCCGTGACGCAGCGAGAGTCGACCGACCACGAAGAGGCCCATGCGGCGGGAGACGGAGACGTCCACCACCGGCGGGTTCGCCAGTCGCTCGTTGATCTCGGCGAGGTCGTCGGGGGAGAGGCCGATGCCGGTGTCGTGGATCTCGACCAGCACCCGGCCGTCCGGCAGCGCGTGACCGGTGACCCGGACCCGGGTCTGCGGGCTGGAGAACGAGGTGGCGTTCTCCAGCAGCTCGGCGAGCAGGTGGACGAGGTCGTTGACGACTCGTCCGGCCACGTCGGCGGTGGGCACCGAGGCCAGTTCGATGCGCTCGTACTGCTCCACCTCGGAGGCGGCGGCGCGGAGCACGTCGACCAGCGGCACCGGGCGGGTCCAGCGTCGGCCCGGGTCCTCACCGGCGAGGACCAGGAGGTTCTCACCGTTACGGCGCATACGGGTGGCGAGGTGGTCCAGCTTGAAGAGGCTGGCCAGCTGGTCCGGGTCGGCCTCGCGGCTCTCCAGCTCGGAGATCATCGACAGCTGGCGCTGGATCAGGCCCTGGGAGCGGCGCGAGAGGTTGGTGAACATCGCGTTGATGTTGCCTCGCAGCAGGGCCTGCTCGGCGGCCAGGCGCACCGCCTGCGCGTGGACCTGGTCGAACGCGCGGGCCACGTGGCCGATCTCGTCGGTGGTGTTGATCCCGATCGGCGCGACCGAGGTGTCCACGTCCTGCGGGTCCGACTCGGAGAGCGTGCGGACCAGGTCGGGCAGCCGGTGCTCGGCGACGTCCTCGGCGGCCATCTGCAGCTTGTTCAGGGTGCGCACCATGGAGCGCGCCACCAGGGCGGCGCCGGCCACGGCGACCAGCAGGACCAGTGCGATCAGCACGGCGTTGATGATGGCGTCGCTCTGGGCCTGGCTGCGCAGCGTGTTGGTCTGCGTGTTCAGCGCGGAGACCAGGGTGCTCTCGTCGAGGCGCATCGCGTTGATCTGGGTGGTGGCCTCACCGTCCCAGTCACGGAAGGCCGGGATCTCGCTCTGCTGGAAGGAGCTGAATCCGGGGTCCGGCGAGTTCAGCAGGCTGTTGGTGAACGCGTAGGTCCGCTGGATGTTGGTGTTGCTGGTCCAGCTGCCGATCAGGTACTTCGCCGGCAGCGAGCCGTACAGGTCGGTGAAGGCGGTCTGGCGCGCGGTGGCGTCGTTGAACGCCGCCAGCGCGTAGGCCTTGTCGCCCGCGGTCAGGTTCTGCGGCCTGGAGGCAAGTCCGGCGCTGACCGTCGCGCGAATGATGGACATGTCCTCCTTCCACTTGGAGAACTCCTGCAGCGCACGGGTGGTCTGGATCAGCTGCGAGTTGGACGAGGCCAGGGCCAGGTCCTGGCTCAGCGTCAGCAGCGGGGTGATCAGTCCGTCGTAGGCCTGGACCGTCTGCAGCGACCCGGCGTCGGCTCCGTTGCGGAACGCGTGGGTGCGGATGGCGAGGCGGTCGTCGAGGCTCTGCTCGATGGTCAGGATGTCGACGCCGTTGCCGGGCAGGCTGCTGCGGTCGATCGAGTCGACCAGGTTGGTGAAGCCCGTCTTCCTCGTGTCCGTGAGCTTCTGCGCCGCGACGACCGGGTCCTGGGTGGGGTCGTTCGGGTTGTCGGTGATCAGCCCGGCCATGGTGTCGCGCTCGTCCTCGAGCGCGGTGGCCAGGTCGGTGGCCGAGGCGGCCACCAGACCGAGCTGGGACACGTTCGCGAGCTGCTGCTGGGTCTGCAGCGACTGCTGGATACGGAAGCCACCGAGCACGATGGCCGCGATCACCGGGAGCACCAGCAGGGCGGTGAGTCGGGTACGGATACGCCAGTTGCTGAGGGCGTACCGGCGCATGCCGGTGACCCGGGTCGGCGTGAGCCGTCCTATTCGGGCCTTGGCGGCGTCGGCCGTCGACTGGCGGCCGCCCGTCGTCGCGTCGGTGCCCCGGCCCGCGTCCGCGCTGGGGGGAGCGGTCGGTGCCGGCTGCTGGCGGTTGGTCTTTCCGCGGTCCGCCGAGTCGCCCGGGCCGCCGCCACCCCTCTTGATACGTCCCTGCACTAGCGTCGCAACCTCTGGACCAGGCGTCCCCCGCGAGAACGCGGACAGGACGGTGTCGAGTTTCGGGCGGGCGCGGATCCGTTGGTGCGGACCCTGGAAGTGCCCTTGTGCCGCCGTGGAGTGGGCCCCGGCGCTGGCAGTAGCGCAGTGAAGGGGTGTCCTTCGGCGGTCCGTGGCATTCCAGCACAGTGCCGGACCAGCAACAAGGGGCGACACAGGGTAGTTGCAACGGCTACGGAGCGCATCCGGTCACTGACGGTGCGTGCGACCACCCCCCGGGGAAACAGCACCTTTCGGACAGTGGATGTTCGATAGCCTGTGTGGCGAGGTGACGCCGAGTGACAAATTTGTCCGGTCTGCTCCGGTTGTCGCTTTGTCGGACCAGGGCACAATGTCGTAACTGTCGGAACTTCCTGCGCCAAAAGTGAGGAAACTCACAGGTGATCGGGTAGTGCGCAGCGGGTCCGGTGTGGAATGAGATCCTGTTGGTGCAGTTTTGCAGTTTCTGGACAGTCCGACCCCGTCCCCGTTCCGCCCACAGTGAGGTAGTCCGCGTGTCCACCAAGACGACGATGAGCTTCCGTCCGACCGCCAACCCGCGCCGGACGACTCTCGCCTCCCTGCCCGCAGACGGCGCGCCCGCGCTGCGCGCGTCCGCCCAGCAGCAGATCGAGCTGCCGCTGCAGACCGCCAACCCGCGACGCACCAACCTCATGGTCGCCCCGGTCCCCGCGACGGTCTGACCCGCGGCGGCTCCGGACCGCACCGGCCGGACCACGAAGGCCCGGACCACGAAGGCCCTGCCCAGATGGCGCCCACGGCGTTATCGGCAGGGCCTTCGGCGTCCCTGCCGATAGGCTGGCGGGGATCCATCCGCGAGTCCGAGGGGACAGCAGCCACCGTGCGTATCGCCAGGTTTTCCAGCGAGGGGACCGTTTCCTTCGGCGTTGTCGAGGGCGACGCCGCCCAGCCGGAGACGCTCACCCTGCACGTCCTGACCGGCCATCCGTTCGGCGAGCTCCAGCCCACCGGTCAGACCCTGCCCGTCGGCGAGGTCCGGCTGCTGCCGCCGATGCTGCCGAACAAGATCGTGGCGGTCGGCCGCAACTACGCCGCGCACGCCGCCGAACTGGGCCACGAGATCCCCGAGGTCCCGCTCACCTTCTTCAAGCCCTCCACCGCGGTGATCGGCCCCACCGAGAACATCGCCTACCCGCCGTTCTCCTCCGACGTCCAGTACGAGGCCGAGCTGGCCGTGGTGATCGGCCGGATGTGCCGGGAGGTCCCGCACGACCGGGTGTCCGAGGTGATCTTCGGCTACACCTGCGCCAACGACGTGACCGCGCGCGACGTGCAGCAGCGCGAGGGCCAGTGGGCCCGGGCCAAGGGCTTCGACACCTCCTGCCCGCTCGGCCCCTGGATCGAGACCGAGCTGGACCCGGCCGACCTCGCGGTCACCTGCACCGTCAACGGCGAACTGCGGCAGGCCGGGCGCACCTCGCAGATGGTGCGCTCGGTCGCCGACCTGATCGTGCACATCTCCGAGGCCATGACGCTGCTCCCGGGCGACGTCATCCTCACCGGCACCCCCGCGGGTGTCGGACCCCTGAACGTCGGCGACGAGGTCGCCGTCTCCATCGAAGGCATCGGCACTCTCACCAACAGGGTGATCAAGCGTGGCTAACTCCACCAGCGAGCTCGACCCGACCGTCCGGGTCCGCTTCTGTCCCTCCCCGACCGGGAACCCGCACGTCGGCCTGGTCCGCACCGCCCTCTTCAACTGGGCCTTCGCCCGCCACCACGGCGGCACGCTGGTCTTCCGGATCGAGGACACCGACGCGGCCCGCGACTCCGAGGACTCCTACAACCAGCTGCTGGAGGCCATGCGCTGGCTGGGCTTCGACTGGGACGAGGGCCCGGAGGTCGGCGGCCCGCACGCGCCGTACCGGCAGTCGCAGCGGATGGACATCTACGCCGACGTCGCCGCCAGGCTGCTCGACACCGGCCACGCGTACCACTGCTACTGCTCCACCGAGGAGCTCGACGCCCGTCGTGACGCCGCCCGCGCGGCCGGACTCCCGTCCGGCTACGACGGCCACTGCCGGGACCTGAGCGCCGAGCAGGTCGCCGGGTACACGGCGGAGGGGCGCACCCCGATCGTCCGCTTCCGGATGCCCGACCACGCGATCACCTTCACCGACCTGGTGCGCGGCGAGCTGACCTTCACCCCGGACAACGTGCCGGACTACGGCATCGTCCGGGCCAACGGCGCCCCGCTCTACACCCTGGTCAACCCGGTGGACGACGCGCTGATGGGGATCACCCACGTGCTGCGCGGCGAGGACCTGCTCTCCTCCACCCCGCGCCAGATCGCGCTCTACGGCGCGCTGGCCGAGATCGGTGTCGGAGCCGGGCTCACCCCGCGCTTCGGCCACCTCCCCTATGTCATGGGCGAGGGCAACAAGAAGCTGTCCAAGCGCGACCCGCAGGCCTCGCTCAACCTCTACCGCGAGCGCGGCTTCCTGCCCGAGGGTCTGCTCAACTACCTTGCCCTGCTGGGCTGGTCGCTGACCGACGACCGGGACCTGTTCTCCATGGACGAGCTGGTCGCCGCCTTCGACATCGACCGGGTGAACGCCAACCCGGCGCGCTTCGACCTGAAGAAGGCCGAGCACATCAACGCCGAGCACCTGCGTGCGCTGGCGCCCGCCGAGTTCGTCCGCCGGCTGGTCCCGTACCTCACCGCGGCCGGGCTGTTCCCGGCCGAGGGCCCCGGTGACGCGCAGCTCGACCTGCTGATCGCCGCCGCGCCGCTGACCCAGGAGCGGATGGTGGTGCTCGGCGAGGTCGTCGCCATGCTCGGCTTCCTCTTCGTCGCGCCCGAGGACTTCACCCTCGACCCGGCCGACGCGGAGAAGGTGCTCACCGCCGACGCCCGCCCGGTGCTGGAGGCCAGCATCACGGCGCTGACCGCGCTGGAGGGCTTCGACCCCGACGACATCCAGGCCACCCTGCGCGAGGCCCTGGTCGACGGCCTCGGCATCAAGCCCAAGTTCGCCTTCACCCCGCTGCGGGTCGCGGTCACCGGCCGCCGGGTGTCGCCGCCGCTGTTCGAGTCGATGGAACTGCTCGGCCGCGAGGAGACCCTGCGCCGTCTGGGCGCGGCGCTGGAACTGGTGAAAGACTGATCCCCATGGGGATATCGGGCGTGCTCTGGGACATCGACGACACGATCTTCGACTACTCGGGAGCGGAACGCGCCGGAGTCCTGCTGCACCTCACCACCGAGGGCCTGCTCGGCGAGTTCGACTCGCCGGAGCAGGCCCTCGGTCTGTGGACGGAGGACATGGAGGCGGCCTACGCCCGGTTCCTGTCCGGCGAACTGAGCTTCCAGGAGCAGCGCCGGGTCCGGGTCCGCAGCTTCCTGGGCCGGCTGGACCGGCCGGTGCCGGGACGGCGCGCCGCCGACGTCTGGTTCCGGCGCTACGTCCGCTGCTACGAGTCGTACTGGCGGCTGTTCCCCGATGTGGTGCCGGCCCTGGACGCGCTGTCCGACCGCTACGCGCACGGGCTGCTGTCCAACTCCAGCACCCGGCACCAGCACCGCAAGCTCAAGCGGCTGGGCCTGCGGCGCCGTTTCTCCGCGCTGGTCTGTTCCGACGACATCGGCTGCGCCAAGCCCGCCGCCGGGGCCTTCCTGGCCGGCTGCGCCGCCCTCGGCCTGCCCCCGGAGCAGGTCGTCTACGTCGGCGACAAGCTGGACGTCGACGCCCTCGGCGCCAGGGACGCCGGCCTGCACGGCGTCTGGCTGGACCGTGCCGCGCGGGGCACCCAGCCGCCGCCCCCGGGGGTGCACCGCATCAGCACCCTCGCTGAGCTGCCAGGAGTGCTGGAGGTTATCGATTTTGGAGCGGTGCCTCCCATCGGGTAATGTTCTTCTTGTTGCGCCGCCCGGGAGGGACGGGGAGAGAACCAGAAACTCTCACCAAGATCACCTGGACAGCCGATGGGGTATGGTGTAATTGGCAGCACGAGTGATTCTGGTTCATTTAGTCTAGGTTCGAGTCCTGGTACCCCAGCGTAAGATCAAGCCCCCGTTGTGTAGCGGCCTAGCACGCTGCCCTCTCACGGCAGTAGCGCCGGTTCGAATCCGGTCGGGGGTACGCAGTAACACAAGTTGGACACGCCCCCGTTGTGTAGCGGCCTAGCACGCTGCCCTCTCACGGCAGTAGCGCCGGTTCGAATCCGGTCGGGGGTACCAGATCCTTCACCCTCACCATCGGAACGACAATTCTCCGAGGCGAAGAAGCGGGATCACCAAAGCTTGCCCCCGTTGTGTAGCGGCCTAGCACGCTGCCCTCTCACGGCAGTAGCGCCGGTTCGAATCCGGTCGGGGGTACGTGAACCGAAGGCCCCCGGCTCCGCGCCGGGGGCCTTCGGTCGTCTCTCACCCCGCTGCCGCATCCCCGGTAGGGAAACGCGCTCTGATCAGGTAGTGTTCTCCCCGGAGTGTTCACCTGGGTGACCGGTTGAATCCCCTTGGGGTATGGTGTAATTGGCAGCACGGCTGATTCTGGTTCAGTTAGTCTAGGTTCGAGTCCTGGTACCCCAGCGCTAGTACAGAGGCCCGCAAGGGCCTTTTGTCGTTTCGGCGCACATTGTGATCGTGAGAGGCCGGCAGCGGGCATGGCTAAGGGCGCAGCAACAACCAGGGGAAACCGGGCGGCACGGCCGCCCCTGCTGGCGCTGAAGCAGGTCAGCCGCCGCTACGGCGGCCGGATGGCGCTGCAGCCGATTGACCTCGACCTGGCCGCCGGCGAGTGCGTCGCGCTGGTCGGCCACAACGGCTCCGGCAAGTCGACCATGCTGCGGCTGGCGGCCGGCCGGGACACCCCCACCAGCGGCAGCGTCCGGCTGGACGGAACGCCGATGGACGAGAACGACCCCGCGGTCCGCGCCCGGGTCGCCGTGGTCGGGGACCTCTCCGCCTGCTATCCCGATCTGACGGTGCGTGAGCACCTGGCCCTGGTCGCGGTCGCCCACGGCGTGGAGGACCCGCTGCACTGGGTCGACCGCTCGCTCGACGACCGCGGCCTGGCCGAGCACGCCGACGCACTGCCCGACTCGCTCTCCTCGGGCCAGCTCCAGTCGCTGCTGCTGGCCTGCGCCCTGGTCCGGCCGCGCGACCTGCTGATCCTGGACGAGCCCGAGCAGCGGCTCGACCCCGGCGCCCGGCAGAAGCTGGCCGACCTGCTCAGGGCCGAACTCGCCGACGGCGTCGCGGTGCTGCTGGCCACCCACCACCCGGACCTGGCGATGTCGGTGGCGGACCGGGTGGTGCTGCTGGAGGACGGCGTACTGCTGGCCCAGGGCGCACCGCAGGACGTGCTGCCGACCGCCTTCCCGGTCACCGTGGCCGCCCCCGGGCGCACCCGGTGAGCGTGACGGCGGCCTCCGGCGGCGCCACCGCGGACGGGCCCGACGGCGACAGCCAGGACGCCGACAGCCAGGACGCTCAGAGCCAGGACGCCGACCGCCCCGACGCCGGCGGCCCGGTCGAGGACTGGACCGGCGACACCCTGGCGCTGCTGCGCGCCCTGCGCGCACCGCACCGCCGTTCCCGGGCCGGGCAGATCGGCTACGCCGTGTACTGCGGTGTGATGGTGGTCTTCGCCTGGGGCGGGATGTTCTCGCTCGGCCTGTTCACGCATGCCTCGCTGGGCGCGGACTACAGCGGCCACGACCGGCAGCTGCTGGCCGCGCTGCCGTCCGGGGTGACCGCGCTCGGCCTGGGACTGATCCTGGTGGTCGCCAGGGACGCGCTGTGGCGCGGCCCGGTGGTGGCCCCGCGCGCCACCGTCGACTGGCTGCTGGCCCAACCCGTACGTCCGGCCCGGGTGCTGCGGCCCTGGTTCTGGGTGTCCTGCGCGATAGCGCTGGTCCCCGGGGTGCTGGCGGCCGCGGCGGCAGGTGTGGCGATCGGACTGATGGACCGCACCGGCTTCCTGCCCGCCTTCGGCTGGGCGCTGGTCGGCGGGGTCTGCGTACCGCTGCTGGCGACCTCGGCCGCCGTCGCCGTGGAGCGCTTCGCCGGGGCGGCACGCTGGGTGCGCCGGCTCACCCCGGTGCTCGCGGTACTGGTGCTGCTGCTCGCCGTGCAGAGCGTGGCCGCCGGTCTGGGCCACCGGAACACCCTGCTGGAGCGGGCCGAGATGTGGTCCGGCCCCTGGGGCTGGCCCGCGCTGGTCGGGCTCAGCCCCACCTCGGCGGCCGTGGCCGGCGGCCGGCTGGCGCTGCTGCCGCTGCTGCTGCTCACCGTGGCGGCGGTGGCGCTGGCCCACCGGGCCGCCGCCGGGATCCCGCTCACCGTGCTGCGCCAGCGGGCCCGCGCCGCGGCCGGGGTCGCCGCCGCGCTGCGCACCGCCGAACTGCGCTCCGCCCGGCTGGTGCTGGCCCAGGCGGGGCAGCGCTCCCGGCGGATCACGCTGCGGATCCCGCCGCCCACCGTGGCCTGGCTGGCCGTGCCGTGGCGGGACCTGACCGCGCTGCTCCGCGCGCCGTCGCGGTTCGGCCGCGCGGTGCTGTTCGCCGCGCCCGCGCTGCTGCTCGCCGACCCCGCCGCGAAGGCCGGCGGTGCGGACCGGGTGCTGCTCACCGCGCTCGCGGCGGCCCTCGGCTACCTGGCCGCGGCACAGCTCGCCGAGCCCGCCCGGGTCGAGGCCGACGACCCCCGCCGGGCCGGCTGGTCGCCGTACCCGTACGGGCAGCTGATGCTGCGTCATGCCGTGGTCCCGGCGCTGGCCTCGGTGCTGTTCGGGGTGGTCGGCGCGGCTCTCGCGACGCTGCTCGGCGCGGGTGCCGCGGTGTGGTGCGCGCCGCTGGCGGCGCTGCCGATGACGGCGGCGGCGATGGTCAACGCCTGCCGCGGGCCGTCCCGCCAGGAACTGATGTACACCCCCGGCGGGGGCGGCGGCATGGGCCCGTTCCTCTTCCTGGCCTGGTACGCGGCCGGCCCGGTCATCCTGGTCCCGGCGCTTGCCTTCGCCCTGGGATCCGGGGCGGCTCTCGCGGTCTGCTGGTGCCTGCTGCTGACCGCGGTGCTGCTGTACTGGGCCTACCAGCGGGCGCTGACGCTGTCCGGCCGGCACCGTCCCAAGGACTAGCGGGTCCGGCTTCGGCGGTCCGCCCGGCTCGGCGCCGGCGCTCGTGCGCGCACCGGAGGATGGCCTATTCTTCCATCGTGTGACAGTAGATGCCGCCACGTCCGAGGGTCGAATACCCACACTGAACAGCACCCCGGTCTCTTCGGCAGCCACCGGCCCGCGTGTCCGCACCCGGCCGTCGCTGCGGGTCGCCGCGCCCGCGCTGCTGGCCTACGCCGCGGTCCGCCTGGTCGGCCTGCTGATCGCCGCGCTGTACGGGTCGGCGCACCAGACCACCATGCTGAACCGGCTGGGCAGCTTCTGGGACGCGGGCTGGTACGTCCGCATCGTGCAGACCGGGTACTCGGTCGGCGACGGTTTCATCGGCAACTACGGCATCCCCTACTCCCCGCGGGCCTTCTTCCCACTGTTCCCCTGGCTCGCCGATCCACTGAACCGGATCCTGGGCCTCACCCCCGGCACCGCGCTGGTGCTGGTGTCCTGCCTGGCCGGACTGGCCGCGGCCTGGGGCGTCTACGCCGTCGCCGATCTGGTGCACGGACGGCGCGCCGGTGTCATCGCCGCCGTGCTCTGGGGGGTGCTGCCGCTGGCGATCCTGGAGAACGCGGCCTACTCCGAGGCGCTGTTCACCGCCTTCGCCGCCTGGACCCTGTACGCGGTGCTGGCCCGGAACTGGATCTGGGCCGGGGCCCTGTGCGTGCTCACCGGGCTGACCCGGCCGAGCGCGATGGCGGTGACCGCCGCGGTGGCCGTGGCCGCGCTGGTGGAGCTCTACCGGATCCGGCGCGGCAGGGTCACCGACGTGCACTGGTCCCGGCCGCTGCTGGCCGGGCTGGCCTCGCCGCTGGGCTGGGGCGGCTACATGCTCTACGTGGGCTGGACCCAGGGCTCGCTGACCGGCTACCTGCACATCCAGAAGGCGTGGAACTCCAGCTTCGACGGCGGGGTCTCCACCCTGCACTGGTTCAACCAGGTGCTGCTGAGCGGCCAGGCCGAGTCGCTGTCCAACGTGGTCGAGGCGCTGACCGTGATCGGTTACCTGGTGCTCTTCGCGATCACGCTGGTGCACCGGCAGCCGGTCGCGCTGATGGTCTACAGCGCCTGCCTGCTGGTCATCTCGCTCGGCAACGGCTCGCCCTACCCCCCGTTGGCCCGCTTCCTGCTCCCCGCCTTCCCGCTGCTGTTCCCGCTGGCGGCGGCACTGGCCCGGAGCCGGTCCTGGTGGACCCTGTGGGTGGTGCTGGGGGCCTCGGCCCTGGTCTCCGGTGTCTACGGCATCGACGTGCTCTACCTGGCCACCCAGCCGTAACGCCGGCTGCGGCCCGAGGGGCCGGTCCGGTCCGCCGCCGGTGCGCCAGCACGGCCGGGAGCCGCCGCGGGACGTCCCGCGGCGGCTCCCGGCCGTTGTCGAGCGCTTCCGGCCCGGTCAGGCGCGGCGCAGCGCCTCGGTGAGGCGGCCGGCGGCCTCGATGATGGCCTGGGCGTGCAGCCGGCCGGGGTGGCGCGAGAGCCGCTCGATCGGTCCGGAGACCGAGACGGCGGCGACCACCCGGTTGGACGGGCCGCGGACCGGCGCGGAGACCGAGGCGACGCCGGGCTCGCGCTCGCCGATCGACTGGGCCCAGCCGCGGCGGCGGACGCCGGACAGGGCGGTCGCGGTGAAGCGGGCGCCCTGCAGGCCGCGGTGCAGCCGCTCCGGCTCCTCCCAGGCGAGCAGCACCTGCGCGGCCGAGCCGGCCTTCATCGGCAGGGTGCTGCCGACCGGCACGGTGTCCCGCAGGCCGGAGAGCCGCTCCGCCGCCGCCACGCAGATGCGCAGATCGCCCTGACGGCGGTAGAGCTGCGCGCTCTCGCCGGTGACGTCGCGCAGGTGGGTGAGCACCGGCCCGGCCGTCGCCAGCAGCCGGTCCTCGCCGGCCGCCGCGGAGAGCTCGGAGAGTCGTGGGCCGAGGATGAATCTGCCCTGCATGTCACGGGTGACCAGGCGGTGGTGTTCGAGTGCCACGGCCAGTCGGTGCGCGGTGGGCCGCGCCAGTCCGGTGGCGGCCACCAGGCCGGCCAGGGTTGCGGGGCCTGACTCCAGCGCGCTCAGCACCAGAGCAGCCTTGTCGAGAACGCCGACGCCACTAGAGTTGTCCATGCCCTGATATTGCAGTCTCAGATGACGAGACGCAAGTTCAATCTTCTGGGATCTGCGCCACTCTGGGATCAGCAGCCCCTGGAAGCAGCCGGAGACGGCGGTGCCGGGCGGCCGAATCGACACGTAGACCGACGCGCAGCCGGTCGGAGGGATTGTGATGGGACGCACACTCGCGGAGAAGGTCTGGGACGACCATGTCGTCAGGCGCGCCGAGGGCGAGCCGGACCTCCTCTTCATCGATCTGCACCTGCTGCACGAGGTGACCAGCCCGCAGGCCTTCGACGGGCTGCGGCTGGCCGGGCGCCCGGTCCGCCGTACCGATCTGACCATCGCCACCGAGGACCACAACACCCCCACGCTGGACATCGACAAGCCGATCGCGGACCCGGTCTCCCGGGTGCAGCTGGAGACGCTGCGCGCCAACTGCGCCGAGTTCGGCGTCCGGCTGCACTCGCTGGGCGACGTCGAGCAGGGCGTCGTCCACGTCGTCGGCCCGCAGCTGGGGCTGACCCAGCCGGGCACCACGGTCGTCTGCGGTGACTCGCACACCTCCACCCACGGCGCCTTCGGCGCGCTGGCGTTCGGCATCGGCACCAGCCAGGTCGAGCATGTGCTGGCGACCCAGACGCTGCCGCTGGCCCCATTCAAGACCATGGCTATCACGGTCGAGGGCGAGCTGCCCGACGGAGTCACCGCCAAGGACCTGATCCTGGCCGTGATCGCCAGGATCGGCACCGGCGGCGGCCAGGGGTACGTCCTGGAGTACCGCGGCTCGGCGATCCGGGGTCTGTCCATGGAGGCCCGGATGACCGTCTGCAACATGTCCATCGAGGCCGGGGCCCGGGCCGGGATGATCGCCCCGGACGAGACCACCTTCGCCTACCTGGAGGGCCGCGACCACGCCCCGAGCGGCGATGACTGGGACGCCGCGGTGGCGTACTGGAAGACCCTGGCCACCGACGGGGACGCGGTGTTCGACGCCGAGGTGTTCATCGACGCCTCCGAGCTCAGCCCGTTCGTGACCTGGGGCACCAACCCCGGCCAGGGCGCCCCGCTGAGCAGCGACGTCCCCGACCCGGCCGCGTTCGAGGACCCGCAGGAGCGCATCGCCGCCGAGAACGCGCTGCGCTACATGGGCCTGACCGCCGGCACCCCGCTGCGCGAGGTCCGGGTCGACGCGGTGTTCGTCGGCTCCTGCACCAACGGCCGGATCGAGGACCTGCGCGCCGCCGCCGCGATCGTCGAGGGCCGCAAGGTCGCCGACGGCGTGCGGATGCTGGTCGTCCCGGGCTCGGTCCGGGTCGCGCTGCAGGCGATCGAGGAGGGCCTGGACCAGGTGTTCACCGCCGCCGGTGCCGAGTGGCGGCACGCGGGCTGCTCGATGTGCCTGGGCATGAACCCGGACCAGCTGGCCCCGGGCGAGCGCTGCGCCTCCACCTCCAACCGCAACTTCGAGGGACGGCAGGGCAAGGGCGGACGCACCCACCTGGTCTCCCCGCAGGTGGCGGCCGCCACCGCCGTGCTGGGCCGGCTGGCCTCGCCGGCCGACCTGTCCGACGACCACGCTTCCAGCCAGCACAGCACCGTGGAGGTCTGAGCATCATGGAGAAGTTCACCACCCACACCGGCCGTGCGGTCCCGCTGCGCCGCAGCAACGTGGACACCGACCAGATCATCCCGGCGCACTGGCTGAAGAAGGTCACCCGCAGCGGTTTTGAGGACGGCCTGTTCGAGGCCTGGCGCAAGGATGACGCCTTCGTGCTCAACCAGCCGCAGTACGCGGGCGCTTCGGTGCTGGTCACCGGCCCCGAGTTCGGCACCGGCTCGTCCCGTGAGCACGCCGTCTGGGCGCTGCAGAACTACGGTTTCCAGGCCGTGATCTCGTCCCGCTTCGCCGACATCTTCCGGGGCAACTCGCTCAAGAACGGGCTGCTGACGGTCATCCTGCCGCAGGAGACCGTGGAGCGGCTGTGGGCCCTGGTCGAGGCCGACCCCAGCGCCGAGATCACCGTGGACCTGGAGGCCCGCGAGGTCCGCGCCGAGGGCGTCAATGCGCCGTTCGAGCTGGACGAGAACGTCCGTTGGCGGTTGCTGAACGGCCTGGACGACATCAGCATCACGCTGCGGCAGGAGGACGAGATCGCCGCCTACGAGGCGACCCGTCCCAGCTTCAAGCCCCGTACCACGCCTGTCGGCTGACGCGGCTTCGACTGCCCGGCCGCACGGCCCCCTGATCCGGTCCCGAGACCGGATCAGGGGGCCGTTGTCGTGGGCCTGGTGACTCTGTGTAAGGTCGAACTGGGGCTCCGGGCGGCGCAACTCACCGCAGATGGCACAATCAGTACATGAGCCCGACCGACCGACCCGTCAGCGAACCCGATCCGGGCGAGCCGGTGGAGGCGGACCTGGTCGAGCTCTACGCGCTGGTCGCGGCGCGGCTGAAGGAGGCGCACGCCCGGGTGCGAGCACTCGACGTGTCGGAGCCAACGCGGGCCGCGCTGACCCGTTCGTTGCTCTTGGTGACCGAAGCGGCGAAGCGCGATCTCCCGGAGGCCGCAAGGAGGTTGGCCCGATTCACGGACGAGCTGGACAGCGGGTCGCTCCCGTTGGCACCAAAGCCCTGAAAGCCGAATCCATTGCGACACAAGGGTGATTCGCTCGTTTGGTATTTGAAATGGCGTATATACGCGCCTAACGTGCGAAAAGTCCGGATCGAAACAGAATCATCCGGGCCTCGGTTTTCGAAGGGGAAGACGTGAACAAGGCGCAGCTTGTTGAAGCGGTGGCCGAGCAGCTGGGTGGCCGTCGCGCCGCCGCAGAAGCAGTGGATGCTGTGCTCGACACCATCGTCCGTGCGGTGACCGCGGGAGACCGGGTCTCCGTCACGGGGTTCGGCACGTTCGAGAAGGTGGACCGCTCCGCGCGGTTCGCCCGCAACCCGCAGACGGGTGAGCGGGTCAAGGTCAAGAAGACCGCGGTGCCGCGGTTCCGTCCCGGTCAGGGCTTCAAGGACCTGGTCAGCGGCTCCAAGAAGCTTCCGAAGACCGGCCCGTCGGTCAAGAAGGCCCCCAAGGGCTCGCTGACCCCGGGCAAGAGCGGGATGGTGGCCCCGGCCGGCTCCCCGGCGGCGAAGAAGGCGGCCGCGGCGGCCAAGAAGACCACCGCCAAGAAGGCCACGGCGACGGTGAAGAAGGCGGCGGCGGTCAAGAAGACCGCCGCGGTGAAGGCGACCGCGGTCAAGACCACGGCTGCCAAGAAGACCACCGCCGCCAAGACCGCCCCGGCCAAGAAGGCCGC
The DNA here is from genome assembly GCF_041262645.1 of Streptacidiphilus sp. EB129. NCBI lineage: Bacteria > Bacillati > Actinomycetota > Actinomycetes > Kitasatosporales > Streptomycetaceae > Streptacidiphilus > Streptacidiphilus sp. EB129. The sequence continues at coordinate 287,875 of NZ_JBGCCS010000005.1, forward strand.
CACCGCGAAGAAGACCTCCGCGGCGGTCAAGTCCCCGGCCAAGAAGACGGTCACCGCAGCGGCGACCCGTCCGGCGGCCAAGAAGGCCACCACGGCGACGGCGGCGGCGAAGAAGACCGCCGCCAAGAAGGCCACCGCCGCCACCGGCACCGCCACGGCGGCCAAGAAGACCACGGCGAAGAAGGCCCCCGCGAAGCGCGTGGCCAAGTCGTAGTCGAGCCGGTGCAGGACCGTTCCACCGCAGGGCGCTGGCATGCGGGCCGGACCCGGGATCCCCGGGCCCGGCCCGTACGTCGTTCCGGGAAAGCCGCCCGGCGCTAGAAGGTCTGCAGGGTCACCAGGACCACGCGGCGGTCCGCCCCCTGGCCCTCGGTCTCGATCCTGACCCGCTGGCCGGGCCGCAGCAGCCGCAGGCCGCCGGCGTCGAACGCGGCGGCGTCGAAGGGCAGCGGGGTGCCGTCGTCGAGCAGCACGGAGCCCGCACGGGTCTCGGGCGAGTAGGTGAACGCGGTGGCCTGCATGCCCAGCAGCTTAGCCCGCCGCCCGGCTGGCACTCAGGTGCTGAGGGCGGCGGCCGCCAGTGCCGAGGTGTGCGGGCCGGCGCCGAGGGCCAGCGCGGCACGGAGGTCGTCCGGGGTGTCCACGTCCCGGCGCACCGAGGGGACCTCGCGCAGCGTCAGCTCGTACGCGCCGGAGGCCGCGTGGCGCAGCCGTGACTCGCCCTCGAAGCGCGGGTCGAGCGCGTTGCCCGGTGCGGCGGAGAGCAGCGTGGTGCCGACCCGCTGGGTGTCCGCCAGGAAGGCCCTGGGCCGTGCGGCGGCGGCCCGCAGCACCAGCTGGAGTTCGGCCGGCCGCAGTGCCGGCAGGTCGGCGGAGATGGCGGCCACCCAGTCGGCCCGGTGCCGGGCCCTGGCCACCGCGGCCCCGTGCGCCAGCGCGGCGTTCAGCCCGCCCTCCGGCTCGTCGGCCAGTACCAGCGCCCCGGCGGCCGCCAGCGCGGCACCGGCCCGCTGATCCCGCGTCACCACCAGGACCCGCGCCACGCCCGGCGTCCGCAGCGCCGCGGCGACCGTGTCCAGCGCGAAGGCCAGCGCCAGTTCGGGCCGCAGCGGACCGACCGCCGCGGCCAGTCTGCTCTTGGCGAGCGCGGGCGGTTTCAGCGGCAGCAGCAGGGTGAACGCGGGCGGTACGGTCGCAGACGAGGGGGCCACGGACCGCATTCTGCCGGTTCGGGGAGGGGTGCCTCGACAGCCCGAAGAGGGCCGGGGGACACTTGTGCGGTCCGGAAGACGAGGAATTCCGCAGGGATTCGGCTGAGGAGGAGTGCACGTGCCCGGCAGCAGCACCAGGGCGGCGCGCCGCAAGTACGGTTTCTGGTACCGCCTCGCGGCCGCCATCGGAAAGCCTCCGCTCTTCCTGCTGACCAGGCGCGACTGGCGTGGAATGGAGAACTTCCCGGCCACGGGCGGGTTCATCACCGCGGTCAACCACAACTCCTACCTGGACCCGCTGGTCTACGGCCACTACCAGTACGACTCCGGCCGTCCGGCCCGGTTCCTGGGCAAGGCCGGGGTGTTCAAGGTGCCGGTCATCGGCCGGATCCTGCACGGAGCGGGCCAGATTCCGGTGTACCGGGGCTCCGCCGACGCGTCCAACGCGTTCCGGGCCGCCGTGGACGCCGTCAACCGGGGCGAGTGCGTCGCCTTCTACCCCGAGGGCACGCTCACCCGCGATCCCGACTTCTGGCCGATGACCGCGAAGACCGGCGCCGCCCGGGTCGCGCTGATGACCGGCGCGCCGGTGATCCCGGTGGCCCAGTGGGGGGCACACGAGATCATTCCCCGCTACGCCAAGGGCGGCCGGGGCGACCGCAGGTTCCAGCCCTTCCCCCGGCACACCGTGCACGTGCTGGCCGGACCGCCGGTCGACCTCAGCGCGTTCGAGGGCAAGCCGCTGACCGCGGCGGTGCTGCGGGAGGCCACCGAGGTCATCATGGACGCCATCACCGCGCTGCTGGAGGAGTTGCGTGGGGAGAAGGCCCCTCCCGTACGCTTCGACGTGCAGCGCGCCGCTGCCGAACAGCGCAAGGAGAGGGAGGCCGGTCGGTGACGACCCGTTGTGCCGTCTTTGGAGCCGGGTCCTGGGGCACCGCCTTCGCCATGATCCTGGCCGACGCCGGCTGCGAGGTGTCGCTGTGGCACCGCCGTCCCGAGCTGGTCGACGCGATCAACCGCACCCGTTCCAACCCGGACTACTTCCCGGACCTGGAGCTGCCGCCCGGGGTGACCGCGACCAACGACCCGGCCGAGGCCGCCGCCGGCGCCGAGTTCGCGGTGCTGACGGTGCCCTCGCAGACGCTGCGCGCCAACCTGACCGCCTGGGCCGGGGTGATCGACCCGGGGACGGTGCTGGTCAGCCTGATGAAGGGGGTCGAGCTCGGCACCGCCAAGCTGATGAGCGAGGTCATCGCCGAGGTCGTCGGCGCCGGTCCGGAGCGGATCGCCGTGGTGTCAGGACCCAACCTGGCCGGGGAGATCGTCCGCCGCCAGCCCGCCGCCGGGGTCGTGGCCTGCCAGGACGAGCAGGTCGCCAAGCGGCTGCAGGCGGCCTGCCACACCGGCTACTACCGCCCGTACACCAACGCCGACGTGGTCGGCTGCGAGCTGGGCGGCGCGGTGAAGAACGTGATCGGCCTCGCGGTCGGGATCGCCGACGGCATGGGCCTGGGCGACAACACCAAGGCGTCGCTGATAACCCGCGGACTCGCCGAGACCACCCGGCTCGGGCTGGCCATGGGCGCGGACCCGTACACCTTCGCGGGCCTGGCCGGGATGGGCGACCTGGTCGCCACCTGCTCCTCGCCGCTGTCGCGGAACCACACCTTCGGCACCAACCTGGGCCGGGGGATGACCCTGCAGGAGACCATCGCGGCCACCAAGCAGACCGCGGAGGGCGTCAAGTCCTGCGAGTCGGTGCTGGATCTGGCGCGTCGGCACGGTGTCGACATGCCGATCACCGAGACGGTCGTGGACATCGTGCACGGGGGCAAGCCGCCGCAGGTCGCGGTGAAGGAACTGATGTCCCGCTCGGCGAAACCGGAACGCCGCTGAGCGGATCGGCCCCGCCCGATCGGCAACCGAACGGACCGAACGGTAGTCTCCATCGGGATATGAGCACTCAGCCAACATCCCCAGAGTCCGCAGTCTCCCCCGGCCCCGCTGCCGCCTCGGGCGCTGCGCGCAAGCCGCGCGTCGCGATCCTCTTCGGCGGACGCAGCTCCGAGCACGCCATCTCCGTGTCCACCGCCGGAAGCGTCCTGCGCGCGATCGACCGCTCGGCCTACGAGGTGCTGCCGATCGGCATCACCACCGACGGCCGCTGGGCGCTCACCGCCGACGAGCCGGCCCGGATGGCGATCACCGACGGGAGGCTCCCCAGCGTCGAGCAGATCGCCGAGTCCGCCGAGGGCCAGGTCACCCTGCCGGTCAACCCGGTGCAGCGCGGTGAGGTGGTCTACACCGAGCCCGGCGCGGTGCCCAAGGCGCTGGGCGAGGTCGACGTCGTCCTGCCGCTGCTGCACGGCCCCTGGGGCGAGGACGGCACCGTCCAGGGCCTGCTGGAGCTCTCCGGGGTGCCGTACGTCGGCTCCGGCGTGCTGTCCAGCGCGGTCGGCATGGACAAGGAGTACACCAAGCGGGTGCTCACCTCCTTCGGCCTGCCGGTCGGCCCGTACACCGTGGTCCGGCCGCGCGAGTGGGCCGACGAGGCGGCCCGTCCGGCCGTGCTGGCGCGGATCGCCGAACTGGGCTTCCCGGTGTTCGTGAAGCCGTGCCGGGCCGGGTCCAGCATCGGCATCACCCGGGTCACCGACCCGGCGGACCTTGCCGCGGCCATCGACGAGGCCCGCCGGCACGACCCCAAGGTGATCGTCGAGGCCGGTCTGGTCGGCCGTGAACTGGAGTGCGGCGTCCTGGAGTTCGAGGACGGCCCGAGGGCCAGCCTGCCGGCCGAGGTGCTGGTCGGCGCGGGCTACGACTTCTACGACTTCGAGGCCAAGTACATCGACTCCAGCGAGGTGCGGATCCCCGCCGCGCTCACCGGGGACGAGACCGCGCGGCTGCGGGTCCTCGCCGTCGAGGTGTTCGAGGCGCTGGCCTGCGAGGGCCTGGCCCGGGTGGACGTCTTCCTGCTGGAGGACGGCTCGTTCGTGGTCAACGAGATCAACACCATGCCCGGGTTCACCCCGATCTCCGCGTTTCCGCGGATGTGGGAGGCCACCGGGATCCCCTACCCGGAGCTGATCGACCGTCTGATCCAGGCAGCGCTCCAGCGCTCAACCGGACTGCGCTAGAGCGAGCACAACGGGGTCGCGGGGCTCTGCTTGATCAACTGCGCGCGCTGCCAGCCCTCTACGGAGGTGCATGGTTGGCAGCGCAGTTCCTCGCGCCCCCAGGTGTCAGGAGCAGTCGAAGCGGCGCGACACGTCGGCCGGGTCGGTCTTCAGGACCGGCCCGGTCAGGGCCGAGAGCGGTGACTCCTGGCCGTGGTACGCCCCGGGGACGTCCACCTCGACGAAGGCCTGCTGCTTCACCGTGGTGAAGCGGTAGCCGCCGCCGGAGGTCTGTTCGGAGACCCAGCACAGGCCGTTGACGTCCAGCGCCGCCGAGTTCTGGCCGAGCGGGTCGTAGCCGGACGAGTTGGGATCCATCACCCCGGGCAGGCCCACCCCGCAGCGCAGCGTGATCGCCGGGTCGCCCCAGGCGGCGGTGGTGCCGGTGGCCGGGGTGACCTCCCGGCGAGCCCTGCCCTGCAGCGTCCGGGGCAGGGCCTGCTGCAGCGCCGCGCACTGCGCGGCGGCGCTGCCGGTGGGAGCGGGCGCCGCGACCCGCACGCTGCCGCTGCCGTCGCCGGAGCATCCCGACAGCAGCAGCGACGTCACCAGCAGCGCCGACACCAGGGCGGTCGCGGGCGCGACGACGCGTCGCGTGGACTTTGTGCTCACCACGCGATGCTAGACCGCCCTACAGGTGCACCACCGGGCAGGTCAGGGTTCGGGTGATGCCCTCGACCTGCTGGATCTGTGCGACCACCAGACGTCCCAGGTCATCGACGGTCTCCGCTTCGGCGCGGACGATGACGTCATAGGGCCCGGTGACGTCCTCTGCCTGGAGGACCCCGGGGATCTCGGAAATGACGCTCGCGACGGCGGTTGCCTTTCCGACCTCGGTCTGGATGAGGATGTATGCCTGTACCACGGTGGGACCTCCCTGCGGCTCGGTGCGCTGTGCTCGTGCGCTGTGCTCGTACGCGATGTTCGCGGACGCCGTGCTTCACGTACGTGGTGCTGGGTACGGAGATCGTGCGAGGGCTGTGTTTCCCCGGCAGGCGGTTCCTGAACCCCCGGGCGACGCATCCGTTCACCGGGCTGCCTCGGGGGAGGTCCACGCTATCGCGGCGTGTGCCGACACGGGGAGGTATGCGCGTGCATCGGAGGGCGTACGCTGCGCGCGGGGACACCCGACGGCTCCGGTAGGCAGCCGGTGAGGCGAGAGGACACACATGCAGGGCACCGTCGGCGAGCTCGGCGAGTTCGGACTGATCCGGGAGCTCACCTCCCGGCTGCCACGGACCGCCGCCGTGGAGCTGGGCCCCGGCGACGACGCCGCCGTGGTCTCCGCCCCGGACGGCAGGGTGGTCGCCACCACGGACGTCCTGCTGGAAGGGCGACACTTCCGCCGCGACTGGTCCACCGCCTACGACGTCGGCCGCAAGTCGGCGGCGCAGAACCTGGCCGACGTGGCGGCGATGGGCGCCACCCCGACCGCGCTGCTGCTGGGCCTGGTCGCCCCGGCCGAACTGCCGGCCACCTGGCCGCTGGAGCTGATGGACGGCATCAGGGACGAGTGCCAGGTCGCCGGGGCCGCGGTGGTCGGCGGCGACGTGGTGCGCGGGGACACCATCACCATCGCCATCACCGCCCTGGGCGACCTCCAGGGCCGCCCGGCGGTGACCCGCTCGGGCGCGCGCCCGGGGGACCTGGTCGCGGTCACCGGCTGGCTCGGCTGGTCGGCGGCCGGCTTCACCGTGCTCTCCCGCGGCTTCCGCTCCCCGCGCGCCTTCGTCGAGGCGCACCGCCGTCCGGAGCCCCCGTACCACGCGGGACCCGCCGCGGCGCAGCTCGGCGCGACCTCGATGATCGACGTCAGCGACGGCCTGGTGGCCGACCTGGGCCATGTGGCCGAGGCCAGCGCGGTGCACATCGACCTGCGCGCGGCCGACTTCGACATCCCGGCGCAGATGGCGGACATCGGCCAGGCGGTCGGCGTGGACCCGCTCACCTGGGTGCTCTCCGGCGGCGAGGACCACGCCCTGGCGGCGACCTTCCCCCCGGACACCCACCTGCCCTCGCGCTGGCGGGTGGTCGGCGAGGTCACCCGCCCCGCGGGCCTGTCCCGTACCGGCACGGTCACCGTGGACGGGGCCCGCTGGGACCGTGCGGGCGGCTGGGACCACTTCGCGTAGGCCGCCCGGCCGGAGGCCGTCCGCGCACTGCTGCAATCGAGTACGACATACCGGGGTATACCGCATTTCTTGCATAGGCTGAGGCCCATGCGAATCGGTGTGCTCACCAGCGGTGGCGACTGTCCGGGGCTGAACGCGGTGATCCGCTCGGTGGTGCACCGGGCGGTGGCCGACCACGGCGACACGGTGGTCGGCGTCCAGGACGGGTTCCTCGGCCTGATCGAGGGCCGGGGCCGTCCGCTGGGCCTGGAGGACGTGCACGGCATCCTCACCCGGGGCGGGACGATCCTCGGCTCCGCCCGGGTCGCCAGGGACCGGCTCAGGGAGGGCGTGGAGCGGGCCGGACGGCTGCGTGCGGCGCTCCGCATCGACGCCCTGGTCGCCATCGGCGGCGAGGGCACGCTCACCGCCGCGCAGCTGTTCGGCGACGCGGGGCTGCCGGTGGTGGCGGTGCCGAAGACCATCGACAACGACATCGACGCCACCGACGTCACCTTCGGCCACGACACCGCCGTGCACGTCGCCACCGAGGCCATCGACCGGCTGAAGACCACCGCCGAGTCGCACCAGCGGGTGATGGTGGTCGAGCTGATGGGCCGCCACACCGGCTGGATCACCCTGCACGCGGGCATGGCCGGGGGAGCCCACGGCATCCTGATCCCGGAGCGGCCCTTCGACGTCGAGGAGGTCTGCCGGATGGTCGAGGAGCGCTTCGACCGGGGCAAGAAGTTCGCCATCGTCGCCGTCGCGGAGGGCGCCCGGCCGGCGCCCGGCACCATGCGCTTCGAGCACGGGGACACCGACGCCTACGGCCACCAGCGCTTCGGCGGGATCGGCACCCGGCTGGCCGGCGAGGTGGCCCAGTGGCTGGGGAAGGAGTCCAAGCCGGTCATCCTCGGCCACGTCCAGCGCGGCGGGACGCCGACCGCCCAGGACAGGGTGCTGGCCACCCGCTTCGGCTGGCACGCCGTCGAGGCCGTCCACAAGGGCGCCTACGGCCATATGACCGCGCTGCGGGGCACCGACATCCGGCTGGTCCCCATCGTGGACGCGGTGAGCCGGCTGAAGACGGTCCCCGAGGCCCGCTGGACCGAGGCCGAGGCGGTGCTGTAGTCCGCAGGTCGGCCCGCGAGGCCGGACGGCCGGGGCGATGGGTAGGTTGGGAGCCATGTCGACCCCATTCACCTCCGCACTCTCCGCCCCGCCCCGGGTGCTGACCGTCGCCGGCTCCGACTCCGGCGGCGGCGCCGGCATCCAGGCCGACCTCAAGACCATGCTGGCGCTGGGCGTGCACGGCATGAGCGTGATCGCCGCCGTCACCGCGCAGAACTCGGTCGGGGTGCAGGGCTACTGGGAGCTCCCGGCGGAGGCGGTACGGGCCCAGTTCCGCAGCGTGGTCGACGACATCGGTGTGCAGGCCGTGAAGACCGGGATGCTGGCCTCCGCCGAGCTGGTGGCCACCGTCGCCGACCTGCTGGCGGAGCTGGACGCGCCGGTGGTGGTCGACCCGGTGGGCGTCTCCAAGCACGGTGACGCGCTGCTGGCGACCTCGGCGGTGTCGGTGCTGCGGGACCGGCTGCTGCCGCTGGCCACCGTCGCCACGCCCAACCTGCACGAGGTGGCGCAGCTCACCGGGATCAGCGTGACCCGTGAGGCCGAGATGCCCGACGCCGCCAGGGCGCTGCAGGACCTCGGCCCGGCCTGGGCCCTGATCAAGGGCGGACACCTGGAGGGCGAGGCCGCCGACCTGCTGCGCGGGCCGGACGGCGCCGAGCACTGGTTCCGGGCCGAGCGCTTCGACAACCGGCACACCCACGGCACCGGCTGCACTCTGGCCAGCGCCATCGCCTCGGAACTCGCGCTGGGCCTGCCGGTGCCGGAGGCGGTCGCGGCGGCCAAGGAGTACATCACCGGGGCCATCGCCGGTGGCTTCGCCCTGGGCCAGGGCATCGGCCCGGTCGACCACGGCTGGCGCTGGCGCGGCTAGCCGCGGCCGGGCGGGACGGTCACAAGGGCGTGCAGGAAAAGCTGAAGGCCGATCCACCAGGAGGTGGATCGGCCTTCAGGAAGCCGGAGCTCGGTGGCCGCGTCAGCGCGACACCTTGCCGGCCTTGATGCACGAGGTGCAGACGTTGAGCCGCTTCGGCGTACGCCCGATCACAGCGCGCACCGTCTGAATGTTGGGGTTCCAACGACGACGGGTACGGCGGTGCGAGTGGGAGATGTTGTTGCCGAAGCCCGGCCCCTTGCCGCAGACGTCGCAGTTGGCAGCCACGGGAGTCACTCCAAAGACTTCAGATGCACTTACGTTGACAACCCCGGTGGCGCTTGGCCGTGGTAGCGACAGAGCTGTGAAGGCCACTGCGCTGCTACCGAGGGGCGGCCCGGAGGGATCCGGGCAACCGGAGCAGCATACATCGGCTCACTCCGTACAACGAAACTACCATGGCGACCCCGATAGCTCCGCATCCGGCCGAACCGGGGCAGCCCGCTCCGGTGCGGATAACCTGCCCTGGAGCCCGATCGCAACGCCGCGTACCCAAGGAGAACTCCAGGTGCTGGACACCCTCGACGCTCCCGCCGTGCGCACCTGGTGCCGTCTCTCGCTGGCCGCCCTGGGGCAGGCCCGCGAGGAGATCGACGCACTCAACGTCTACCCGGTCCCGGACGGCGACACCGGCACCAACCTCTACCTGACCGTCGAGTCCGCCACCGAGGAGGTCGACGGACTGTTCAGCGCCGGCGAGGGCGTCGCCGCGGCCGCGCCCTCGCTGCCGCAGGCGCTGCGGGCCATGGCACACGGGGCGCTGCTGGGGGCCCGGGGCAACTCCGGGGTGATCCTGGCCCAGCTGCTGCGCGGCATCGCCGCCGCGCTCGGGACCGGCCCCGCCGACGGCCCCGCCCTGTGCCGGGCGCTGCGCCGGGCCGCCGACGCGGGCTACGAGGCGGTGGCCGAGCCGGTCGAGGGAACAGTGCTGACCGTGGCCGCGGCGGCGGCGGAGGCGGCCGAGGCGGTCGAACGGCTGGACCCGCGCGCCGCCCTGGCCGCCGTCGCCGAGGCCGCCTACGAGGCCTCGCGCTCGGCGCTGGCCCGTACCCCGCTGCAACTGGAGGTGCTGGCCCGGGCCGGAGTCGTGGACGCGGGGGGTCGCGGCCTGGTCACCGTGCTGGGCGCGCTGGCCGACGCGATCACCGGGCACACCCCGATGGGCCCGCTCGCCCTGGCCGGCACCCGCGCCGCCGCTCCGGTGCCCTCCGGCGAGCACCTGCTGGTCGACGGCGGCCCGGCGTACGAGGTCATCTACCTGCTGGACGCCCCGGACCACGCGCTGCCCGCGCTGCGGCAGGCCCTGGGCGCGCTCGGCGACTCGCTGGTCGTGGTCGGCGGCGAGGGCCTGTGGAACGTGCACGTGCATGTGGACGACCCCGGCGCGGCCGTGGAGGCCGGCATCGAGGCCGGCCGGCCGTACCGGATCAGGATCACCCACTTCGCCTCGGCCGCCCCGGCCGCCGCGGACGACGACGCCCCCGCCGAACCGCGCGGCGTGGTCTGCGTGGTGCACGGCGAGGGACTGGCCAGGCTCTGCGCCGACTGCGGCGCGACGGTCCTGCTGGCCGACCCGGACCGGCCGCCGTCCAGCACCGAGCTGGCCGAGGCGGTGCGCCGGGCCCGCGCCCGCGAGGTGGTGCTGCTGCTGAACGACGGCGAACTGCGGGCGGCGGCCGGAGCCGCGGCCGAGCAACTGCGCGGCGAGGGCGTCCGGGTCGCGGTCATCCCGACCCGCTCCCCGGTGCAGGGGCTCGCGGCGCTGGCCGTGCACGAGCCCGCCCGGCGCTTCGACGAGGACGTGGTCACGATGACCTCCGCCGCCGGGGCCACCCGCTACGCCGAACTCGCGGTCGCCGAGGGCGAGTCCTGGACCATGGCCGGGGTCTGCCAGGCGGGTGACGTGCTCGGGCTGATCGACGGCGACGTCGCGGTGATCGGTACGGAGACGGCGGAGACCGCCGGCATAGTCCTGGACCGGATGCTGGCCGCCGGCGGCGAGATGGTCACCCTGATCCTCGGCGAGGGTGTGCCCGACGCGCTCGCCGACCAGCTGGTGGCCCACGTCCGCCGGGCCCATCCGGTCGTCGACACCCTGGTCTACCGGGGCGGCCAGCCGATGTCGCCGCTGCTCATCGGAGTGGAGTGAGCTGCGTTGTCAGTGCGGTGCGGTAGAGCTGGTAGAGCTGTCAGTGCGGACCGGGGGAGAAGGAGACGACAGGGATGTCCACGGTCGACGAGCCGCTGCGGAAACTGATCGCCGGCAACAGCGCCAAGGTGCTCGCCGACAGCCTCGGCCTGCACACCAACGGCGATCTGCTGCACCACTACCCGCGCCGCTACGCCGAGCGCGGTGAGCTCACCAGCCTCGACGAACTGGAGCTGGACGAGCACGTCACCGTCATGGCCCGGATCGAGAAGGCCGAGGTGATCCCGTTCAAGGGCCGCAAGGGCAACCGGCTGCAGGTCGTGGTCACCGACGGCCGGGGCCGGCTGACCCTGGCCTTCTTCAACCAGGCGCACCGGGTGCACGAGCTGCGGCCCGGGCGGCAGGGCCTGTTCGCGGGCAAGGTCGGGGTGTTCAACCGGGTCCGGCAGCTCGCCAACCCGGACTACCAGCTGATGGACGAGGACAGCGCAGGCCTGGCCGAGGAGTTCGCCGGACGGCTGATCCCGGTCTACCCGGCGTCCGCGCAGATGCCCTCCTGGAAGATCTCCAAGGCCGTCGACGCCCTGCTCGGCGGCCTGGACTGGGCGGACGTCCAGGATCCGCTGCCCGAACGGCTGCGTACCGAACGGCAGCTGATGCCGCTGCGGGAGGCCCTGGAGCAGATCCACCGCCCGCGCACCCATGCGGACGAGATCGCCGCACGGTCCCGGCTGAAGTGGGACGAGGCCTTCGTGCTGCAGGTGGCGCTGGCCCGCCGCCGCGCCACGGACTCCGCGCAGCCCGCGGTGGCCCGCGTGCCCGGCGCCGGCGGCCTGCTGGACGCCTTCGACGCCCGGCTGCCCTTCACCCTGACCGAGGGCCAGCAGAAGGTGTCGGCGGAGATCTTCGGCGACCTGGCCCGGGAGCATCCGATGCACCGGCTGCTGCAGGGCGAGGTCGGCTCCGGCAAGACCATGGTCGGCCTGCGCGCCATGCTCGCCGTGGTGGACACCGGCGGCCAGGCCGCGATGCTGGCGCCCACCGAGGTGCTGGCACAGCAGCACCACCGCTCCATCGTGGAGATGATGGGCGACCTGGCCGAGGGGGGCATGCTCGGCGGTGCCGAGCAGGGCACCAAGGTGGCGCTGCTCACCGGGTCGATGGGGGTCCCGGCCCGGCGGCAGGCACTGCTCGACCTGATCAGCGGCGACGCCGGGATCGTGATCGGCACCCACGCGCTGATCGAGGACAAGGTCCAGTTCCGCGACCTGGGTCTGGTCGTGGTGGACGAGCAGCACCGCTTCGGGGTGGAACAGCGGGACGCGCTGCGGGCCAAGGCCGACCGGCCGCCGCACCTGCTGGTGATGACGGCCACGCCGATCCCGCGCACCGTGGCGATGACCGTCTTCGGCGACCTGGAGACCTCGGTGCTGGACCAGCTCCCGGCCGGGCGCTCGCCGATCTCCACCCATGTCGTCCCGGCCCTGGAGCGCCCCAACTTCCTGACCCGGGCCTGGGAGCGGGTCCGCGAGGAGGTGGCCAAGGGCCACCAGGCCTATGTGGTCTGCCCGCGGATCGGCGACGAGGAGGACAAGAAGGCCAAGCCGTCCGGCGAGGACGACCGCCGCCCGCCGCTGGCGGTCCTGGACATCGCCGCCGAGCTCACCGGGGGCGCGCTGGCCGGCCTGCGGGTCGAGGTGCTGCACGGGCGGATGGCGCCGGACGCCAAGGACGACGTGATGCGCCGCTTCACCGCCGGCGCGGTGGACGTGCTGGTGGCGACCACGGTCATCGAGGTCGGCGTGAACGTCCCCAACGCCACCGTGATGGTGATCATGGACGCGGACCGCTTCGGCGTCTCCCAGCTGCACCAGCTCCGCGGCCGGGTCGGCCGGGGCTCCGCGCCCGGTCTGTGCCTGCTGGTCAGCGACATGCCGGCGGCCTCCGCCGCGCGGCAGCGGCTGGACGCGGTGGCCGCCACGCTGGACGGCTTCGAGCTCTCCCGGATCGACCTGGAACAGCGCCGCGAGGGCGATGTGCTGGGCCAGGCCCAGTCCGGGGTGCGCTCCTCGCTGCGGGTGCTGTCGGTGCTGCAGGACGAGGAGGTGATCGCCGCCGCCCGCGAGGAGGCGGTCCTGCTGGTCGCCGCCGACCCCGAGCTGACGGAGCATCAGGCCCTGGCGGGTGCGCTGCGCAGCCTGCTCGACGAGGAGCGCGCCGACTACTTGGAGAAGGGCTGACGGGCCGTCGATTGTCAGTGCCGCGCGCGACAATAGAAGTGTTCAGGACGCCGCTTCACCAGCGGCGTTTCGCCCGAACACAGGGGGCACAGCCATGGCATTCCGTCACCTCAACGAGCTGCCGCTCGGGGACAAGGTCTTCCGCGTGGAACTCACCAGTGAGGACGACCGCGAGGTCGTCCTCTCCCTCACCGGCTGGCGCGAGGGACACTCCGCCGACCCCATCGCCTCCGGCCGGCTCCGGCTGCCGGTCGAGGACGTCGCCTCGCTGCGCATCGCACTGAACCGGGCGCTGCGGGCGCTGGCCATCGTCGCCGACGTCTCCGAGCCCATCCCCGACCGTGACGTGCTGCGCGAGCTCTACCCCGGACACGGCGCCCCCTGGGTGCCGCAGCACGAGGAGGAGCTGGTCCGGCGCTTCCATGCCAACGAGACCGTCGCCCGGATCGCGGCCCGGTTCGGCCGTACGCCCGACTCCGTCCGGACCAAGCTGCGCGAACTCGGGCACGACCCGCGCCGTCCCGAGTACTGCCCGCCCGACGGCTGCCTGTCCTGGTCCCGCTACGCCTCGCCGACGCTGCTGGGAGCCGCTGAGCCGGTGGCCGAGGCCTGAGCACGTGCGGTCGTCCTCCCCGGCTGCCGATAGCGTGGAGGACGACCGCGTAGTACCGCTCACAGCGCAAGGACCGAATACACCATGACCCGCGTGATCGCCGGATCCGCCCGTGGCCGCCGACTGGCCGTACCGCCCGGCGAGGGCACCCGTCCCACCTCCGACCGCGCTCGCGAGGGGATGTTCTCGACCTGGGAGTCGCTGCGCGGCTCGCTGGCCGGGGCGCGGGTGCTGGACCTGTACGCCGGGTCCGGCGCGGTGGGCCTGGAGTCGCTGTCGCGCGGGGCCGCACAGGCACTGCTGGTGGAGGCGGACCAGGGGGCGGTGAAGGCCATCCTGGCCAACATCCGCACCCTCGGCCTGCCGGGGGCCGAGGTGCGCTCGGGCAGGGTCGAGGCGGTCGTCGCCGGGGCGGCTCCGGGACGGCCCTTCGACATGCTCTTCCTGGACCCGCCGTACGCCCTCGGCGACGCCGAACTGGGCGAGATCCTGATCACACTCCGCACAGGGGGCTGGCTCGCGGACGACACCATGGTCACCGTGGAGCGGAGCACCAGGGGCGGGGACTTCGTCTGGCCCGAGGGCTTCTCGGCGCTGCGGGAGCGCCGTTACGGCGAGGCCACGCTCTGGTACGGTCGCGCCGCCGCCAGCGAAGTCGGGAGCGAGTGAGGGATGGCCGTGCAGCAGAACCCCCAGCCGAAGTCGGAGACGTCCAGGCGGGTCCGCCGGGCCGTCTGTCCGGGGTCCTTCGACCCGATCACCAACGGGCACCTCGACATCATCGAGCGCGCCTCACGGCTCTACGACGTGGTCCACATCGCGGTCCTGATCAACAAGTCCAAGCAGGGCCTGTTCACGGTCGAGGAGCGGATCCAGATGATCGAGGAGGTGTCCGCCCCCTACGGCAACGTGGTGGTGGAGGCCCACCACGGGCTGCTGGTGGACTACTGCCGGGCCAGGGACATCCCGGCGATCGTCAAGGGCCTGCGGGCGGTCAGCGACTTCGACTACGAGCTGCAGATGGCCCAGATGAACATCGGCCTCTCCGGGGTGGAGACGCTCTTCGTGCCGACCAGCCCCACCTACAGCTTCCTCTCCTCCTCGCTGGTGAAGGAGGTCGCCGGCTACGGCGGCGACGTCTCGCACCTCGTCCCCGAGCTGGTGCACCGCCGCCTGATCGCCCGGATCGCCGAGCGCCGGTGACCGACGCCGACCGTGGCTGACAGAGGAGCGCAGTAGAGTGCGTACCCCCAAGTCCAGCCTCCTGTGGAAGACGTGAGCTCAGGTGGACGTGCAGCAGAAGCTCGACGAGATCACCGCGACCGTCGAGAACGCGCGATCGATGCCGATGTCGGCGTCGATCGTGGTGAACAAGGCCGAGTTGATCGCCATGCTGACGGAGCTGAGGGATGCCCTGCCGAGCGAGCTCGCGCAGGCCCAGCAGACCGTCGAGCAGGGTGACCAGGTCGTCGAGCAGGCCCGCCGGCAGGCGGACCAGATCATCCAGGAGGCGCAGGGGGAGCGGGCCCGGCTGATCTCGGGGACCGAGATCGCCATGCACGCGCAGGCGGAGGCGGACCGGATCCTCGGCGAGGCCAAGGGCGAGTCCGAGGAGGAGCGCCGCGAGGCCGACGACTACGTCGACAGCAAGCTCGCCAACTTCGAGGTGGTGCTCACCAAGACGCTCGGCGCCATCGGCCGCGGCCGGGCGAAGCTGCGGGCCGGCGGCGCGCCGGTCGAGGGTGAGGACGGCGAGGAGTTCGCCCAGGACGCCTACCGCTCGCCCAGCCCCGAGGTCGACGAGTACGTCGACGTGAAGCTCGCCGCGCTGGAGACCGCGCTCAGCAAGACCCTGGACGCGGTCGGCCGGGGCCGGGACAAGCTGCTCGGCAAGCGGCCCATCGACGAGCTGGGCGCCTACCTGGCCGCGGCGGACGAGGCCACCGGCGTCAAGCAGGGCAGCGAGCGCCAGGCGGCGGTCGCCGCCGAGCTGGCCCAGGCCGGCCTGCTGGCCCCGGAGGAGCAGGCGCAGCAGTCGTTCGCGCAGGGGAACCAGCAGCACGGCGGGCAGGGCGAGCAGCAGCACTATCCCCAGGGTGACCAGCAGCACTATCCGCAGGGCGACGGGCAGGGCTACCCGCAGCAGCCGGAGTACTGGCAGCCGGTCGAGCTCGACCCCAACGGCTACCCGTACCAGCAGCCGCAGCAGGGCGTCTACCAGGACGCCTACCAGCAGGGCGGCCAGCAGCAGGGCTACGACCCGTACGGCTACCAGCAGCAGCCGCCGCAGCAGTCCTACGACCCCTACGGCTACCAGCAGCAGCAGCCGCAGCAGTCCTACGACGCCTACGGCCAGCCGATCCCCATCCCGCACCAGCAGAGCCCGCACCAGCAGGCCCCGCAGCAGCACCATCAGGGCCTGGACGAGACCAGCTTCTTCGACACCGGCTTCATCGACGTCAGCAAGCTTCGCGAGCTGGGCGGCGGCGGCCACCAGTAGGCCGTCCGCGGGCCGCCGGCCGACCCCGGTCGGCCGGCGAGTTGGGTCGCGGTCCACTCGTCCGGTACTCTGACCTCTCCGGCCTGTTCAGCGCCGGGGATTGTCGGGTGCCCCGAATGTCCCGCACCTTCGGCGCCGACGAGCAGATCACCGCAGTCGTGGACCACGACGAGCGCCGTAGAGAGCAGGAAACCCTGAACCGCCTCGACCACCGCAATCCGCTTGTGTTTGACACACATGAGCTGGGACGGCGGCCTGGGTCGATGCGCAAGGTTTCCCGTTCCCTCCCGGCGCCGACGGGTCTCGGCATCGAGGTGATCGGCGTCCCCGAAGGCAGCGCTGTCGAGCTGGACCTCCGTCTGGAGTCGGTGGTCGAGGGCGTACTCGTCACGGGTACGGTCGAGGCCGAGCTCAAGGGCGAGTGCGTACGCTGCCTGGAGCCGATCGAGCAGGAGCTCGAAGCGGACTTCCAGGAGCTGTACTACTACCCCGAGGCCGACATGGACCGCTTCGGTCCGTCGACCAAGAACGACGACGACGAGGACGACGAAGCTTCCCGACTCGAGGGCGACCTGTTCGACCTTGAGCCGGTGCTGCGTGACGCGGTGGTGCTCGCACTGCCGCTGCAGCCGGTGTGCCAGGAAGACTGCCTGGGCCTCTGCTCCGAATGCGGAGCTAGGCTCACGGACGACCCGGACCACCACCATGACGCCGTCGACCCCCGGTGGGCGGCTCTGCAGGGACTCTCGGCTCTCGGATCTGAGGCCGGAAGCGAAGACAGCGGTACCCGTGAGGGTGCTGCCGAGAACCAGGAGAAGTAGCCGTGGCTGTTCCGAAGCGGAAGATGTCGCGCAGCAACACGCGCCACCGCCGTTCGCAGTGGAAGGCTGCGGTCCCCGCCCTGGTGGCTTGCGACCGCTGCCACGAGCCCAAGCTGGGCCACATCGCGTGCCCGAGCTGTGGCACGTACAACCGCCGTCAGGTCCTGTCGGTCTGATCGGCTGGTGACCAACACGATGTCAGCGTCTGCGTCGCAACACGCCGACACCGCGTACGCCGTCCTGGAAGGGCGGCTCAGGTACACGCTTGAGCCCGCCCTTCTGGTACGTGCGCTCACCCACCGCTCGTACGCGTACGAGAACGGTGGCCTGCCCACCAACGAGCGCCTGGAGTTCCTCGGCGACTCGGTGCTGGGCCTGGTGGTGACGGACACCCTGTACCGGATCCACCCCGACCTGCCCGAGGGCCAGCTCGCGAAGCTGCGCGCCGCGGTGGTCAACTCCCGTGCCCTCGCCCAGGTGGCGCGCGGCCTGGAGCTCGGCACGTTCATCAGCCTCGGGCGCGGTGAAGAGGGAACCGGGGGACGCGACAAGTCCTCCATCCTCGCCGACACCCTTGAGGCGATCATCGGCGCCGTCTACCTCGACCAGGGCCTCGCCGCAGCCGACGAGCTGGTGCACCGCCTGTTCGACCCGCTGATCGAGGAGTCCTCGAACCTCGGCGCCGGTCTCGACTGGAAGACCAGCCTGCAGGAGCTCACCGCCTCGGTGGGCATCGGTGTCCCCGA
Organism: Streptacidiphilus sp. EB129; assembly: GCF_041262645.1. Taxonomy (NCBI): domain Bacteria; kingdom Bacillati; phylum Actinomycetota; class Actinomycetes; order Kitasatosporales; family Streptomycetaceae; genus Streptacidiphilus; species Streptacidiphilus sp. EB129. The sequence continues at coordinate 305,513 of NZ_JBGCCS010000005.1, forward strand.
GTACGTGGTCACCGAGTCCGGCCCGGACCACGAGAAGACCTTCATCGCCGCCGCGCGCGTCGCCGGCGAGGACTACGGCACCGGCACCGGCCGCTCCAAGAAGGAAGCGGAGCAGAAGGCCGCGCAGAACGCCTGGCACGCCATCCGGGAGAAGCACGGCCTCACCGAGCCGGAGCCGGCCGAGCCGCAGACCTCCACCACACCCGTGGACCCGTCCACCGGTGCCTGAGCTGCCGGAGGTCGAGGTCGTCCGTCGCGGCCTCGAACGCTGGGTCAGCGGACGAACCGTCAGCACCGTCACGGTGCTGCACCCCCGTGCCGTGCGCCGGCACGCGGCGGGCGGCGACGATTTTCGCGCGCAGCTCGCCGGACGTCTGCTCGGCCCGGCCCAGCGCCGGGGCAAGTACCTGTGGCTGCCGATGCCCGGCACCGGCAGCTCACTCCTCGGCCATCTCGGCATGAGCGGCCAGCTGCTGGTCCAGCCCGAGGACGCGCCACCGGAGACGCACCTGCGGGTCCGGCTGCGCTTCGCCGACGACCTGGGCACCGAGCTGCGCTTCGTCGACCAGCGCACCTTCGGCGGCCTCGCGGTCGAGGACGCCGATCCCAGCGACCCGGAGGCGGCCCCCCTGTCGCTGGCGCACATCGCCCGCGACCCGATGGATCCGCGCTTCGACGACACCGCCTTCCTCGCCGCGCTGCGCCGCCGCAGTAGCGGCGTCAAGCGCGCCCTGCTGGACCAGACCCTGATCAGCGGCGTCGGCAACATCTACGCGGACGAGGCGCTGTGGCGCTCCAAGCTGCACTACGAGCGCCCCGCGGACAGCCTCTCCCGGGCCCAGGCGGCGCTGCTGCTCAGCTCGGCCCGTGACGTCATGGCGGCGGCCCTGGCCGTCGGCGGCACCAGCTTCGACAGCCTCTACGTCAACGTGAACGGCGAGTCGGGCTACTTCTCCCGCACGCTGGACGCCTACGGCCGCGAGGACGAGCCCTGCAACCGCTGCGGGACGCCGATGCGCCGGGCCGCCTGGATGAACCGCTCCAGCTACTACTGCCCGCGCTGCCAGCGACTGCCCCGCCCGCGCTGACGCGTTCCGCCGCACCCGTGTCGTCACCGCGGTGCCTGTTCCGCCCTCGCGAGTCGACTCAGCCCCGCCCCGGATCGGCGGGTCCGATGGACCGGCCGATCCGGGGCGCGCCGGTCACTGCCCGGGTGCGGGTGGGCCGGGGACCTGGAGGCTGCCGTAGCGCTCCATCCGCTGCCAGCCCAGCCGGGCCCCGGCCAGCGCGGTGAACAGCGACTGGATCACCACCAGGTACATCAGCTGGCGGTAGACGAACTGCTGCAGCGGCAGGCTCCACAGCGGTCCCGGCTTCTCGCCGTCCAGCCGGAAGGCGTACCAGCCGAGCGCCAGCTGCAGCAGCACGAACGCCGCCCAGACCGACAGGCTGTAGACCGGGTCGACGAAGACCACCCCGTACAGGGTGAGCACGTCCACCACCGGGGCGAGCAGCGTCAGCAGCACCTGGAACAGCAGCATGTGGACCAGGCCGCGACGGCCGAGCTTGCCGGCCTGCCCGTTCTGGACGAAGGCGCCGCGGTGCTTCCACATCGCCTGCAGCGTCCCGTAGCACCAGCGGTACCGCTGCTTCCACAGCGCGCCCAGCGAGGCCGGGGCCTCGGTCCAGGCGATGGCCCGCTCCTCGTAGACCACGCGCCAGCCGTGCCGGCACAGCGTCATGGTCAGGTCGGTGTCCTCGGCCAGGGTCTGGTCGCTGACCCCGCCGGCCCGCAGCAGCGCGGAGCGGCGGAAGCCGCCGATCGCGCCGGGGACCGTGGGCATGCACTCGGCCAGGTCGAACAGCCGCCGGTCCAGGTTGAACCCGACCACGTACTCGATGTGCTGCCAGCGCCCGATCAGGCCGCGGCGGTTGATGACCTTGGCGTTGCCGGAGACGGCGCCCACCGAGGGGTCGGCGAAGGGCTGGACCAGCAGCCGGATCGCGTCCGGCTGGAACACCGTGTCGCCGTCCACCATCACGATCAGTTCGTTGGAGGCGGCCCTGATCCCGGTGTTGAGCGCGGCCGGCTTGCCGGCGTTCGCCTGCCGGATCACCCGGACCCCCGGCAGCCGCAGCGACTCGACCAGGTCGGCGGTGCCGTCGGTGGAGCCGTCGTCGACCACCACCACCTCCACCGGGTGGTCCGAGGCGAGCAGTGACCGCACCGCCGCCTCGATCCCGGCGGACTCGTTGTAGGCCGGGACCACCACGGTGACCGGCGCGGTCACCGGGTCGCCCCAGTTGCCGTTCCGCATCCGCTTGTGCCGCCGGGCCGAGTACACCAGGGCGACGGCCCGCAGCAGGCTCAGCCCGCCCGCCGCGTACAGCAGCCAGGTGAGCGCCTGCAGTACCCAGGCGGAGCCGTCGAGCGCCGCGAGCAGGCCCACGCCCTGCCAGTGCTGCGCGCCGGTGGACGCGGTCATCGGGTCGGCGATGCCGGTGGCCTCGCCGACGGTGGCGAAGTGGAAGCCCCTGTCCTGGAGCTGATGGATCAGCAGCGGCAGCGCGGTGACGGTCTCCGAGCGGTCGCCGCCCGCGTCGTGCATCAGCAGCACCTCGCCGCCGGTGCCCTCGGGGAGCGAGTTGCGCAGGATCGCGGGCACGCCGGGACGGGTCCAGTCCTCGCTGTCCTGGTTGATCAGCACGGTGAGGAAGCCCTGCCGGCCGGCGTTGCTGATCGCGCCCCAGTCGTCGTCGTCCAGCGAGTCGTTGACCGAGGAGTACGGCGGGCGCATCAGCGTGGTGGTGACGTTCGCCGCGCCGGCCACGGCCAGCTGGGTCTCGCGCAGCTCAAGCCGCTGGTGCCAGGGCGCGATGGTGCCGAGGTTGGGGTGGATGAAGGTGTGGATGCCGATCTGGTCGCCGTCGGCGACCATCCGCCGGATCAGCTCGGGGTGCGCGGTGACCAGGGTGCCGACCACGAAGAAGGTGGCGTGGACGTGGTTCGCCTCCAGCGTCGACAGGATCTGCGGCGTCCAGCGCGGGTCGGGGCCGTCGTCGAAGGTCAGCGCGATGGTGTGGTCGGCCGGGGCCGCCGTACGGGCGGGGACGGCGGCACTGTCGATCACCGGGCCGCCGTTGACCACCTGGGTCGGCACGTTCTCGCTCGGCCCCTGGGTGGAGGGCGCCTGGTCCGCCCGGGTGTTGAACATGTGCTGGGTGTAGCCCTGCATGGCCAGCCCCAGTACCAGGGTCAGCAGCAGCGTCGCCAGGAGCAGCCAGTGTGTGCGTGGCTGGATGGCGCGGACGGGTGCGCGGCCGGCGCGGCGGTCGGATCGGCGGCGGCCGTGACTCGCGGTCATGGGTGACAGGCTCCGGGGATGGTGCTGCGGTCAGTGGGCGGGACTGTGAGTGCTGACGGGGTGGTGGGTGCTCCCGGTTCCCGGGGGCGTCCGCTTCGACGCGGTGGGCGTCGGTCCGGTGCTCGCGTGCGGAGAGCCGCCGGTGGACGGACGGGCCCGGAAGGTGTGCCGTCCGGAGGCCGGCTTGTGGCTGGGCGAGGGCCGGGCGTCCCCGGAGACGGCCACGGCCGGCGGGGCGACGGCCGGGGGCTTGGGGGCCTGCGGCAGCGGCAGGAACGGTGCCTGCACCGAGGGGCCGCCGAGCGCGGTGCTCACCAGCAGCACGACATAGCCGACGGCCGGAACCACCAGCAGTCGGCCGACCCAACGGGCCCGCCATGGACGCCGACCGGAGTTGTCGACGAACACCGGTCGCTGGACCATCCGCCGCAGAGTGATGGTCGGTGTGTGTTTATCGTCCTGGTCGTCGTGTGTGCTGTGCATAGACGGCGGACACTACAAGCCGGCGCGCTCGCCTGCGGGCGCGGAACCGGGTGACGCGGTGAACGGGGAGGGAACGCCGGGCGCCCGGGCCGCGGGCAAATCGGTCGTATCCGCTCGATTCTCTATGAAAGAATTCACGGATGACTCTTACCTGAAGTGAGGCTTCAGAAGCCGAAGTCCTGGGTCCACCACGGGCCGCCGCCGGCCGTGGCGAACGCGCCCACGCCGAGCGAGTGGTACCCGCAGTTCAGGATGTTGGCCCTGTGGCCAGGGCTGTTCATCCAGGCGGTCATCACGTCCTGCGGGGTCTGCTGGCCCATGGCGATGTTCTCGCCGCCCAGGCCGGTGATGCCCAGCGCCTTCGCCCGATCCCACGGGGTCTTACCGTCCGGATCGGTGTGGTCGAAGAATCCGCGGGTCGCCATCTCTCCGCTGAAGTCCTGGGCCAGCGTGTTCAGCGGTCCGGAGGCGGTGAGCGGGCCGCAGCCGTTCTGCGCCCGCTGCACGTTGACCAGGCTGAGGATCTGGCTCTGGTCGGCGGCGACGTCGGCCGCGCTGATGGTCCCGCCCGGGGCGGCGGTGGAGGACGAGGACGTGGACGGCGAGGCGCTCGCCGTCGCGGTCGGCGTGGCCGTCGCGGTTCCGCTCGCCGACGGCGCGGCGGACGGGAAGACGCTCGCCCGTGCGGTGGCGGAGGGGGAGAGCGTGGGCCGGGTGCTGCTGCGGTCGCCGGTGCCGGACGGGGGCCGGGTGGACTGCCTGCCCGACGGGCCGGGCGCGACGGTGGTGGTGGCGACCGGATGCGGGCTGGCCGGGTCGCCGGCGACCACGACGCTGGTCGGTACTCCCGGCGGCAGCGGCAGTACGCCGCTGAACACGCCGCCCGCGCCGGCCGCCAGCGCGGTCCCGCACACCACCAGTGCGGTGCGGGAGGTGCGGCGCCGACGGCGTGGGGCTGACCTGCGCCGATGTGAGGGTGGGGGTGTCGCCGGGTCGCCGGCGCCGTTCGTCGCGGTGCTGCGTGCATGGCGGGGCATGGTTGGTGCGATCCCTCCCTGGCCCCCCGACCGGACGGTTCACTCACCCGTACGGGTGATAGCAGGGGAGCGTAGGGCATCGGGTGGGGTGCGTGGGCGGAAGTGGGGCGACGCGGTGGTGGGAGACTCGTCGTCATGAGCCAGGACGTCCGGATGACCGCGTGGGTACGGGGCGCGGTGCAGCAGGTCGGCTTCCGCTGGTGGACCCGCTCCCGGGCGCTGGAGATCGGCCTGCTCGGCTACGCCTCCAATCTCGGCGACGGGCGGGTCCAGGTGGTCGCCGAGGGCCGCAGGGAGCAGTGCGATCAACTGCTCGACCTGCTGCGGAGCGGCGACACGCCCGGACGGGTCGACGGCGTCACCGAGATATGGGGGAGCCCGGTCGGCGGCTACGACGGCTTCGCGATCCGCTGATCGGGCTCGCATGTGCCGGAGGCGCCGTGCCGCAGTCATGTGGTTGCGCATGGCGCCGGTCCGTGGTTAACTCCGCAGCGAGCAGTGATCGCCCGAGCACCAGAGGTCACGCTCGGTGCGACGAGGGCGTAACGGTGACAGTGCGACGCGCAGCGTGGACATTCCGCTGCCAGAGCGACGCGGTCGCCGTAGCACGCTGTGATCGTGTTGACCCTTTTCGCGTTTGGTGAGACGCTGGAAGCCCGCGCACTCGCACGTACAGCCCAAGGCTTTCGGCCCTGTAGAGCCTTGCGAGGGCTGCGCTCCGAATGCGTACCACAACCACGACCCCACCTTCATCGGTCGGTCACTCAGCGTGGAGGACCATCCATCATGGCAAAGGCGCTTCTCGGTTACGTCGGCGGCCCCGACCCGCGCGTGCTCTCCGAGATGCGACGTCTCCAGCAGCGAGTCCAGGACCTGGAATCCGAGCTCATGCGGATGCAGGCTGAGAACGACGCGCTGGCGGCCGTCGCGGACCACGAGCAGCTGCTCCGCAGCATCGACGTAGCCCAGCCGGTTCCCGCCTACTCCTGAACCTTCCGCAGGGCCCAGGAGAGCAGAACCACGAGAACTCGCGCACCTGAGTGGTACTTGAGTTCTCAAGCACGGGAGATAGTGCAAGGGACGCCCACCGTGGCGTCCCTTCGTCGTTTTCCCGCGAAACCCGGTCCCCGTACCCCTGCGATGCCCGCTGCCCGCGCAGGTGAAACCAGGTGCGCAGGGCCGGTCACCCCTCGTGTCGCCGCTCGTGGCGCGGTCGCGGTGATCTCGCGGTGTCGTCACCCGGCGCCGACAGTGCCGCCGGATAGAGTTCCGGTCTGAGTGCGGCTGTCGGCGGAAGGTGGAGGCGTGCATCTGAAGAGCCTCACGCTGCGCGGGTTCAAGTCCTTCGCCTCCTCGACCACGCTGCGTTTCGAGCCGGGCATCACCTGCGTGGTCGGCCCCAACGGCTCGGGCAAGTCCAACGTGGTCGACGCGCTGTCCTGGGTGATGGGGGAGCAGGGCGCCAAGTCCCTGCGCGGCGGCAAGATGGAGGACGTCATCTTCGCCGGCACGGTGGGCCGGACCCCGCTGGGCCGGGCCGAGGTGGCGCTGACCATCGACAACACCGACGGCGCACTGCCGATCGAGTACAGCGAAGTCACCATCTCCCGGACCATGTTCCGCAACGGCGGCAGCGAGTACGCCATCAACGGCACCACCTGCCGGCTGCTCGACATCCAGGAGCTGCTGTCCGACTCGGGCATCGGCCGTGAGATGCACGTCATCGTCGGCCAGGGCCAGCTGGACTCGGTGCTGCACGCCGATCCGATGGGCCGGCGCGCCTTCATCGAGGAGGCCGCGGGCGTGCTCAAGCACCGCAAGCGCAAGGAGAAGGCGCTGCGGAAGCTGGACGCCATGCAGGCCAACCTGACCCGGGTCCAGGATCTGGTCAACGAGCTGCGCCGGCAGCTCAAACCGCTGGGCCGGCAGGCCCAGATCGCGCGCCGTGCCGCCACCATCCAGGCCGAGCTGCGCGACGCGCGGCTGCGGCTGCTCGCCGACGACCTGGTGACGCTGCGTCGGGCGGTGGCGGAGGAGGTCGCCGACGAGACGGCGCTGCGGCTGCGCCGTTCCGGAGTGGAGCAGGAGCTGGCGGCCTGCCAGCAGCGCGAGGCGGTGCTGGAGGCGCAGGTCGCCCAGCTCGGTCCGCGGGTCGGGCAGGCGCAGCAGACCTGGTTCGAGCTCTCCTCGCTGGCCGAGCGGGTGCGCGGGACCTCCGGGCTGGCCGAGGCCAGGGTCCGGCACGCGCGGAACCCGCAGACCGAGGAGCGGCGCGGGCGTGACCCCGAGGACATGGAGCGCGAGGCCGCCCGGATCCGCGCCGAGGAGGCGGAGCTGGCCGAGGCGCTGGAGCAGGCGCAGTACGCGCTGGCCGAGTCGGTGGAGCGCCGGGCCGAACTGGAGCGGATGCTCGCCCAGGAGGAGCAGCGGCTGCGCGCGGCCGCGCGGGCGCTGGCGGACCAGCGCGAGGGCCTGGCCCGGTTGCAGGGCAGGGTCGCCGCCGCGCGGTCGCGCGCGGTCGGCGCCCGCGCGGAGATCGGCAGGCTGGCCGAGGCGCGGGACGCCGCGCGGGACCGCGCCGAGGCCGCCGCCGCCGAGTACGAGCAGCTCAAGGCGCAGGTGGACGGGCTGGACGCGGGGGACGAGGCGGCCGAGGCGGAACTCCGGGCGCTGCGCGGGGCACTGGCCGAGGCGGAGGAGTCGCAGTCGCGCGCCCGCGAGGAACTGGCCGCGGTGGAACGCGAGCGAGCCGGTCTGACGGCCCGTCGGGACGCGCTGGCGCTGGGGCTGCGCCGCAAGGACGGCAGCGGCGCGCTGCTCGGCGCGGGCGACCGGGTGGGCGGGATCCTCGGCTCCGCCGCCGGGTTCCTCACCGTCCGCCCGGGCGCGGAGGCCGCGGTGGCCGCCGCCCTCGGCCACGCGGCCGACGCGGTCGCGGTCGCCGACCTCCGCACCGCGGTCGAGGCGCTGCAGCTGCTGCGCAAGGACGACGCGGGCCGGGCCGGACTGCTCATCGCGGGCCGTCCGCAGGCGGCCGGGCCGGACAGCGCCAACGGGGCCAACGGGGCCAACGGGGCGGAAGGACCGGGCAGGGCGGAAGGGCCGTGCGGGGCGGGCAGGGCGGTAGGGCCGGGCGGGGCGGAAGGGGCGGAAGGGGCGGACGGGTCCGCGTGTCTCGAGGGCGGCGTGGATCTGCTGTCCGTGGTCACCGCCGGGCCCGAGTGGCACGGCGCCGTCGCCGCGCTGCTGCGCGGCTACGTGCTGGTGGACGGCCTGGCCGAGGCCGAGGCCCTGGTCGCGGCCCGGCCCGGGCTGACCGCGGTGACGGTCGAGGGCGACCTGCTCGGCAGCGGCTTCGGCTACGGCGGGTCCGCTGCCGTGCCCAGCCTGCTGGAGACCCAGGCCGCCGTCGACGAGGCCGCCGCCGCACTGGAACTGCTGGCCGCCGACCGGGAGAGCCTCGCCTCCGCGCTGGAGCAGGCCACCGCCCGGCGCAAGGAACTCGCCGCCGAGGTGGAGGCGCTGGCCGCGCGCCGCCGCGCCGCGGACAGGGAGAAGTCCGCCGTTGCCCAGCAGCTCGGCCGCCTCGGCGGCCAGGCCCGCGGTGCGACCGGGGAGGCCGAACGACTCGCGACGGCCGCCGCGACCGCGGAGGACGCCCGGGAGCAGGCCGAACTGGAACTCGCCGAACTCGCCGAGCGGCTGCTGGTCGCCGAGGAGCTCCCGGCCGAGGAGGAGCCGGACACCGGGGAACGGGACCGGCTCGGCGAGGAGTCGAGCCGCGCCCGGCAGGGCGAGATGGACGCCCGTTTGTCCGTGCGTACCCACGAGGAGCGGGTGCGCGGGCTCGCCGGGCGGGCCGACTCGTTGGACCGGGGTGCGCGGGCCGAACGCGAGGCCAGGGCGCGCGCCGCCGCGCGGCAGCAGCGGCTGCGGCACGAGGCGGAGGTCGCCGCCGCCGTCGTGGACGGCTGCCGGCAGCTGCTGGCCTACGTGCTGGCGTCCCTCGGATCGGCCGCATCGGAGAAGGCGGCGGCCGAGCAGGAGCGCGCGTCCCGGGAGACCGAGCTGGGCCAGGGCCGGGTCCGCAGCCGTGAACTCAAGGCGGAGCTGGACAAGCTCACCGACTCGGTGCACCGCGACGAGGTGCTGCGGGCCGAGAAGCGGCTGCGGATCGAGCAGTTGGAGGCCAAGGCGCTGGAGGAGCACGGCGTGGAGGCCGACGCGCTGCTCGCCGAGTACGGGCCGGACCAGCTGGTCCCGCCGACGCCCGTGCCTGCACCCGACGCGACCTCGCAGGCGCCGGACGCCGACGCGGACCCGGCCGCCGATCCCAGGCCCGAGCTGTCCGGGCCGGTGCCGCGCGAACCCCTGCAGAGCGAACCCGTGCAGGGCGAGGCCGCGCAGGCCCGGCCGCGCCCCTTCGACCGCGCCGAGCAGGAGAAGCGGCTGCGCGCCGCCGAGAAGGCGTACGCCCAGCTGGGGAAGGTCAATCCGCTGGCGCTGGAGGAGTTCGCCGCGCTGGAGGAGCGGCACCAGTTCCTGAGCGAGCAACTGGAGGACCTCAAGAACACCCGGCGCGACCTGCTCACCGTGGTGAAGGAGGTCGACGAGCGGGTGGAGCAGGTCTTCACCGCCGCGTACCACGACACCGCGCGCGAGTTCGAGGGCGTGTTCTCCCGGCTGTTCCCCGGCGGCGAGGGGCGGCTGACCCTGACCGACCCGGAGAACATGCTCACCACCGGCATCGACGTGGAGGCCCGTCCGCCGGGCAAGAAGGTCAAGCGGCTGTCGCTGCTCTCCGGTGGCGAGCGCTCACTGACGGCGGTGGCCCTGCTGGTGTCCATCTTCAAGGCCCGCCCCAGCCCGTTCTATGTCATGGACGAGGTGGAGGCGGCGCTGGACGAGACCAACCTGCGCCGGCTGATCGCCATCATGGAGGAGCTGCGCGACAGTTCCCAGCTGATCGTGATCACCCATCAGAAGCTCACCATGGAGTGCGCCGACGCGCTGTACGGGGTGTCGATGCGCGGCGACGGCATCTCCCAGGTCATCAGCCAGCGACTGCGCGACGAGCCGCGCCGGCCGCCGCGCCGGGTCCCGGCCCAGCCGGTCGCGGCCCCCGCCGGCAGTCCTGTCGACCACGGGGCATCGTAAACCAGATCAAACCTGGAAAATACGTGCTGTTCGGGCGCTGATGCCCGTGCTCCCCCGCAACGGGCCGCGGCTCGGCGATACTGGAGCGGTTATGGAATACGTGATCCTTGCCGTAGTCATCGCGGTGGTGCTCGTCGGAGCAGCCACCGGCCTCGTCGTCAGCGGCAGACGGCGCAAGCAACTGCCCGCTCCGTCCCGGCCGGCGGAACCACAGATCGGCGAGGAGGCCGCACCGCCACGGGAGGTCCCCTCCCGGACCATCGAGGAGGTCCCGCTCCCCGAGGTGGTGGCCGAGCCTGCCACCGCGACAGCGGCGCCGGCCGAGCCGGTCGAGGCCCCCGCACCCGAGGCCCCCGCACCCGAGGCCGCTGTGCTGGAGGTGCCCGAGCCCACCGCCGGACGCCTGGTCCGGCTGCGTTCGCGGCTGTCCCGCTCGCAGAACTCCATGGGCAAGGGGCTGCTCGCGCTGCTCTCCCGGGACCGTCTGGACGAGGACACCTGGGAGGAGATCGAGGAGGTCCTGCTCACCGCCGACGTCGGCGTCGCGCCGACCCAGGAGCTGGTGGAGCGGCTGCGGACCCGGGTCAAGGTGCTCGGCACCCGTACCCCGGACGAGCTGCGCACCCTGCTCCGCGAGGAGCTGCTCACGCTGATCGACCCCAGCCTGGACCGCACCCTGCACACCGCCCGGCACACCGAGGAGGAGCCGGCCCGCCCGGCCGTGGTCCTGGTGGTCGGCGTCAACGGTGTGGGGAAGACCACGACCAGCGGCAAGCTCGCCCGGGTTCTGGTCGCCGACGGCCGTACCGTGCTGCTCGGCGCGGCGGACACCTTCCGCGCCGCCGCCGCCGACCAGCTGCAGACCTGGGGCGAGCGGGTGGGTGCCCGCACGGTGCGGGGTCCGGAGGCCGGCGACCCGGCGTCGGTGGCCTTCGACGCGGTCAAGCAGGGGATCGCCGAGGGCGCGGACACCGTCCTGGTGGACACCGCCGGGCGGCTGCACACCAAGACCGGTCTGATGGACGAGCTCGGCAAGGTCAAGCGGGTCGTCGAGAAGCACGGCCCGGTGGACGAGGTGCTGCTGGTGCTGGACGCCACCACCGGTCAGAACGGCCTGGTGCAGGCGAAGGTCTTCGCCGAGGTGGTCGACATCACCGGCATCGTGCTGACCAAGCTGGACGGAACCGCGAAGGGCGGCATCGTGATCGCGGTGCAGCGCCAGCTCGGCGTGCCGGTCAAGCTGATCGGCCTCGGCGAGGGTCCTGACGACCTGGCCCCGTTCGATCCGGCCGCCTTTGTGGACGCCCTCATCGGCTGACCTCGGAACAGGTACGCACCAGGGCGCGGGGACGGACGCTCCGGGACCGTGGCAGGCCAGGTCCAGCGCGGCGTCGTCCCAGCCGGTCTTGTAGAGCAGCTCCGGCAGCGACTCCGCCGCGTCCGGCGCGACCAGGAACAGCGCCCGCCCCGCGCCGGTCGCCAGCACCGGACCGGGGCGGATGCCCATCCGCTCCAGCCGCACCAGCGCCCGGTACCCGGCCTGCTCGGGCACGTCCAGCACGTCGAAGCCGCGCCCGGTCAGCAGGCGCAGCTCGGCGTCCGGCCGGTGCAGCCACGCTCCGCGGATCTCCGCGGGACCGCTGCCGGCCGGTAGTTCGTCGCGGTCTCCGGAGTCGTCGCCGTCGCCCAGGGCCGGGGCCGCGGGGTCGACCAGGGCGATCGACCAGCCCCAGCGCTGGGTGTACTCGGCCGCCGTCTGGCACCGCGAGGCGCGGGCGCGCCCACGCGGGCCGAGCGGCCGACCGCTGAAGATCGGATTGCCGAACAGGATGTCCAAGTCCACTCACCACCAACCAGAGTCGAGTACCGATGGTTACGCCATGGGGTGTGCCGGGGCGCGCGGTGGTGCATTGTGCGCCCTCTTCTGGGACCTGATCCGCGGATCGCATTGCCGAGCAGGTGCGAATGGTGCCAGGGTCATTGCAGAGGTCAGCCTCTGAGATCCAGTGAAGCGCGCGACGCCCGACCGGAGTTCACTCGCAGGGGTGGCGAAAGGTGGCGTTTCTGTGGGGGAAGTACCCCGGGTGGTGGAAACCGCGCTACGTTCGCTTCGCAGGCAGGTGATTCGACCGCCTCGTGGGTATGCCAGCGGCAACCACCGTGGCAGTGAACATCTCTGATGGATCATCTGTTCTTCATACAAGCTCGGTCGTCCTGGTTGACGGGACGAGACGGGCGTGGCAGCGGGTGAGCCCGGGATGGGGGCGTTCCGGTGGGCGAGAAACAACCCAATGAGCAGCTGACGACGTGGTTCGTCAGAAGCGGTTGGTCAAAAGGCGAATTGGCGCGGCAGGTCAACAGGCGCGCCCGACAGATCGGTGCGAGCCATATCAGCACCGACACCTCCCGGGTCCGTCGCTGGCTCGACGGCGAGAGCCCGCGGGAACCGATTCCGAAGATCCTTTCAGATCTCTTCTCCGAACGTTTCGGCTCGCTGGTCGCGATCGAGGACCTCGGCCTGAAGGCGGTGCCCAACCTGGTCCAGGGCTCCGGCGTGGACCTCCCCTGGAACGGCAGCCAGACCGTCCAGCTGATCTCCGACTACTCGCGCAGCGACCTGATGCTCAACCGCCGGGGCTTCCTCGGCACCTCGCTCGCGCTCACCGCGGGCTCCGCCCTGATAGAACCGATGCAGCGCTGGCTCGCCCCCAGCCCCACCAGCAGTCTGCCCACGGCCGCGCTCACCGCCGCCCGCGGTGGCCGCACCCCCACCGGCCGCATCTCGCCGCCCGAACTGGCGCTGCTCGAATCCACCGTGGTGATGTTCCGGCAGTGGGACGCCCAGAACGGTGGCGGTCTGCGTCGCAAGGCCGTGGTCGGCCAGTTGCACGAGGTCTGCGACCTGCTCCAGGAGTCCTACACCCCGGACGTCACCCGGCGGCTGTTCCAGACCACCGCGCAGCTGGCGCACCTGGCCGGCTGGATGTCCTACGACATCGGCATGCACCCCAGCGCGCAGAAGTACTACGTGCTGGCGCTGCACGCGGCCAAGGAGGCCGGCGACCGGCCCTTCGGCGCGCTGATCCTCACCGACATGTGCCGGCAGATGATCCACCTCAACCGCAGCAACGACGCCCTGGAACTGATCCACCTGGCCCAGTACGGCAGCCGCGACAGCGCGAGCCCGCGCCAGCAGGCGCTGCTGCACGCCATGGAGGCCCGCGCCTACTCCAACCTGGGCGAGGTCAACAAGTGCTACCGGGCCGCCCGGCTCGCCGAGGACTCCTTCCGGGACATCACCTCGGCCGACTCGGTGCCGGACTGGCTGACCTTCTTCTCCGAGGCCGAGCTCAACGCCGAGAACGCGCACTCCTACCGCGACCTCAGCTACACCACCGGGCGCAGCCAGGTGTACGCGCTGCAGTCGCAGCCGGTGATGGAGCGGGCCGTGGAGCTCTTCTCCGAGGACCAGGGCCATCAGCGCTCCTACGCCCTCAACCTGATCGGCATGTCCAGCGTGCACCTGCTGCAGAACGAGCCGGAGGCCGCGGCCGCGTCGGCGCAGCAGGCCGTGGACATCGCCGTGCGGATCCGCTCCGAGCGGGTCAACACCCGGCTGCGCAAGACCACCGAGGCGGCCCTCGGTGAGTTCCGCGACGTGGCCGAGGTGGTCCGGCTGCGCGAGCGGATCGACACCGAACTCCCCGAGTACACCCGCCCCCAGGCCGTCTAGCCCCCGCGATCTCCGACCGCGGAAACCGTCCACACTCGGCTCCCCCACGCCAGGTCTGCGGCTCCGGTTTCCGCGGTCGGTCATGTGCGCGGGCTGCCCGCTGGCGTGGTCGGGTCCGCTGTGTCATGTGCCGTGTCATGTGCGGGGCGACAGAGTAGCCGTCCGTGTGCGTCCGGGTTCGCACGTTCACCGTGACGTAACACTGCTGTCAGCTTCGTCACTGCCGCGAAACATGCTCACGCATCGGTCGAAACCGCCCTCCGTCAATCTCCTCATCATCAGCCGACGCCTCCGGGGGGCACGGGACGGATACCCGGAGAACGAAGCGGCTCAACACTCGAGGAGACGCCGATGCCTAGCGGCTTCAGCGGCGGAGACACCGCTTTTGTCCTGATAAGCGCAGCACTCGTCATGTTGATGACACCGGGCCTCGCCTTCTTCTACGGCGGCATGGTCAGAGTCAAGAGCACCCTCAACATGCTGATCATGAGTTTCATCGCACTCGGCATCGTCACGGTGCTGTGGGTGCTGTACGGATACACGCTCAGCTTCGGGCCGGACTCCTTCCACGGGCTCATCGGCGACTTCTCGATGCTCGGCATGCGCAACATCGGCATGAACCAGCTCAGCGGCACCATCCCGGTGTTCGCCTTCGCGGCCTTCCAGCTGATGTTCGCGGTGATCACCCCGGCGCTGATCAGCGGGGCCATCGCGGACCGGGCCAAGTTCTCCGCCTGGGCGCTGTTCCTCACGCTCTGGGTCACCATCGTCTACTTCCCGGTCGCGCACTGGGTGTTCATGTTCGACAACGGACACGGCGGCTGGCTCGGCGACCGGCTGCACGTGCTGGACTTCGCCGGCGGCACGGCGGTCCACCTCAACGCCGGTATGGCCGGCCTGGCGCTGTGCCTGGTGCTCGGCAAGCGGATCGGCTTCAAGCGCGACCCGATGCGCCCGCACAGCCTGCCGCTGGTGATGCTGGGCTCCGGCCTGCTGTGGTTCGGCTGGTTCGGCTTCAACGCCGGCTCCGCCCTGGCCGCCAACGGCCTGGCCGGTCTGGCCTTCATGAACACCCAGATCGCCACCGGCGCCGCCATGATCGGCTGGCTCGCCTTCGAGAAGATCAAGCACGGCTCCTTCACCACCCTGGGCGCGGCGTCCGGCGCGGTCACCGGCCTGGTCGCGATCACCCCGGCCTGTGCCTTCATCAGCCCGCTCGGCTCGATCGGCCTCGGCCTGGTCTGCGGCGCGCTCTGCGCCTGGGCGATCAGCCTGAAGTACCGCTTCGGCTTCGACGACTCGCTGGACGTGGTCGGCGTGCACGCCGTCGGCGGTGCCTCCGGCGCCCTGCTGATCGGCCTGCTCTCCACCGGCCACGCCGGCTCCAACTACGCCGGCCTGTTCTACGGCGGCGGCTTCACCCAGCTCGGCCGGCAGGCCCTGGGCGTCGCGGTGGTCGGGGTGTACTCCTTCGTCCTCGCCTACATCATCGGGAAGGTCATCGACAGGACGATGGGCTTCCGGGTCAGCGAGGACGTCGAGGTCGCCGGCATCGACATGGCCGAGCACGCCGAGTCCGCCTACGACTTCAGCGCGGTCGGCGCGGCCCTGTCCAGGGCGCTGGCGCCGGCCACGGTGGTGGCCAAGGATGAGGCGACAGGCACGGAGGCCGTGGCGGCCGACGCGGGAACGAAGGTTGAGGCATGAAGCTCATCACCGCAGTGATCAAGCCCCATCGTCTGGACGACGTCAAGGAGGCCCTGCAGGCCTTCGGCGTCCACGGACTGACCGTCACCGAGGCCAGCGGGTACGGCAGGCAGCGCGGCCACACCGAGGTCTACCGGGGCGCGGAGTACACCGTCGACCTGGTGCCGAAGGTCCGGATAGAGGTGCTGGTCGAGGACGACGACACGGAGGGCCTCATCGATGTCCTGGTGAAGGCCGCCCGCACTGGCAAGATCGGTGACGGCAAGGTCTGGAGCGTCCCGGTGGAGACCGCCGTCCGGGTGCGCACCGGGGAGCGCGGACCCGACGCGCTGTAGAGCGGTCCAGAGCAGTACCGACCAACGGTGGCGGGGGGTAGGGGACCACGGAGTCCCGTACCCCCCGCCACCGCGTACCACCCGCCGGAGGGCCCTGGGCCCTTCCGGCCTTTGTTGCATCAGCGCACCGCACCAGCAACGGGAGTCCCCTTGACGGATCGGCAGCAGGCAATGGCGGAGCAGGAACCCGGCGCCCCCGTACCGGAGGGCGACGCCTACGCCGCCCAGCGGCTGCGCCTGCTGCGCGAGGACGGCCGGGTCGGTGCCGCCCGTCGCGCCGCGCTGTCCGAACTCACCGACCGCTGGCTCGCCGGACTCTTCGCCACCGCCGCCGACGGGACCCCCGGGGTCGCCCTGGTCGCGGTCGGCGGCTACGGCCGCGGTGAACTGTCCCCGCGCAGCGACCTCGATCTGCTGCTGCTGCACGACGGCGGCGGCCGGGGCCGGGCCGTGCCCGCCCTGGCCGAGCAGATCTGGTACCCGGTCTGGGACAACGGCATCGCCCTGGACCACTCGGTCCGCGACCTGCCCACCGCCCGCAGGATGGCCGCCGAGGACCTCAAGGTGCAGCTCGGCCTGCTCGACGCCCGCCATCTGGCCGGCGACCCGGCACTCACCGCGACGCTGCGCTCCGCGGTGCTCGCCGACTGGCGCGCCGACGCGCCGCGCCGGCTGCCGGAACTGCACGCGCTCTGCCGCGACCGGGCCGAGCGCCAGGGCGAACTCGCGTTCCTGCTGGAACCCGACCTGAAGGAGGCACGCGGCGGCCTGCGCGACCTCACCGCCCTGGACGCCGTCGCCGCCTCCTGGATCGCCGACGCGCCGCGCACCGGCCTGGCCGAGGCGGGCGCCCGGCTCCGCGACGTCCGGGACACCCTGCACCTGGTCACCGGACGGGCCACGGACCGCCTCAGCCTGCAGGAGCAGGACCAGGTCGCCCGCGAACTCGGGGTGCTGGACGCCGACATCCTGCTGCGCCAGGTCTACGAGGCCGCCCGCATCGTGGCCTACGCCTCCGACGTCACCTGGCGCGAGGTCGAACGGGTGCTGCGGGCGCGCAGCGGCGCGGGCCGGGTCCGCCGCACGGTCCGCTTCGGCTTCGGCTCCAGCCCGGCCGCCCGGGGCGCGGCCGAACGCCGTCCGCTCGCCGAGGGCGTGGTCGAGCAGGACGGTGAGGCCGTGCTGGCACACGCGGCCCGGCCCGGCACCGACCCGGTGCTGCCGCTGCGCGCGGCGGCGGCCGCCGCCCAGGCCGACCTCACGCTGGCGCCGTCGACGGTACGGCGACTCGCCACCGAGGCCCGTCCGCTGCCGCTGCCCTGGCCGGACGAGGCCAGGGAACAGCTGATCACCCTGCTCGGCGCGGGCGAGAGCGCCGTCCCGGTCTGGGAGGCGCTGGAGTCCGAGGGGCTGATCGCCCGGCTGCTGCCGGACTGGGAGCGGGTCCGCTGCCGCCCGCAGCGCAACGCCGTGCACCGCTGGACCGTGGACCGGCACCTGGTGGAGACCGCCGTCCGGGCCGCCGCGCTCACCCGCCGGGTGGCCCGTCCCGACCTGCTGCTGGTCGCGGCGCTGCTGCACGACATCGGCAAGGGCTGGCCGGGCGACCACTCCGAGGCGGGCGAGGTGATCACCCGCGACGTCGCGGTCCGGCTCGGCTTCCCCAAGCCGGACGTGGAGGTCCTGGCGCTGCTGGTCCGGCACCACCTGCTGCTGGTGGAGACCGCCACCCGGCGCGACCTGGACGATCCGGCGACGGTCTCCGCGATCACCTCCGTGGTCCGCAGCACCGGTGTGCTGGAGCTGCTGCAGGCGCTGACCGAGGCCGACGCGCTGGCCACCGGGCCCGCGGCCTGGAGCAGTTGGCGGGCCACCCTGGTCGCCGACCTGTGCGCGCGGGCCGCGGCGGCGCTGGCCGGGGCGGCCGGGCCGGCCGAGGCCCCGGCGGAGGCCACCGCCGAGGAGGAGCGGCTCGCCGTCGAGGCGGCCCGTACCGGGGGACCGGTGCTCTCGGTGCACGCCGAGGCGGAGCGCCCGGTCGAGCCGTCCACGGAGCCGATGGGGGTGACCCTGACGCTGGCCCTGCCGGACCGGCCCGGGGTGCTGCCCACCGTGGCCGGGGTGCTGGCGCTGCACCGGCTGACGGTGCGGTCGGCCGCGATCCGGGAGCTCGACCCGATCGGGGCGGGGCCGGTCCTGGCCCTGACCTGGCAGGTGGCCGCGGAGTACGGCGAGGTCCCGGAGGCGGCGCGGCTGCGCGCCGACATCCGCCGCGCCCTGGACGGCGGGATGGACGTCACCCGCAGGCTCGCCGAACGCGACGCCGCGACCCCGCGCCGCCGGGGCATCGCCGCCCCGCCGCCTCGGGTCACCGTGGCCCCGGGCGGATCGGCCAAGGCGACCGTGCTGGAGGTCAGGGCCCACGACGCCCCCGGCCTGCTGCACCGCATCGGCCGCGCGCTGGAGGACACCGGCGTCCGGGTCCGCACGGCGAGGATCTCCACGCTGGGTGCGGACGCGGTGGACGCCTTCTACCTCACCGGACCCGACGAGCTGCCGCTGCCGCCCACCCGCGCCACCGAGGTGGCCCGGATCGTGGAGCGCGCCCTGTCCTGACGGCCCGTCCCGACGGCCGGTCGCACGGCTACAGCGCCGCAGGCTCCTCGGCGCCGCGCCGGGCGGCCAGCGGTGCCCGTACGCCGATCTTGCGGGCGGGCGCCCCGGCCCAGACCTCGTAGGGCCCGGTGGAGCGGGTCAGCACCGCGTTGGCGCCGACCACCGTCCCGCGTCCGACGGTCAGCACGCCCTCCTTGCACAGCACCTTCGCGCCGGAGCACAGCACCGCGCCGTCCTCCACCACCACCCCTTCCATCAGGCTCTGCTCCTGCGGCACCCACGGGTCGGCCCGGCCGATGGTCACCCCGTTGTAGAGGGTGACGTCCGCGCCGAGCCTGGTCCACGGGTGCAGCACGGTGCCGAAGCCCCGGTGGAACACCCGCAGCCCGGGCCCGATCTCGGCTGCGGCGGGCACCTCCACCCCGTACAGGGCGAGGACCTCCTGGACGGCGCGGCGCAGCAGTGGCTGGCGGCGGCGCTGGATCAGTGCGGCGACAAGCGACATGGACCCATGGTGCGCATCACACCCTCCAGGCGTCGTACGCCACGCGCGCGGCCTCCCACTTGTCAGCTGAGCGCACCATCGGGGGACGGGTGGAGACCGTACTACGCGCGGCCGGATACCCTGGGGGGCGACTACTCCATCCGTTCCCGAGCCACGAGGACCCGCGACCGACGTGTTCGATACCCTTTCCGACCGCCTCGCAGCGACGTTCAAGAACCTCCGTGGCAAGGGCCGCCTGTCCGAGGCGGACATCGACGCCACCTGTCGCGAGATCCGCATCGCCCTGCTGGAGGCGGACGTCGCGCTGCCGGCGGTGCGCGCGTTCATCAAGCAGGTCAAGGATCGGGCGCTGGGCATCGAGGTGTCCCAGGCGCTGAACCCGGCCCAGCAGGTCATCAAGATCGTCAATGACGAGCTGGTCAACATCCTCGGCGGTGAGACCCGCCGGCTGCGCTACGCCAAGACCGGCCCGACCGTGATCATGCTGGCGGGTCTGCAGGGTGCCGGTAAGACCACCCTCGCCGGAAAGCTCGGCCACTGGCTCAAGGAGCAGAAGCACACCCCGCTGCTGGTCGCCTGCGACCTGCAGCGCCCCAACGCGGTCACCCAGCTCGGTGTGGTCGCCGAGCGCGCCGGGGTCGCCTTCTTCGCACCCGAGCCGGGCAACGGCGTCGGCGACCCGGTCAAGGTCGCCAGGGACTCCATCGAGTTCGCCAAGACCAAGCAGTACGACGTGGTCATCGTCGACACCGCCGGTCGCCTCGGCATCGACGCCGAGCTGATGCAGCAGGCCGCGGACATCCGCGCCGCCGTCAACCCGGACGAGGTCCTCTTCGTCGTCGACGCCATGATCGGCCAGGACGCGGTCACCACCGCGCAGGCCTTCCTCGAAGGCGTCGACTTCACCGGTGTGGTGCTCTCCAAGCTGGACGGCGACGCCCGAGGCGGCGCCGCGCTGTCGGTGGCCCACCTCACCGGCCGTCAGATCATGTTCGCCTCCAACGGCGAGAAGCTGACCGACTTCGACGCCTTCCACCCCGACCGGATGGCCTCGCGCATCCTCGGCATGGGTGACGTGCTCAGCCTGATCGAGCAGGCCGAGAAGACCTTCAGTCAGGACGAGGCCGCCAAGATGGCGTCCAAGCTGGCCAGCAAGGGCGGCAAGGAGTTCGGCCTCGGCGACTTCCTGTCCCAGCTGGAGCAGGTCTCCAAGATGGGCTCGCTGTCCAAGCTGCTCGGGATGCTCCCGGGCATGGGCCAGATGCGCGACCAGATCAACAACATCGACGACCGTGACGTGGCCCGGGTCGGCGCGATCATCAAGTCGATGACGCAGGCCGAGCGGGACGACCCGAAGCTGATCAACGGCTCGCGCCGGGCCCGGATCGCCAAGGGCTCGGGCGTGCACGTCTCCGAGGTCAGCAGTCTGGTCGAGCGGTTCTTCGAGGCCCGGAAGATGATGTCGGCGATGGCCGGCGGCAAGGGCATCCCCGGGATGCCGGGCATGCCCGGCATGGGCGGTGGCGGGTCCCGCAAGGCCAAGCAGCAGAAGCAGGCCAAGGGCAAGAAGCAGTCCGGCAACCCGCTGAAGCGCGCCGCCGAGCAGAAGGCCGCGCTGGAGCGCAAGACGACGGGCCCGGTCGACGGCGCCGCGTTCGGTCCCGGCGCGGCGAAGCTGCCGGAGAACTTCGAGCTCCCCAAGGAGTTCAAGGACCTGTTGTGACGGGTGGGGCGCGGAGCTCCCGATCCTGCGGTCAGGGCGTCGTCGGATACGCGATGATGTTCCGATGCGAGTGGAGATCCGAGCCCCCCGACTGTCCGACGCCTCCGTCTACGCCGCCGCCGTGCGCCGCTCCGCCGAACACGTGGGCCGCTGGAACCCGGTGGAACCGGACGGGCTGGTCGACCTGGTACGCCGTCAGGGCGAGACCCTGCGCAGCTTCCTGATCTTCGACGTCGAGGACGGCGGCCTGGTCGGCAGCTGCAATGTCGCCAACATCGTCAGAGGCCGGTTCTGCAACGGCTCGCTGGGCTACAACTCCTACCTCCCCTACAACGGCACCGGCCGGATGACCGAGGGCATGCGGCTGGTGGTCGACCGCTGCTTCACCGGCGAGGTCGAGGGCGGGCTCGGCCTGCACCGGCTGGAGATCAACGTCCAGCCGGAGAACGGCCCCTCGATCGGGATGGCCGAGCGGCTCGGTTTCCGTCACGAGGGGTACACCCCGCGCATGCTGTTCCTCCAGGGCGCCTGGCGCGACCACGAGCGCTTCGCGCTGACCGCGGAGGAGTGGGCCGGCCTGGACCAGGCCGGCCCGGGTGCCGCGGCGTCGGGTGGCGCGGGGTCGGGTCAGACCGGCGGCAGGCCGTAGAGCTTCTCGCCGTGCACCGCGAACAGCAGCGTGCCGTCGGTGGACAGGTACCAGTCCTTGTCGGTCTGGCCGTCCTGGAAGTTCCACAGCTGGTGGCCGCCCGACTGCTCGACGGCGTACAGGCCGGTCGGCTCCACGCCCTGCCCGACAAAGACAGTGGCGCCGATCGTCACCACCGGGGTGGGGACGATGCCGAGGGACAGCTCGGTCTCCCACCTGACCGCTCCGGACGTGCCGTCCAGGGCGATCAGATGGCCGTTGTCGCCCATGTCCTGCACATACACGGTGCCACCTTCGCCGGCGGCGGGCAGGTAGTAGTACGGCACCGTCTTGGGCCCCTTGGAGGCGAACACCTGAGTGCCGTGCGCCAGGTCGAAGCCGAGCAGGGTCGGGCCGTCCACGTACAGGGTGCTGCCCATGATCAGCGGCTGGACCTGGGTCTGGGTGCCGTCCTTGCTGCCGAAGTTCTGGGACCACAGCTGGCGCCCGTCGCCGGTGCTCCGGACCACCACGTTGTTCTGGTCGTTGGTGTAGACGAGGTAGCCGCCGGAGACCAGGCCGGCCACCTCGTAGTCGGCCGACGCGTTCCGGGGCTGCGCCCAGCGCAGCGCCCTGGTTTTGAGGTCGATCGCAAGAACATAGGTGGTGGCGGTGTTCTGCAGGTCCATGCCGATCAGGTAGGCGCTGCTGTCGTCGGTCGCGAGCAGCAGGCCGAAGCCGTAACCTCCGGCGCTCTGCAGGGTCCAGAGCTGCCCGCCCGACGACGGGTCCAGACCGGTCAGCGTCTGGTTGGGTCCGGTCAGCCCGACCAGGACGCCGCCGGCCAGCGTGCCGGCCGGGAAGGGGTAGCGGGGATTCAGCTGCGGTCCGGTCCAGGCCACCTTCCCGGTGGCGGAGTCCAGTGCGGTGGTGGGGCCGTCGCTGAAGACGAAGACCTTGCCGTGCCCGGCCAGCGCCGGTGCCATCTGCAGGCTGCTGCCGGGGAAGGTCCACAGCGGCTGCGGCGGCACACCGGCCGCACGGGTCGGGAAGGAGCTGGGCGAAGCGGAGGGGGAGGCGGAGCCGTTGGAGGTGGGCCCGGCGTTCTTGTGGGTGGTGGCGGACGAGTGGGACGACAGGGCCAGGGCGGTACCGCCGCCGACCACGGCGACGCCGAGCGCGCCCAGGGCGCCGAACAGCAGCCTGCGCCGTGACGGCGCGTCAGCGCCGCCGGTCGCGCCGGCCGCGGCCGTGACGACGGTGGGCGGGCCGGCGGGCGTCGCCGCGGTGCCGCCGCCGAGCAGCACCGTGCCGTGCTCCGGGCCGCCCGGGGCGTCGCCCTGGCCGAGTGTCACCGTCCCCTCGGCCGGCATCCCCTGGCCGGCGGGGGTGCTCTGGCCTGCCGGGGCACCCTGCGCGCCGGATGCCGGGGCGGCCGCGCCGGCCGCGCCGGTCCTGGGGTCGACCGGGGTGGGTCGTGGCGCGGGGGTCTCCAGCTCCATCACCCGGGCCGCGTGCTGCGCGATCCCGCTCGCCACCGCCGTCGGCAGCCAGCCGCCGCGCAGCAGTTCCTCGGTGCCGTCCGGTGCCAGCATGGCGACCAACTGCGCCGGGGTGGGCCGGTCCGCCGGGTCCTTGGCCAGGCAGGCGCCGACCGCCTCCCGCAGCCCCTCCGGAAGTGCGCCGAGTTCGGGGGCGTCGTGCACCACCCGGTAGAGCATGGACGCGGCCGAGTCCTGCCCGAACGGTCCGTAGCCGGTCGCGGCGAAGGCCAGTACCGAGCCCAGCGAGAAGACGTCCCCGGGCGGGCCGACCGGGCGACCCGAGGCCTGCTCCGGGGACATGAAGCCGGGGGAGCCGACGATCACACCGGTGCTGGTCAGGTTGCCGCCGTCGAGGGCGCGGGCGATGCCGAAGTCGATCACCCGGGGGCCGTCCGCGGCCAGCAGCACATTGGAGGGCTTGAGGTCGCGGTGGATCAGGCCGGTGCCGTGGATCGCGCCGAGCGCCTCGGCCAGCACCGCCCCCAGCGCCCGTACGGTGGCCTCCGGCAGCGGCCCGTACTCGACCACCGCGTCGGTCAGCGAGGGGCCGAGCACATACGCGGTGGCCAGCCAGGGGCTGTCCGAGTCGCGGTCGGCGTCGACCACCGGTGCGGTGTAGGCGCCGTCCACCGACTGCGCGGCGGAGACCTCGCGCCGGAACCGGGCCCGGAAGTCCGGGTCGCCGGCCAGCTCCGCCCGCACCACCTTGACCGCCACGGTGCGCCCGCCCGCCGAGCGGGCCAGGTAGACCCGGCCCATCCCACCCGCGCCCAGCCGCGCCACGAGCCGGTATGGACCTATCGATGATGGATCGTCACGCTCAAGAGGCTCCATGGCCTGTCCCCGTCCCCCGTACCGCCTGTCACGTGCCGCTCTTCGGCAACGGCCGACAGTGTAGACGCGCGAAGGGGACACAGGAATGACATCCGTATTGTCCGCAATGACGCCAAAGTGACTGGCTGGACCCGGCTGGACGCTTCCGCGGATACGGCAGTCGGAGCCGGAGACTCCCGACGGGCGTGACGCCTACGCCGTCCCCGGAACGCCGCGCCGGCCGTGGGGATTCTGCGGCCTGTGCGTTCCGTGCGGCCGTTCGGCGAGGGTGTAGCGGAAGACGTTGCGCATCCGCACCGAGCCGTCCCTGCGCAGGTACGGGTGCAAGGCTTCGGTGACCTCCTTCTCCACCTGCCGCGCGCCGGAGTACTCGGCGGCGGCGTCGAACACCCCGGTGGACAGCAGCCCGCGCACCGCGGTGTCCAGGTCCGGATAGGCGAACGGGCAGAGCGCCAGTCCGCCGCCGCCCAGTCGCAGGCCGGCCCGCGCCACCATGCGCTCCACCGCGCCGGGCGCGCTCAGCGCGAACGGCGCGTACGGCGCGCGCCGCAGCGGGTCCGCCAGCCGCCGCGCGACCTGCAGCACCGTCGCGCTCTCGCAGCGCTCCGGCGGTCCCCAGGTCGCCAGCGCGACATGCCCCCCGGGCACCGTGAGCCCCGCCGCGTCCCGTACCAGGGCCTGCGGATCCGCCGTACAGGTGAGATGTTCGAAAGCGGTGACCAGCGAATGCGCCGCCGGCTGCGCCCCCGCGCTCCCCCCGGGGCCCAGCTCCCGGTAGATGTCACCGAGCACCCGCAGCGACCGGTCCTGGGCCAGCGAGCGGAGCTCCGCCTCCGGTTCGAGGCCGACCACCTCCGCGCCCCGGCCCATGGCCAGCAGCAGGGCCAGCCCGGAGCGGCAGCCGAGCCCCAGCACGCTGGTGGCCGGGCCGACCTCAAGCCGGTCGTACACCGCCTGGTAGAGCGGGACCAGCATGCGTTCCTGGATTTCCGCCCAGTCCCGCGCCCGTTGGCGCGCCCGCGCACGCTCCGTCGTACCGGACGACGACGCCGGTCCGTGCGTCAGCACGCCGTTCGCCGTTGCCGTGGAAGCCATCACGTCGGCTCCTTCGATCCGGGCCTGCCGCGGGGCGTGAGGGACACCCCGCGCTGTCACCACGAACACGGAGGCCCCACCGGATCGTGCGGGAGCAACGGGGGCGCCTCCGCCTCCAGACAACTCCGCCCGCGCCCCCGAGTCCAGAGCGCGGAGGTATTGATTACGGGTCGCACCCATGCGCCCCGTACCATCAGCGCATGGCAAAGGCTCCCGTTCTCACCCCCCAGGCGGACGATTTTCCGCGCTGGTACCAGGATCTGATCAACAAGGCCGAACTGGCCGACAACGGTCCGGTGCGCGGCACCATGGTCATCCGACCGTACGGCTACGCGCTGTGGGAGCGGATGCAGCAGGAGATGGACGCCCGCATCAAGAAGGCAGGCGCGCAGAACGCCTACTTCCCGATGTTCATCCCGCAGTCCTACCTCACCCGCGAGGCCGAGCACGTGGAGGGCTTCGCTCCCGAGCTGGCCGTGGTCACCCACGGCGGCGGCAAGGAACTGGACGAGCCGATCGTGGTCCGGCCGACCTCCGAGACGATCATCAACGAGTACTTCTCCAAGTGGGTGCAGAGCCACCGCGACCTGCCGCTGCTGATCAACCAGTGGGCCAACGTGGTCCGCTGGGAGCTGCGTCCGCGCATCTTCCTGCGCACCACCGAGTTCCTCTGGCAGGAGGGGCACACCGCCCACGCCAGCTACGAGGACGCCCGCGACTACGCCTCGCGGATCCACACCCAGGTCTACGGCGACTTCATGACCAACATCCTCGGCATCGACGTGGTGCTGGGCCGGAAGACCGCCAAGGAGCGCTTCGCCGGCGCCATCAACACCCTCACCCTTGAGGCGATGATGGGCGACGGCAAGGCGCTGCAGATGGGCACCAGCCACGAGCTGGGCCAGAACTTCGCCAAGGCCTTCAACACCCAGTACCTCTCCAACGGCTCCGAGCGCGAGTACGTCTGGCAGACCTCCTGGGGCGTGTCCACCCGCATGGTCGGCGGCCTGATCATGTCGCACGGCGACGACAACGGCCTGCGGGTGCCGCCGCGGCTGGCGGCCACCCAGGTCGTGGTGCTCGCGATCAAGGGTGACGACGCCGTGGTGACCAAGGTCCGCGAGATCGGTGCCGCGCTGGAGGCGGCGGGTGTACGCGTGGTCGTGGACGACCGCACCGACACCCCGTTCGGCCGCCGCGCCGTGGACTGGGAGCTCAAGGGCGTCCCGCTGCGCATCGAGGTGGGCCCGCGCGACCTGGAGAACGGCACCGCGATGCTGGCCCGAAGGATCCCGGGCGGCAAGGAGCCGGTCTCGGTGGACGCCCTGGCGTCGCTGGTCCCCGGCATCCTGGAGGAGGACCAGGCGCTGCTGCTGCGCCAGTCCCGAGAGCGCCGCGAGGCCCGCACCGTGGACGTGGCCGACCTCAACGAGGCGGTCGAGGCGGCGGCCACCGGCTGGGGCCGGATCTCCTGGGCCGAGCTGGGCCCCGAGGGCGAGCGCAAGCTGGCCGAGCAGGGCGTCTCGGTGCGCTGCATCGTCGCCGCCGACGGTTCGGTCCCGGCGACGGACGACCAGGAGGGCAACGTCGCCATCGTCGCGCGTGCGTACTAGGACTACGTCATTCCTCTCGTCGGCTCGTGAAACCGACTAGACGATCTACGTAGCAGAACCGGTTCACCGCTGCCTCCCGGAAGCGGTGGGCCGGTTCTTGCCTTCCCTGCTTCGTATTCGAAGACCCTTGCCTGATCAGCAAGATGACGACGAGTCAGGAAAATCTCAGCCCCCGGAGGGAACCCTTCCGGGGGCGCTCGCATGTTCAGCGCTCAACGAAAGCGCCGACTTGTCGGAACACTGCGGAACTCTCCGTCGTTGGCGTAGCGTGAGCACGACACAACAACCACTGGTCCTTGCAGCCGAGCTGGCCCTCGCCTGGGGCGACATCCAGCGCCACCACTCCGACCTGCCCAATCTCGCGGCACCGGAATCGCTGATCGGGGAGTCCTCCTCGGCCTGCGGCACCGAGTTGGGCTTCGAGCGACTGCTGCACGAGGCAGCCCACGGTCTCGCCGCCGCGCGCGGCATCCGTGACACCTCACGAGCAGGTCGCTACCACAACCGCCGATTCCTGGCCCTCGCCGACGAGCTCGGCCTGGACCACACCGCCGACCCGCACCCGAGCAGCGGATTCTCGCTGGTCACCATGCGGCCGGAGACCCGCGAACGCTACGGCGACACCATCGAGCGACTGCAGCGCGCCCTGGGCGCGCACGCGGCCGCGACCAGTGGTGCCGCCGGCGACCGCTCGGGCAGCTTCCGCGGCCCGGCGACCCGACACGGCTCCTCCGGGGGCGGCGTCCGGGTCAAGGCGGTCTGCGACTGCGGGCGCAACGTCCGGGTGGTGCCCTCGGTGCTCTCGCAGGCGGCCATCGTCTGCGGCGCCTGCGGGCAGCCCTTCCGCATCGCCGACGGCCCGGCGGCTTCCCGCAGCTGATCGCCGCCGCGGGGCCGCCGCCCCGCGGAGGCCGAAGGCTGCGGCGCTGAAGGACCGCGGTGCCTGAAGGCCGCGGGCTCGGGCTGCCGGCGCGGGGGTCGGCAGGTCAGCTTTGCCATGCCCGGTTGTGCCATGCCCGGGCACCCGCCCTACCCGGACGCCGCAGCGAGAGAGCGCCGCCGTCCGGTGCGCAGGGCTGTCACCGGGTGGAATTCCCCCTGCCCGGGCTATGGCACAATGGACAGCTGAGTACTCGGCAGCCGAGCAGGACCCCTCTCTCCTCCGGCTGACGTGTCCGTCGAGCAGCCTGCAGCCGCAACCCCACGTGGAATGCGCGGCTGCTCACCCACGTCAAATCCAGGAGAACCACTCCCGTGGCAGTCAAGATCAAGCTGAAGCGTCTCGGCAAGATTCGCTCCCCGCACTACCGCATCGTCGTCGCCGACGCCCGCACCAAGCGTGACGGTCGCGCGATCGAGGAGATCGGCATCTACCAGCCGACCTACGACCCCTCGATCATCAAGGTCGACAACGAGCGCGCCCAGTACTGGCTGAGCGTCGGCGCCCAGCCGACCGAGGCCGTGCTCGCCATTCTCAAGCTCACCGGTGACTGGCAGCAGTTCAAGGGCCTCCCGGCCCCGGCGCCGCTCAAGGTCGCCGAGCCCAAGGTCACGGACTTCTCGCACCTGTTCGCGAAGGCCGTCGCCGGCTTCGAGGACTCCACCACCGGTGTGGCCATCACCCCGAAGGCCAAGAAGTCGGACAAGAAGGACGAGGCCGCGGCCGAGTCCGACGCTCCGGCCACCGAGGCCTGATCATGCTCGAGGAAGCCCTCGAGCACCTGGTGAAGGGCATCGTCGAGAACCCGGACGAGGTCCAGGTGCGTTCGCGAGAGCTGCGCCGGGGCCGCATCCTTGAGGTGCGCGTGCACCCCGAGGACCTCGGCAAGGTCATCGGCCGGGGCGGCCGCACCGCGCGCGCTCTGCGCACCGTGGTCACCGCCCTCGGCGGTCGCAGCGTCCGGGTCGACCTGGTCGACGTGGACGGCGTGCGATAAGCCATGAGGCACCACTCGGGGCCGGTCAGGACTAGCGTCCTGACCGGCCCCGAGGCTTTTCTTCACCCCCTGGGTCTCCACTCCCCGGGTCTTCCCACTCTGTAGGAGAGCATCACCGTGCAGCTCGTCGTCGCCCGGATCGGTCGCGCCCACGGCATCAAGGGCCAGGTCTCGGTGGAGGTACGCACCGACGAGCCGGAACTGCGGCTCGCCCCGGGCGCCGTGCTGGCCACCGACCCCGCCTCGGCGGGCCCGCTGACCATCGCCGAGGGGCGGTTCCACAGCGGCAGGCTGCTGCTCCGCTTCGAGGGCGTCGGTGACCGCACCGGCGCCGAGGCGCTGCGCGGCACCATGCTGATCGCCGAGGTCGACCCCGAGGAGACCCCGGAGGATCCGGAGGAGTTCTACGACCACCAGCTCATCGGCCTGGCCGTGGTCCTGGCCGACGGCAGCCCGGTCGGCGAGCTCACCGGCATCGCGCACCTGCCCTCGCAGGACCTGCTCACGGTGACCCGTCCGGACGGGGGCGAGGTGCTGGTCCCGTTCGTCACCGAGATCGTCCCCGAGGTCGACCTGAAGCTGCAGCGGGTCGTACTCACCCCGCCGCCGGGCCTGATCGACCCGGAGGCCGCCGTCATCGACTCCGCCGACGACGTGGCCGCTGCCGACAACGCCGCCGACGTCGCGGAGTGACGGCGGTGCGCATCGATGTCGTCACGATCTTTCCCGAGTACCTGGAGCCGCTGAACGTCTCCCTCGTCGGCAAGGCCCGCGCCCGCGGCCAGCTCGACGTGCGGCTGCACGAACTGCGCGAGCACACCACCGACGTGCACCGCACCGTGGACGACTCCCCGTACGGGGGCGGCCCGGGCATGGTGATGAAGCCCGAGCCCTGGGCCGCCGCGCTGGACCAGGTGGTGGCCTCCGCCGGGCCCGGGGACGGTGCGGTGCCCACGCTGGTGGTGCCCACCCCCAGCGGACGGC
Source organism: Streptacidiphilus sp. EB129 (assembly GCF_041262645.1). NCBI lineage: Bacteria > Bacillati > Actinomycetota > Actinomycetes > Kitasatosporales > Streptomycetaceae > Streptacidiphilus > Streptacidiphilus sp. EB129. Next base: position 334,809 of record NZ_JBGCCS010000005.1, read on the forward strand.
TGTTCACCCAGGAGCTGGCCCAGGAACTGGCCGGACGCCCCTGGCTGGCCTTCGCCCCGGCCCGCTACGAGGGCATCGACCGGCGGGTCATCGAGGAGGCCGCCGAGCGGATGCCGGTGGTCGAGGTCTCCATCGGCGACTACGTGCTGGCCGGCGGCGAGGTCGCGGTGCTGGTGATCGTCGAGGCGGTGGCCCGGCTGCTGCCCGGGGTGCTCGGCAACGCCGAGTCGCACCGGGACGACTCCTTCGCGCCGGGCCGGATGGCCGACCTGCTGGAGGGCCCGGTCTACACCAAGCCCGCCGACTGGCGCGGCCGCGGCGTGCCCGAGGTCCTGGTCAGCGGCAACCACGGGAAGATCGCCCGCTGGCGCCGGGACCAGGCCTTCGCCCGTACCCTGGCCAACCGCCCCGATCTGGTCGAACGCTGGGACCGTGACGGCATGGACAAGCACGACCTGGCCGCGCTGGGCGCCCTGGGCGTGTGGTGGGACGAGGAAGCCGGACGATTTCTGCACACGCCGGTCGATGTGGAACAATAGGCGATTGCTGCCTGTCCTCGGCCGCTGACCGGGTCCCGACCCGGACGGCCGGCCCGGTGCCCCTGCCACGGGGGAGACATCGCCAACCGAGCGGCACACAGCGCAATCCATTTCTCACGACGTTCCGTGGGTGGCCCGTGGCGCTCACGATGGAGACAACCATGAGCAACCTGCTCAGTGCTGTCGACGCGGCCTCGCTGCGTACCGACATCCCCGCGTTCCGCGCCGGTGACACCGTCAACGTGCACGTCCGCGTCATCGAGGGCAACCGCTCCCGTGTCCAGCAGTTCAAGGGCGTCGTCATCCGCCGCCAGGGCGACGGCATCCGCGAGACCTTCACGGTCCGCAAGGTCAGCTTCAACGTCGGCGTGGAGCGCACCTTCCCGGTGCACACCCCGATCGTCGAGAAGATCGAGGTCGTGACCCGTGGCGCCGTCCGTCGCGCCAAGCTGTACTACCTCCGTGACCTGCGCGGCAAGGCCGCGAAGATCAAGGAGAAGCGCGACCGCTGAGTCCTCTCTCACCGCAGTGCCTTAGGCTGCTGCGGCGATGGAGACCCACACAGCACCCGAGGACCGCGAGTCCGCGGCCGACCCCGACGAGGGACGGCCTGCGGACCCGCGGTCCTCTGCCGTGTCCGGGGTGCCGTTCGCCCGGCTGCTGCGCGCGGCGCTGCGCCGGCTGCGGCCGGGCCGGCCGGGGCGCGGCGGGCTGCTCCGGGACGTATTGCTGCTGGGCGGGGTCTGCGCGCTGGTGCTGAGCCTGGTGGCCGGCTTCGTGGCCCGGCCGTACGGCATTCCCAGCGGCTCCATGGAGGGCACGCTGCAGATCGGCGACCGGGTCGTGGTGAACCTGCTGGCGTACCGTTTCGGCGGCACTCCGCAGCGCGGCGACGTGATCGTCTTCGACGGGCGCGGGTCCTTCGTCGACGACGGTGCGGCGAAGCCGGTCGACGCCTCCGTGGACGATTTCGTCAAACGGGTGATCGGCGTCGCCGGGGACACCGTCACCTGTTGCGACAGCGGCGGCCGGATCTCGGTGGACGGCGTGCCGGTGGACGAGAGCGGGTACCTCTACCCCGGTGACGTCCCTTCCGCGGTGCCGTTCTCGATCAAGGTCCCGTCGGGACGGCTCTTCGTCCTGGGCGACCACCGTTCCGACTCGCTCGACTCCCGCGCCCACCTCGGCGACCCCGGCGGCGGCTACGTCCCGGTCGACAAGGTGACCGGACGGGTGGAGTGGGTGGTCTTCCCGGTCGGCCACTGGCGTTCGGTGGACCGCCCGGCCGCCTTCGCCGTGCTCGCGGCCGAGCTGGCGGCGAAGGGCGGTGGCGGCCATGGGCACCAGGGGTAGGACCCGGAGGCCGGAGGCCCGGCCCGGCGGCGAGGGGGGCACCCGCGCGGACCGGGGGCGGGCGGAGCGCCGCCGCGCCGCCAGACGCGCCGGCCGGCGCCGTCAGCGGTCGCTGCTGCGGGAGATCCCGCTGATCATCGTGGTCGCCCTGGGCATCACCCTGCTGCTGCAGACCTTCCTGGTCCAGGTGTTCTCGATCCCCTCGGGGTCGATGGAGAACACCATCGCCATCGGCGACCGGGTGGCCGTGGACAAGCTGTCGCCCTGGTTCGGCGAGCAGCCGCAGCGCGGCGAGGTGGTGGTCTTCAACGACCCGGACAACTGGCTCAAGGACGACCCGGTCCCGCAGGACGGGGCGGTGCTGGGCGCGATCAAGGGCGCCTTCACCTTCGTCGGCCTGCTGCCGTCCGACCGGGACCTGATCAAACGGGTGATCGGCGTCCCCGGCGACGTGGTGGCCTGCTGCGACAGCCAGGGCCGGGTGACCGTCAACGGCAAGCCGCTGACCGAGCCGTACATCTACCCGGGGAACCCGCCGTCCCGGATCAGCTTCAAGGTCACCGTGCCGCCGGGTGATCTGTGGGTGATGGGCGACCACCGTGACATCTCGGCGGACTCCCGGTTCCACCTGAACAGTGCCACCGGTGGCTTCGTCCCGGAGAAGGACGTGGTCGGCCGGGCGGTCGCGGTGATCTGGCCGTTGTCCCACTGGCGCACGCTGCCGGTGCAGTCGATCGACGCGACGGCGGCCGACACCGGCGGCCCGGTGCGCGCAGATCAAAGAGTTCGTCAAGTATCGTCCGGGGCAGGCCCCGGGCCGGTTCCTGGGGAACCTCCGCTCGTTATGGGTGTGGCTGCGACTGCGACCGCGTCCGCAACGTGGATCCGTCGGCGCCGGACGACACAACGAACGCGTGCGGGCCGCTGGCCGCACAGCAGCTGAAGGAGACGATGTGGGGGATCTGGTGCTCGGTGGCCAATCCGGTGTCGGAGAGCCCGACGGCTCTACGGGCCGTACCGTGGAGCCCGTGGACGAGAGAGAGCCCGGGCAGGCCGGCAACGATCCGACGGCGGACCATGCCGCGGACCCCCAGCGGGACAGTACCGACGAGGTGCTCGCGGGGGAGGACGACGAGGAGTCGGACGGTTCCGGAAAGGGGCGGAAGCAGAAGAAGCAACGCTCCTTCTGGAAGGAGCTGCCGATTCTGATCGTGGTGGCGCTGGTGCTGGCACTGGTGATCAAGACCTTCCTGGTCCAGGCCTTCTCCATCCCCTCGGGGTCGATGGAGAACACCCTGCAGATCGGTGACCGGGTGCTGGTGGACAAGCTGACCCCGACCTTCGGTGACAAGCCGTCGCGCGGGCAGGTCGTGGTCTTCCACGACCCGGGCAACTGGCTCTCCGACGAGGCTCCGCAGCAGCAGAGCAGCAACTCCTTCGTCCGGGGCGTGCAGGACGTCTTCAGCTGGATCGGGCTGATGCCCGCCGCCAACGAGAAGGACCTGATCAAGCGGGTCATCGCGGTCGGTGGCGACACCATCAGCTGCAGTGGCACCGGCCCGGTGATCGTCAACGGCAAGGCCCTGGTCGAGCCGTACATCTACCCGGGGGCCACCCCGTGCGGGGACAAGAACTTCGGCCCCTTCAAGGTGCCCGCCGACTCCATCTGGGTGATGGGCGACCACCGCAACGACTCGCTCGACTCCCGGTACCACATGGACGAGCCGGGCGGCGGCGCGGTGGCGGACAAGTTCGTGGTCGGCCGCGCCATCGTGGTGGCCTGGCCGCTCTCGCACTGGGCCACCCTGCCGATCCCGTCCACCTTCAGCCAGGCGGGTATCAACACGCAGGCGGCGGGCCCGGTGGGCGCGCTGCTGGTGAACGATCCCGCGGTGGCCGGACTGATCGGCGCCGTGCCGCTCACCTACCTGCAGCGCCGGTACCGCATCCGCCGTGCGGACCGCTCCGAGCGGGGCGGTGCGAAGAACCGCGACTGAACCGGCATCCGGCAACCCTTGCGAAGGCCGCAGTACCGACCAGTAATCTGCTGGGACGTCCTGCGGCCTCTCCGCTGCCAGGACACCTGAGCTTGGGAGCGGGCACATGTCGGTACGTGGACTGGGACGGGTGCTGCAGGGGGTCGGCATAGCCGTCGGACTGCTGGGACTGATCGGCGGCTTCGTGCTGCTGGCGGTGCAGTACCGCCCCTACTCCGTGCCGACCGCCTCGATGGTCCCGACCGTGCAGCCGGGTGACACCATCCTGGCGCACCCGGTGAAGCCGCAGGACATCGGGCGCGGTGACGTGGTCGTGTTCCGCGATCCGCTCTGGGGCAACGTGCCCGAGGTGAAGCGGGTGGTCGGCCTCGGCGGCGACCGGGTCGCCTGCTGCGACGCGACCGGCAGGCTCACCGTCAACGGCGTCCCGGTGACCGAGCCCTATCTGGCGACCGGCCTCGGCAGCAGCCTGGGCAGCACGAAGTTCAGCGCCACCGTCCCGGCCGGGCGGTTGTTCCTGCTGGGCGACAACCGCGCGGTGTCGCTGGACTCGCGGACCCACCTGGGCGTCGACGACGGCACCGTGGCCGCCTCCGGCGTGGTGGGCAGGGTCGAGGGCACGGTCTGGCCGCTCGGGTCGGCCCGTACGATCCAGCGCACCGCCGCCTTCGACGCCCTGCCCGGACAGGACGCCACCGCGCACGGCCCGCTGGCCCTCGCCGTCGCGGCCACCCTCGGCGGTGGCGCGCTGGTGCTGCTGACGGCGGCAGCGGGTACCGTCGGTGGACTGCTGACCAGACGGCGAGGGAGTCGCGGATGACGGAGCCCAAGCGACGGGCCGCCCGGGTGCTGCTGCTCGACCCGGCCGACCGGATCCTGCTGCTGCACGGTTTCGACCCGCTGGTGCCGGGGCGGCACTGGTGGTTCACCCCGGGCGGGGGCGTGGAGCCGGGGGAGAGCCTCACCGACGCGGCGCTGCGCGAGGTGGCCGAGGAGACCGGCATCAAGGATGTCGCCCTCGGCCCGCTGGTCGCCCGCCGCTCCAGTGCGTTCACGTTCGACGGGCGCAGCTTCGACCAGGACGAGTGGTATTACCTGGCCAGGACCGGTACCACCGCGCTGGACGCCTCCGGTCAGACCGAGCTGGAGCAGCGCACCGTCGACGAACTGCGCTGGTGGACGGTGGACGCGCTGACCGGCACCCCGGACACGGTCTACCCGGAGGGCCTGGCCCCGCTGCTGGCCGCGCTGCTGGCGGACCCGGAGGCCCACGGGGCACCGGACCGCCCGGTCAGGCTCCTCAGCACTGCCCCGTGGTCCACAATGGACGAACATACGCACAGCTGAGGGGAACGTGGGGATGAGTGCCGAGGACCTCGAAAAGTACGAGACCGAGATGGAGCTCAAGCTCTACCGGGAGTACCGCGACGTCGTCGGGCTGTTCAAGTTCGTGATCGAGACCGAACGCCGCTTCTACCTCACCAACGACTACGAGCTGCAGGTGCACTCGGTCCAGGGCGAGGTGTTCTTCGAGGTGTCGATGGCGGACGCCTGGGTCTGGGACATGTACCGACCGGCTCGATTCGTTCGCAAGGTCAGAGTGCTGACCTTCAAGGACGTCAATGTGGAGGAGCTCGCCAAGAGCGATCTGGAGCTGCCCTCCGACGAACCCGGCTTCGGGCCCTGACCGTACCGAACAGCCGCCGCTGAACGACGGTCGACGTCGTCAACATTCCGCCGCCCGGATCACCCTTCCGGGCGGCGGTTTTTTGCCCACCCCCGGATCTGTGCACAGGCCGCCGCAGACCGCTGGTCCGGCCCCTCAGTACCCGGCAGATTGCTGCCCGGAGGTGATCGTGATGACCGCACGCACACAGGCCCTCGGCCGCTACGGCGAGGACGCCGCCGCCCGCCATCTGGCCGCCGCCGGGCTGACCGTGCTGGATCGCAACTGGCGCTGCCGAGCCGGTGAGCTGGACATCGTCGCCCTGGACGGCGACACCCTCGCCGTCTGCGAGGTGAAGACCCGTTCCGAGCACGGCTTCCAGAGCCCGGCGGAAGCGGTCGACCCGGTCAAGGCCGAGCAGCTGGTCCGACTCGCCGAGCGCTGGCTGGCGGAGCGCTGGCAGGCCCCGCCGCCGCCCGGCGGGGTGCGGATCGACGTGCTCTGCGTCGTGCACGGCCGCCGGGGCGCGGCCAGGATCCACCACCTGCCAGGGGCGGTGGGCTGAGATGGCCTTCGCCCATACCGGCTCGGTGGCGCTGGTCGGCGTCGACGGCGTGGTGGTGGAGGTCCAGGCAGACCTGGAACCCGGCGTCTCGGCCTTCACCATCGTCGGCCTGCCCGACAAGGCCCTCAGTGAGGCCAGGGACCGGGTGCGCGCGGCAGTGGTGAACTCCGGCGAGAAGTGGCCGCAGCGCAAGCTCACCGTCGGTCTGTCGCCCGCCTCGGTGCCCAAGAGCGGCAGCGGTTTCGACCTGGCCATCGCCTGCGCCGTGCTGGCCGCCGCCGACCGTCTCGATCCCGCCGTCATCGCCCGGCTGCTGCTGATCGGCGAGCTCGGCCTGGACGGCCGGGTCCGGCCGGTGCGCGGGGTGCTGCCGGCCGTCCTGGCCGCCTCGGACGCCGGGTACCAGCAGGTCGTGGTGCCCCGGGAGACCGCTGCCGAGGCTGCGCTGGTGCCGGGCATGGTGGTGAGCGGCGTGCGGTCGCTGCGCGAGCTCCTCGCCCTGCTCGGCGGCGAGGCCCCGCCCGAGGAGGAGCCGGAGAGTGAGGAGCCCGCGCTGCCGGGCCGCGCCCTCGCCGGTCTCTCGCTGCCCGGCCTCGGGGTCCGGGGGCGGGCGGTCGGCGAGGCCGGCTGCGGCGATCTCGCGGACGTGGCGGGCCAGTACGAGGCCCGCAGGGCGCTGGAGATCGCCGCCGCAGGAGGCCACCACCTCTTCCTGAAGGGCCCGCCGGGAGCCGGGAAGACCATGCTGGCTGAGCGGCTGCCGGGGATCCTGCCACCGCTCACCCCGGAGGAAGCACTGGAGGTGACCGCGGTGCACTCGGTCGCCGGACTGCTGCCCGCCGGTCGCCCGCTGGTGCAGCGCGCCCCCTACTGCGCCCCGCACCACTCCACCACCATGCCCGCCATCGTCGGCGGCGGGAGCGGCCTGCCGCGCCCGGGCGCGGTGTCGCTGGCCCACCGCGGCGTGCTCTTCCTGGACGAGGCCCCCGAGTTCCCGGTCCGGGTGCTGGACGCCCTGCGCCAGCCGCTGGAGAGCGGCGAGGTGGTGATCGCCCGCTCGGCCGGATCACTCCGGCTGCCCGCCAGGTTCCTGCTGCTGCTGGCCGCCAACCCCTGCCCCTGCGGGCGCTGGTCCCGGCGCGGGGAGGGGTGCGAGTGCAGTCCGACCATGGTCACCCGCTACCAGGCGAGGCTCTCCGGGCCGCTGCTGGACCGGGTCGACCTGCGGGTCCAGGTGGAGGCGGTGACCCGGATGGAGCTGATGGACCGCGACACCACTGCCGAGAGCACCGCGACCGTCGCCGCCCGGGTGCTGGCCGCCCGGGACCGTGCCGCGGCCAGGCTCAGGGACACGCCGTGGCGGACCAACGGGGAGGTGCCCGGCCACGCCCTGCGCACCCGCTGGCGGCTGGAACCCGGAGCCTGCTCCGACGCCGAACGCGAGATGGAGCGCGGCCTGCTCACCGCGCGAGGTCTGGACCGGGTGCTGCGGGTGGCCTGGACGGCCGCGGACCTCGGCGGCCTGGACCGCCCGGGCCGCGACGAGGTCCGCACCGCCCTGGCCCTGCGCAGCGGCCTCTGACCGGCCGCCGTACCCGTCGACCGACCGCCGCGACCGACACCAGGAGGCTGGCCGCTTGCTCACCGACACCCTCGCGGACCTGCGCACCGTTCCGGACACCGAGCGACTCGCCCGGGCCGCGCTGAGCCGCATCATCGAGCCCGGAGACGAGCCGGCAGGGCTGCTGCTGGCCGAGCACGGCCCGATCGAGGCCCTGGACCGGCTCAGTCTCGGCCGCCACCTGCCCGCGCCGCTCGCCCGCAACGCCGAGGGCTACCGCGCCCGGGCGGCCGTGGCCCGCCCCGCCGTCGACCTCGACCGGGCCCGGAGCCTCGGTGCCCGCCTGGTCTGCCCCGGCGACGCGGACTGGCCCAGTCAGCTCGACGACCTCGGCCCGATCCGGCCGGTGGCGCTGTGGGTGCGCGGGGGCGTCTCGCTGCGGCTGCTCGCGCTGCGTTCGGTGGCCATGGTCGGGGCTCGTGCCTGCACCGCCTACGGCACCCACACTGCCTCTGCGCTGGCCGCAGAGCTCGCCGACGCCGCCTGGGTCGTGGTCTCCGGGGGCGCCTACGGCATCGACGCCGCAGCGCATCGCGGGGCGCTGGCGGCCACCGGGATCACCATGGCGGTGCTGGCCTGCGGCGTCGACGAGATCTACCCGCGCGGGCACAGCGCCTTGCTGGCACGCATCGCCGAACAGGGCCTGCTGGTCAGCGAACTGCCGTTGGGGGCGCATCCGACCAAACCGCGCTTTCTGCTCCGCAACCGGGTCATCGCGGCTCTCACCCGGGGCACCGTCGTGGTCGAGGCCGCGCGCCGCAGCGGTGCGCTGAGCACGGCCCGGCGCGCCCTGGACCTGAACCGGATGGTCATGGGCATCCCCGGACCGATCACCAGCGAGCTCTCGACGGGCGTGCACGCCCTGCTGCGCTCCGGTGCGACCCTGGTCACCGAGGCCGCCGAGATCATCGAACAGGTCGGCGACATCGGTACTGATCTCGCCCCGACGCGCCGGGGGCCGATCCTCGCACGGGACCAGCTGAGCGCGGACGCGCTGCGGGTCCTCGAAGCCGTTCCGGCCGGTGCGCAGGGCGCGCCGGTGGAACGGCTGGTCCGGGGCTCGGGACTGGCCGCCGACACGGTGCTGCAACGCCTCTACGAGCTGGGCTCGCTCGGGCTGGTGGCGCGGACGGGTGCGCACTGGCGGCTCGCATGAGGCCGGGCGCGCCCCCGCGTGGACCCACCTGATCGAGCGAGCGCCCGTTGTGCATAGCTCTCAGAGAGCACTCGGTCACGCTACGCTCACAACCGCTCGACCGAACGCAGTAGGTGGATCAGCAGAACGGCACACGACGACGCATGTTCAGGTACTCAGGCTTCCCCGGGGACGAACCCCGCGCCTCCGACGCCAGGCGCCTCCGCTCCGCGCCTGCCCGAGGCGCGGCCACCCAGGGCGAGACCTGGAGTAACCCCGGCGCCGTCCCGTCCGCCCGAACGCCGGCCCCCGGCGCCCGGTCAGCGCCCCCCGCCGCGCCGGGCCTCCCTCCCGAGCCCACACCCCCGGCGGTGCCGGACCTCGCAGGCGCCCCTGTGCCCGCCCCCGCCTCCGCGCGCGCCGTCGTCCCCGCCTCCGCGCCCGCCTCTGCCTCCGCCCCCGCGCGCGCCGTCGTCCCAGGGCTCGGCCTCGCGCCCGCCCCTGCCCCCGGCTTCGCACCTGTGGCCGGACGCGACCTCGGGCCCGCCGACAACCGGAACCTCGTACCGGTCCCCGGCCCGGCCCCCGCGCCCGGCCGCGCGCCGGTCGACGGCACCGTCACCGCGCCCGCCTTCGCACCGGGCTACGCCGCTCCCGTCTGTTCCGCCGGCGTGGCGCCGCAGCGCGGGGCGGCCGCCGTCACCCCGGCCCCGCGCCGTCCGCTGGACGACCTGTGGCGCGGCTACAAGTCCAGCGGGGACCCGAGGCTGCGCGAGCAACTGATCCTGCACTACTCGCCGCTGGTGAAATATGTCGCCGGCCGCGTCGGGGTGGGCCTCCCGGCCAACGTCGAGCAGGCCGACTTCGTCTCCTCCGGGGTGTTCGGGCTGATCGACGCCATCGAGAAGTTCGACCCCGAGCGGGCGATCAAGTTCGAGACCTATGCCATCAGCCGGATCCGTGGTGCCATCATCGACGAACTCCGCGCTCTGGACTGGATCCCGCGGTCGGTGCGGCAGAAGGCCAAGGCCGTCGAACGCGCATACGCCACGCTGGAGGTGAGCCTGCGTCGGACCCCCAACGATCCCGAGGTGGCCGCCGAGATGGGGGTCGCCATCGAGGACCTGCACGCGATCTTCAGTCAGCTCTCCCTCGCCAACGTCGTCGCCCTGGACGAACTGCTGCACCCCGGCGGCGAAGCAGCCGACGGGGTCAGGCTGGTCGACACCCTTGAGGACACCGCCGCCGACAATCCGGTGGAGGTCGCCGAGAGCCGAGAGCTGAGGCGACTGCTGGCCCGGGCCATCAACACCCTCCCCGACCGTGAGAAGACCGTGGTCAGCCTGTACTACTACGAGGGCCTCACGCTCGCCGAGATCGGACAGGTTCTCGGAGTGACCGAGAGCAGGGTGAGCCAGATCCACACCAAGGCCGTGATCCAGCTCCGGGCGAAGCTCTCCGACGCCAGGTGACCCCCGTAAGCTGTTCCCCGTGCCACGAATCCGAGCTGCCACCCTGGCCGAGCACCGTCAGCTGCAGCGTGACGCCCTCCTGGAGGCAGCCCGAGCGCTGCTCGCCGAAGGCGGTATGGAGGCGCTGACCTTCCCGGCCCTGGCGAGCCGCACCGGTCTGGCCCGCTCCTCGGTGTACGAGTACTTCCGTTCCCGCGCCGCGGTGGTGGAGGAACTGTGTGCCGTCGACTTCCCCTCCTGGGCCGCCGAGGTCGCCGGCGCGGTCGCCCTGGCGGACTCGCCGCAGGGACGGGTGGAGGCGTACGTCAGGGTGCAGCTGGCTCTGGCCGGCGACTCCCGGCACCGTGCCCTGGCGACGATCTCGGCAGGGGAGCTGGACGACTCCGCCCGTGAGCGGATCCGGGCCGCGCACGGCCAGTTCGTCGGACTGGTCGTCAGCGCGCTGGCCGAACTCGGCCACCCGCAGCCGGGGCTGACCGCCACGCTGCTGCAGGGCATCGTCCAGGCCGCGGTCAAGCGCCTGGAACTGGGCGCGGCCGAGGAGCCTGAGGCCATCGTCGATGCCGCGGTCCAACTCGTGCTGCACGGCGTCACCCCGTCGACCGGGCTCGCCGCCACGACCGTCTGAACGGCCCCGCGCGTTCGTTCCGCCCCGCGATACCGACCCGCCCCGCGAGACCGACCCGCCGCGACGGGTGCGCCCGCCCGGAGGGGCAGTAGCCGCGCCCGCCCGGGGCCGACCAGCGCGAGCGGGTCCAGGTAGTGCCGGTGGCCCCGCACCAGCCCCCAGTGCAGACAGGGCACCGGACAGTGCCCCGGCGCGGGTCCGGCCACCCGCGCGATCACCTGCCCGGCGGCCACCGCCGCGCCCTGCGGCAGCAGCGGTTCCACCGGCTGGTACGTGGTGCGCAGTGGCGGCTCCCCGGTTCCCGGGTGGGTGATCGCCAGCACCCCGGTCCCGGCGATCACCCCGGCGAAGGAGACCACGCCGCCCTTCACCGCACGCACCGGAGTACCGGCCGGAGCAGCCAGATCCACGCCCCGGTGGCCGGGCGCCCAGGGCAGCGGCGGCGGATCGAAGCGCCGCAGCACGTCGGCAAGCCCGCCACCGGTGGGCAGCAGCGGCCGCCCGGCAGGCCCGGGTGACTGTCCCCGGCCCAGCGCGTGGGCCCGCTGGGCCGGGCCGATCAGCGTCATCGCCAGCCACAGCAGCAGTCCAAGGGTGAGCAGTACCCGCCTGCCGTCCGGTGACGGCGGCCTGCCGGTCGCCGTGCGGGGGAGAGCGAGCGTGGGGGCGGTTCCAGGAGTCGATTTCATGCCCGCGACTCTCCTCGCCCGCACGGACGCCCGACGGCGCCCAGGCCTCCGCTGTGGACAGACCCCGCCCTGTGGACAACCGGCTCACCCGCGCGGGCGAACCGACGGGCAAGGCGCGCGGCCACGGGACCGCCGACAGGGGGCCCGAACCGTCCGTGTCGCTCGGTGTCCAGCGATTCCCGTACACTTCAGTCGCGACCCGGCGTGCCGGGTCGACTTCGCACGCCCCGCCACCGGTGTTTCGGCTCAGTCCCGCCCGGTGAAGTGCCGCTCGGTCCGTCAAGGCCAGGCACGGTCAGGGCGTCAGGCGCGGCGACCTCCCGGTCACCGCGGACAACCGAGAAACCTAGGAGTACGGCCATGGCCGTCGTCACGATGCGGGAGCTGCTGGAAAGCGGCGTCCACTTCGGTCACCAGACCCGTCGTTGGAACCCGAAGATGAAGCGTTTCATCTTCACGGAGCGCAACGGCATCTACATCATCGACCTGCTGCAGTCGCTGAACTACATCGACCGCGCCTACGAGTTCGTCAAGGAGACCGTTGCCCACGGCGGCAGCGTCCTCTTCGTCGGTACCAAGAAGCAGGCGCAGGAGGCCATCGCCGAGCAGGCCACGCGCGTGGGCATGCCCTACGTCAACCAGCGCTGGCTCGGCGGCATGCTGACCAACTTCCAGACGGTCTACAAGCGCCTCCAGCGGATGAAGGAGCTCGGCGAGATCGACTTCACGGATGTGGCCGCCTCCGGCCTCACCAAGAAGGAGCTCCTGGTCCTGGAGCGCGAGCACACCAAGCTCGAGAAGACCCTCGGCGGTATCCGCGACATGCAGCGCGTGCCGTCCGCGGTGTGGATCGTCGACACCAAGAAGGAGCACATCGCCGTCGGCGAGGCGCGCAAGCTCCGGATCCCGGTCGTCGCGATCCTCGACACCAACTGCGACCCCGACGAGGTCGACTACAAGATCCCCGGCAACGACGACGCCATCCGCTCGGTCACGCTGCTGACCCGCGTGATCGCCGACGCCGTGGCCGAGGGTCTGATGGCCCGTTCCGGTGCCGCCAAGGGCGACGCCAAGGTCGAGACCGGTGCCGACCAGCCGCTGGCCGACTGGGAGCGCGAGCTGCTCGTCGAGGGCGAGAAGAAGGCTGACGAGGCCCCCGCCGCGGACGCCGCTGTCGAGACCCCGGCCGAGACCCCCGCCGAGGCCCCGGTTGAGACCCCGGCCGAGGTTGTGGCCGAGGCCCCCGTCGAGGCTGCCGCCGAGGCCCCCGCCGCCGAGGCCGAGCAGGCCTGACGACTTCAGGGCGAGGGGTACGGCGGCTGACGCCGGCGTACCCCTCGCATCGTGTCGGGCGGCACTGTGATCCAGTGGCGCCCGGTCCCCTCCACCGACATCGCGAGAAGAGACTGAAGAAGAATGGCGAACACCTCCGCCGCGGACGTCAAGAAGCTCCGTGAGCTCACCGGCGCCGGGATGATGGACTGCAAGAAGGCTCTGGACGAGGCCGAGGGCAACGTCGAGAAGGCCGTCGAGCTGCTGCGTATCAAGGGCCAGAAGGGCGTCGCGAAGCGCGAGGGCCGTGACGCCTCCAACGGTGCCGTGGTCTCCCTGCTGGAGGGCGGCAACTCCGGTGTGCTGGTCGAGCTGAACTGCGAGACCGACTTCGTCGCCAAGGGCGGCCGCTTCGTGGAGGTCGCCAACGCGCTGGCCGCCCACGTCGCGAAGACCTCCCCGGCCGACATCGAGACCGCGCTGGCCAGCGAGATCAACCCGGGCCAGACCGTCCAGCAGTTCGTGGACGAGGCGAACGCGGGCCTGGGCGAGAAGATCGTCTTCCGCCGCTTCGCCCAGTTCACCGGTGGCGCGTACGTCTCCGCGTACATGCACCGCACCGACCCCGACCTGCCGCCCGCCATCGGCGTGCTGGTCGAGCTCGACCAGGAGAACGCGGAGATCGCCAAGGACGTCGCGCAGCACATCGCCGCCTTCGCCCCCAAGTACCTCTCCCGCGAGGAGATCCCGGCCGAGGCGCTGGAGAGCGAGCGTCGCATCGCCGAGGCCACCGCGCGCGAGGAGGGCAAGCCCGAGGCTGCCCTGCCGAAGATCGTCGAGGGCCGGGTCACCGGCTTCGTCAAGGAGAACTCGGTCCTGGAGCAGGCCTTCGCCAAGGACAGCAAGAAGACCGTCCAGAAGGTCCTGGACGAGGCCGGCGTCAAGCTGGTCCGCTTCGCGCGTTTCCGCGTCGGCGCCTGACCAGTCAGGTCCCATACGATGTAAGTCGTGAATAGCGATGAGGAGGCCACTGCCGTGCAGGTATCCGTACCCGGTGCCCGCGGCGGTGGCCTCCTCTCGTACGCGCGGCACCAGTAGCACCCGTACCACCGGCAGCACCCGCAGTACCCGTAGGACGGCAGTACCCGTAGGACCGGCAGTACCCGCAGTTCGTGCACCAGGAGGAGTCGATGCAGATGACCGCGCAGGAGGGCACGCGTCGCCGCGTGCTGCTCAAGCTTTCCGGGGAGGCGTTCGCCGGCGGGGGCGGCCTCGGCGTCGACCCCAACGTCGTGCACGCGATCGCCCGGGAGATCGCCACCGTGGTCCGCGGCGGCACCGAGGTCGCCGTCGTGATCGGCGGGGGCAACTTCTTCCGCGGCGCGGAGCTGCAGCAGCGCGGCATGGACCGGGCCAGGTCCGACTACATGGGCATGCTCGGCACCGTGATGAACAGTCTGGCGCTGCAGGACTTCCTGAACAAGGAGGGCATCGAGACCCGGGTCCAGACCGCGATCACCATGGGCCAGGTCGCCGAGCCCTACCTGCCGCTGCGGGCCATCCGGCACCTGGAGAAGGGCCGCGTCGTGATCTTCGGCGCCGGTATGGGCATGCCCTACTTCTCCACCGACACCACCGCCGTGCAGCGGGCCCTGGAGATCCAGGCCGAGGTTCTGCTGATGGGGAAGAACGGGGTCGACGGGGTCTACGACTCCGATCCCAAGACCAACCCGGACGCGGTGAAGTTCGACACCCTGGGATACTCCGAGGTGATCGCGCGCGACCTCAAGGTCGCCGACCTCACCGCGATCACGCTCTGCAAGGACAACGACCTGCCGATGCTCGTCTTCGAGCTGCTCGCCGAGGGCAATATCGCCCGCGCCGTGCGCAGTGAGAAGATCGGCACGTTGATCAGCGGGGCAGCCGACCAGGAGGCGTGACCCCCGCAGGGGATGGACAATCCACCGGTCCTCCAGCAGCGTGCCCGGTAGAGAATCCACCCAGCAGTCATCGAGCAGTGCCCGCACAGCAGGAGTCGAGACCGGGTAGCACCGGACAGGAGCACATTGTGATCGAAGAGACCCTCCTTGAGGCCGAGGAGAAGATGGAGAAGGCCGTCGCCGTCGCCAAGGACGACTTCGCCGCGATCCGGACCGGCCGTGCGCACCCCGCGATGTTCAGCAAGATCGTCGCCGAGTACTACGGTGCGGTGACCCCGATCAACCAGCTGGCGTCGTTCTCGGTGCCGGAGCCCCGGATGGCGGTCGTCTCGCCGTTCGACAAGACCTCGCTGCGGGTCATCGAGGAAGCGATCCGCAATTCCGACCTGGGAGTGAACCCGTCCAACGACGGGTCCATCATCCGGGTGATCTTCCCGCAGCTCACCGAGGAGCGCCGGCGCGAGTACATCAAGGTCGCGCGCGGCAAGGGCGAGGATGCCAAGATCTCCATCCGTGCGGTGCGTCGCAAGGCCAAGGAGACCCTGGACAAGTTCAACAAGGACGGCGAGGTCGGCGAGGACGAGGTGCGCCGCGCCGAGAAGGAGCTCGAAGACGTCACCGCGCGCTACGTGGCGCAGGTGGACGAGCTGCTGAAGCACAAGGAAGCCGAGCTGCTCGAGGTCTGATGAACCACGACTCCTTCTGGGGGCCTGCAGCCGGAGACGGCGGCGCCGGGGCCCGTACGCAGGGCCACGACTCCGCCGGCTTCAGGAACGCGCCTCCTGAGGGAGTACTGCCCGGGGACGAGGATGCGGCCACCCGGCTGATGCCGCCGGTGGTCGACGGACCGGTCCCCCCGCACTGGGGGGGACCGGCCCTCGGCCACTCGCAGCAGTTCCCGCTGCAGGGTACGGACGGTATGACGCAGACTCAGTACATGTCCCCCTCGCACCCCGGACCGGAACGTTTCTCCGGACAGCTTCCCGATTCCGGGCCGGGTGCACAGGAAGCAAGCGCCACCCGTCTGAGCGGACCTCTGTTCCGTGACGACGTCGACCCCGCCGCGGCGCAGGTCGCAGCGGCGGAGCAGACCACGGTGCTGCCACCGATCAGGACCGAGGCACCGCCGATGACCGACCCAGGACCCACCCCCGCGGCCCCGAAACCGGCCAGGACACCGAAGGCGGGGCGCGATCTGCGCGCCGCCGTCGGGGTCGGGCTCGGTCTGGGCGCGGTCGTCGTGGTCTCGCTGTTCATCGTGAAGTGGCTGTTCGTCGGCGTGGTCGCGGCGGTCGTGGTGATCGGCATGTGGGAGCTCACCAGCCGCCTGGCGGAGAGCAAGGACATCCGGGTCCCGCTGCTGCCGCTGGCGGTCGGCGGCTGCGGCATGCTGGTGGCCGCCTACCTCGGCGGCCCCGAGGCGGCCCTGATCGCCCTGGCCCTGACCAGCCTGGCGGTGCTGGTCTGGCGGATGAGCGAACCGCCGGAGAACTATCTGCGGGACGTCACGGCCAGCGTCTTCACCGCCTTCTACGTGCCGTTCCTGGCCAGCTTCGTGATGCTGATGCTGGCCGCGGACGACGGTCCGCAGCGGGTGGTGATCTTCATGGTGCTGACCGTGTGCAGCGACACCGGCGCCTACGCGGCCGGCTCGCGCTTCGGGAAGCACAAGCTGGCGCCCCGGATCAGCCCCGGCAAGACCCGCGAGGGTCTGGCCGGCGGCGTGCTGCTGTGCATGCTGGTCGGCGCGCTGGGGATGCACTGGATGATCGACAACGGCTCCTGGTGGCAGGGGCTGGTGCTGGGGGCGTGCGTGGCGGTCAGCGCCACCCTGGGCGACCTCGGCGAGTCGATGATCAAGCGTGACCTCGGCATCAAGGACATGGGCACGCTGTTGCCGGGCCACGGCGGCATCATGGACCGGCTCGACTCGCTGCTGCCCACCGCCCCGGTGGTGTGGTTGGTCCTGGTCGGCTTCGTCGGCGCGGGCAGCTGACAGCCCGGCCCCCCGGCAGGCCTAGCACCGGAGCAGGTCCGGAGGCCCGAGCGAGCGCAGGCCCCGGACGCCGACGGTGTCCGGGGCCTCGCCGTTTCGGGAGTTCCGCGCCGACCTGCGACACTGGGGGAATCATGCCTAAGCCCATTCCCGGTGAACTCACCTTCGTCGCGCCGCGAGGCGCCAAGCCGCCGCGCCACCTTGCCGACCTCAGCGCCGCCGAGCGCCGTGAGGCCGTCGCCGAGCTGGGCGAGAAGCCCTTCCGGGCCGACCAGCTGTCGCGCCAGTACTTCTCCCGCCTCTCGGCGGGGCCGGACGAGTGGACCGACATCCCGGCCGCGTCCCGCGCCAAGCTCGCCGAGGGACTGTTCCCCGAGCTGATGAGCGTGGTCCGCAACGTCTCCTGCGACGACGACAGCACCCGCAAGACGCTGTGGAAGCTCTTCGACGGCGTGCTGGTCGAGTCCGTGCTGATGCGTTACCCCGACCGGGTGACCATGTGCATCAGCTCGCAGGCCGGCTGCGGCATGAACTGCCCGTTCTGCGCCACCGGCCAGGCCGGGCTGACCCGGAACCTGTCCACCGCCGAGATCGTCGAGCAGATCGCCGCCGGAATGCGGTCGATCAAGGACGGCGAGTTCGGTGCGGACGGCTCCGGCGAGTCCGGGGCGGTCCGGCTCAGCAACATCGTCTTCATGGGGATGGGCGAGCCGCTGGCCAACTACAAGCGCGTGATCGCGGCGATCCGCCGGCTCACCGACCCGGCCCCGGGCGGCTTCGGGCTGTCCCAGCGCGGGATCACCGTCTCCACGGTCGGCCTGGTCCCGGCGATCAACCGGCTCGCGGACGAGGAGCTCAGCGTCCGGCTCGCGGTCTCGCTGCACGCCCCGGACGACGAGCTGCGGGACACGCTGGTGCCGGTGAACACCCGCTGGCGGGTCGCCGAGGTGCTGGACGCGGCCTGGGCCTACGCCGAGCGGTCCGGGCGCCGGATCTCCATCGAGTACGCGCTGATCAAGGACATCAACGACCAGGCATGGCGCGCGGACCTGCTGGGTCGGCTGCTCAAGAGCCACCGGGCGCATGTGAACCTGATCCCGTTGAACCCGACACCCGGGTCGAAGTGGACGGCATCCCGGCCCGAGGACGAGCGCGAGTTCGTCCGCCGGCTCCAGCAGCACGGCGTCCCGGTGACGGTCCGGGACACCCGCGGCCAGGAGATCGACGGAGCCTGCGGCCAGCTCGCCGCGGCCGGCTAGGCAGCAGCAGCGCAGGATCCGGCCGGGCGGCCGGGGACCCGACCAGGAGTCGGGGCCCCGGCCGTCGGCCGTTGGTTCCGGGAGTTCCAGGGCGACGGCCCGGGGCCGTCAGGATGAGCCCTCAGGGACGAGCCGTCAGGACGACAGCGCGGCGGCGGCCAGGGCGGCGGCGCCGGTCCCGGTCGCCAGCACCACCAGGGCGGCCGCGCCGACCCGGAGCGCGGCCGACTGCCGCAGCAGGCCGCCGGAGGCGCCCATCCGGCGCAGTGACGCGTAGGCGGCGCGACGGGCCACCGCCAGTTCGGCCAGACGGGTCAGCAGCGCCCCCGCCACGGCGATGCCGAGCAGCACCGCGTCGATCAGCGGCAGCGCCCCGTCCGGTCCGTGCCCGGTGGCGATCCGGTGCCACAGCGCCACCGCGACCGCGCCGGTGACCGCCAGCACCGCCAGCGGCGTCCCCAGCCGCCAGGACTCCGCCTGCAGGCCGCGGCCGGCCAGCAGGCGCGCCGTGCGCGGCCGGCCCCAGGCCAGCAGCCCGCCGAGCAGGTAGAGCAGGGCCGGGACGGCCAGCGCGAGTCCCACCACCGCGACCAGCCAGCCCAGCGCCACCGCCACAGCGCCGCCCTGGCGCAGTCCGGCCAGCTCGGTCGCCGTGCCGGCGGCCGGCAGGCCCAGTGCGGTCGCCAGGTAGGCGGGGGACAGCCGGCGCTGCGGCTGGTCGGCGTCGTCGCCCGGCAGCAGGTCGGCGGAGCGGACCGCGCCGGCCGCCGCCAGTCCGCCCAGCAGCGGGACCAGGGCGATCAGGGTCAGCGTGGCCGCCGGCGGCAGCGCGGCGTGGACGCCCAGGGCCGGGTCGAAACGGGTGCTCTCGGTCGGCTGCAGTTCCAGCCAGTGCGCCCGCAGTACCAGGAACCCCGCCAGCGCCAGCAGCGCGCCGACGGCGCAGGCCAGCGCGATCTCCCCGGCGAGCAGCAGCCGCATCCGCAGCGGTCCCGCTCCGGCCGCGACCATGCCGGTCACCCGGGCCGAGCGCTGCAGCGGCAGGGAGCGGGCCCAGCTGGCCGCGAGGTAGCCGACCGCCGCGAGCGCGGGCAGACACCAGAGCAGCCGGTCCAGCCCCGCCGTGGTGTCGCCCGGCTGCGACAGGGCCCGGCCCAGGGCGCGCAGCAGCAGCGCGGCGACCGTCGCCGAGGCCACCGTGGTGAGCACCCAGCGGAACAGGTCCAGCGTGCTGTAGCCGCGGGCTAGACGGAGGTAGGGGAACACTGGTGTGCCTCCTCCTCCCGTGCGCCGGCGCCCGCGGCTGCGGCCAGCACATCCCGGGCCCGGCCCGGGATGCTGACCCTGCCGTCGGCCATGGTGGCGATCCGGTCGGCGAAGCGGGCCACACCGGGGTCGTGGGTGGCCAGCACCAGGGTGATCCGGTGCGAGCGGGAGGCGGTGACCAGTATCCGCAGCACCTGCTCCTGGGCCTCGCGGTGCAGCGGCGCGGTGGGCTCGTCGGCGAAGAGCACGGTGGGTCGGTGCGCGAGGGCGCGGGCCACCGCGATCCGCTGGCGCTGCTCCTGGCGCAGGTCGGCGGGCCGGCGGCGGGCGCAGTCGGCCACGTCCAGCCGTTCCAGCCATTCGGCGGCGGCGCTGGTGGCCTCCTTGCGGGGCGCGCCGGCGAGCAGCAGCGGCAGGGCGACGTTCTCGCGGGCGGTGAGTTCCGGCACCAGCTGCGCTTCCGGGCCCACGTAGCCGAAGCGCTCGCGGCGCAGCCGCTCCCTGGCGGCGCGGCCGAGGGTGTGCACCGGGGAGCTGTTGAACCAGATCTCGCCCTCGTCGGCGGGGGTGAGGCCGCTCAGGCAGTCCAGCAGGGTGCTCTTGCCGCAGCCGCGCGGGCCGCTGACGGCGAGGACCTCGCCCTCGCGTACGCCGAGGGACACGCCGCGCAGTGCGGGCGTGCCCTGGTGGGTTTTGACCAGCGCCCGTGCCCACAGCACGTCGTTGTCCGGTGGGGCGAGGGTCACTGCATCCTCCGGGTCGTGATGATGGCTCACAGACTAGAACGAGTGATCCGCTTCGGGGTTGCGCGAAGACCCCTTCGAACTGTCGTGTCGATCACTCGGACGGACGTGAGACGCCGCTGGGCGGCTCCGACCGTCCTGGTCGGAGCCGCCCAGCGGCTGATGGTGCGACAAGAGGACTTGTCCGACTACCCGAGAATGGACTACATCCGGGCCCAGGCCTCGGTCAGCACCGTGCGCAGGATCTGCTCGATCTCGTCGAAGGTCGACTGGTCGGCGATCAGCGGCGGCGAGAGCTGGATGACCGGGTCGCCACGGTCGTCGGCACGGCAGTACAGGCCGTTCTCGAAGAGCGCCTTGGAGACGTAGCCGTAGAGGATGCGCTCGCACTCGTCGTCGTTGAAGGACTCCTTGGTGACCTTGTCCTTGACGAGCTCGATGCCGTAGAAGAAGCCGTTGCCGCGGACGTCGCCGACGATCGGCAGGTCGAGCAGCTTCTCCAGGGTGGAGCGGAAGGCGTCCTCGTTGGCGAGGACGTGCTTGTTGAGGCCCTCGCGCTCGAAGATGTCCAGGTTGGCCAGCGCCACGGCGGAGGAGACCGGGTGGCCGCCGAAGGTGTAGCCGTGCAGGAAGGTGTTGTCGCCGTGGTAGAACGGCTCGGCGATGCGGTCCGAGATGATCGCCGCACCGATCGGGGAGTAGCCCGAGGTCATGCCCTTGGCGCAGGTGATGATGTCGGGGATGTAGTCGAACTTGTCGCAGGCGAACATCGTGCCGAGGCGGCCGAAGGCGCAGATGGTCTCGTCCGACACCAGCAGCACGTTGTACTGGTCGCAGATCTCGCGCACCCGCTGGAAGTACCCGGGCGGCGGCGGGAAGCAGCCGCCGGCGTTCTGCACCGGCTCCAGGAAGACCGCGGCGACCGTCTCCGGGCCCTCGAACAGGATCTCCTGCTCGATCTGGTCGGCGCACCAGCGGCCGTAGGCCTCGGGGTTGTCGCCGTGGATCGGGGCGCGGTAGATGTTGGTGTTGACGACCTTGTGGGCGCCCGGAACCAGCGGCTCGAACGGGGCCTTCAGGGCCGGAAGACCGGTGATGGACAGGGCGCCCTGCGGGGTGCCGTGGTAGGCCACCGCGCGGGAGATCACCTTGTACTTGGTGTGCTCGCCGGTCAGCTTGAAGTACTGCTTGGCCAGCTTCCACGCGGTCTCGACGGCCTCGCCGCCACCGGTGGTGAAGAAGACCTTGTTGAGGTCGCCGGGGGCGTAGGACGCCAGCCGCTCGGCGAGCTCGACGGCGGCGGGGTGCGCGTAGCTCCAGATCGGGAAGAAGGCGAGCTTCTCCGCCTGCTTCCGGGCCACCTCGGCGAGCTCGGCGCGGCCGTGACCGGCCTGGACCACGAAGAGACCGGCGAGGCCGTCCAGGTACTTGCGACCGTTGGAGTCGTAGATGTAGGTGCCCTCACCGCTCACGATGGTGGGGACGGGGTTGTTCTCGTACGACGACATCCGGGTGAAGTGCATCCACAGATGGTCGTAGGCGGTCTTCGAAAGGTCCTTCGTGGCCGGGTCGGCGCTCATCGGGTACCCCAGGTGTAGGTCTGTTTCCGTAGCTTCAGGTAAACGAAGCTTTCGGTTCTCCGCACGCCGGGAAGCGCGCGGATACGCTTGTTGATCAGTTCGAAGAGGTGTTCGTCGTCCTCGCAGACGAGTTCGGCCATCAGGTCGAACGATCCTGCGGTGACGACGACGTAGTCCACCTCGTCCATGGCGGCCAATGCGTCGGCGACCGTCTCGATGTCGCCCTCGACGGTGATGCCGACCATCGCCTGGCGGCTGAACCCCACGGTGAGCGGGTCCGTCACCGCGACGATCTGCATGACACCCTGGTCAAGGAGCTTCTGGACGCGCTGGCGGACCGCCGCCTCGGACAGGCCGACGGCCTTGCCGATGCTGGCGTAGGGACGCCGGCCGTCCTCCTGCAGCTGCTCGATGATCGCCTTGGAGACGGCGTCGAGGGGAACGCTGGTGTTCCGGTCACGGTTGGCCACGACGGACACACTGCCCTATCGAGCGCCCGTTCGCAAGGGATTCCGTCGTGATCTGCTTCAAAACATACTGATTCCATCGTTGTCACTGCTCAGGTCTGCCGATAACCGCAGCTTCGGCGGTAGGCTGGCCCCGCTGGTACTGATCAGGCACACCGGAGTGCCGGGCAGGAATCCGAGGAGAGGTCCCCGTGAGCGAGCTCCAGACGCTGCGCAACTACATCAACGGCGCGTTCACCGACGCCGCCGACGGCCGCACCACCGAGGTCGTCGACCCGACGACCGGCGAGGTGTACGCCACCGCGCCGCTCTCCGCCGAGGCCGACGTGGACGCGGCCATGGCCGCCGCCGCCGCGGCGTTCGAGATCTGGCGCGACACCACCCCCTCGGTGCGCCAGCGCACGCTGCTGAAGATCGCGGACGCGATCGAGGCGCGCGCCGGGGAGCTGGTGGCGGTCGAGTCCCGGAACACCGGCAAGCCGCTCGGGCTGACCGCCTCCGAGGAACTCCCGCCGATGGTGGACCAGCTCCGCTTCTTCGCGGGTGCGGCCCGGCTGCTCGAAGGCAAGTCCGGCGGCGAGTACATGGAGGGGATGACCTCCTTCGTCCGCCGCGAGCCGGTCGGCGTCTGCGCCCAGGTCGCGCCGTGGAACTACCCGATGATGATGGCGGTGTGGAAGTTCGCCCCCGCCCTCGCCGCCGGAAACGCCGTGGTGCTCAAGCCCTCCGACACCACGCCGGCCTCCACCGTGCTGCTGGCCGAGATCATCGGCGGGGTGCTGGCGGAGATGGAGCTGCCCGCGGGCCTCTTCAACGTCGTCTGCGGCGACCGTGAGACCGGCCGGCTGATGGTCGAGCACCCCACCCCGGCGATGGCCTCCATCACCGGCTCGGTCCGGGCCGGCATCCAGGTCGCGGGCTCCGCGGCCAAGGACGTCAAGCGGGTCCATCTGGAACTGGGCGGCAAGGCCCCGGTCGTGGTCTTCGACGACGCCGACATCGCCGCCGCCGTCGAGGGCATCTCGGTGGCCGGCTACTTCAACGCCGGCCAGGACTGCACCGCCGCGACCCGGGTGCTGGTCCACGAGAACGTCCACGACGAGTTCGTGACCGCGCTGGCCAAGGCCGCCGCCGACACCAAGACCGGACAGCCGGACGACGAGGACGTGCTCTACGGTCCGCTCAACAACGCCAACCAGCTCGCCCAGGTCACCGGCTTCATCGAGCGCCTTCCGGCCCACGCCAAGGTCGAGGCCGGCGGCCACCGCGTCGGCGAGGCCGGCTACTTCTTCGCCCCGACCGTGGTCTCCGGCCTGAAGCAGGACGACGAGATCATCCAGAACGAGGTCTTCGGCCCGGTCATCACCGTGCAGAAGTTCTCGGACGAGGACGAGGCCGTGGCCAACGCGAACGGCGTCGAGTTCGCCCTCGCCTCCTCGGTCTGGACCAAGGACCACGGCCGGGCGATGCGGCTGGCCAAGAAGCTCGACTTCGGCTGCGTGTGGATCAACACCCACATCCCGCTGGTCGCCGAGATGCCGCACGGCGGCTTCAAGAAGTCCGGCTACGGCAAGGACCTCTCCTCCTACGGCTTCGAGGACTACACCCGGATCAAGCACGTGATGACCTCGCTGGAGGGCTGACACCCTCGGCACCCGGCCCGGCCCGGCCCGAACCGGCCCCGGCGTCCGCGCGACCCCGCGTGCGGATGCCGGGGCCGGCGCCGTGTCGGGCCCGGCTCGGCGGTGTTCCGGTGTCGCCGTACCGAGCCGCGCTCCGCCCGGATCAGCGCCGCACCGCGTCCAGCGCCAGCATGGCGACGTGCAGCGACAGGCAGGACTCGACCTGGTCCAGGTCCACCCCGAGCACCCGTTCCACCTTGTGCAGCCGGTCGTAGAACGACGGCCGGGACAGATGCGCCGCGTCTGCGGCGGCGGACTTGTTGCGGCCCTGCTCCAGGTACACCCGCAGCATCTGGATCAGCTGGCTGTTGTGCTCCGCGTCGTACGCCAGCAGCGGGCCCAACTCCCGCTCCACGTACGTCTGCAGCCGGGCGTCGTCGCGCAGCAGGTGCAGCAGGCCGCGAAGCCGGACGTCCGGCAACCGGTAGTACGAGGCCGAGCGCGCTCCGGAGGCGGGCGCGTCGTGCAGGGCCGCGTCGGCCACCTGGGTGGCCTCGACCAGGGTGCGCCGGGCGTCGCGCACCGCGCCCACCGAGGAGCCCACCGCGACCACCGGCTCCGGCTCCTCCGCTTCCAGCAGCAGCCGCCGCAGCGAGGAGGCGAAGCCCTCCAGCGCGGTGTGCTCGTCATCGCGCGGCCCCAGCGACACCAGCAGCCCGACCGCCTCGTCGTCGAGCGCGCCGACCAGCGCGGTCAGCCGCTTCTCGCGTACCGCGGCCGCCGCCGTCTCGGTGAAGTCCCGCAGCCGGGCCTGCGCCTCCAGCGCGGCCGGGGCCGTGCCGCGTCGCTGCCGCAGCACCACGCCCACCAGCCGCCGGCCCTCCAGCGGCACCCCCAGTGCGGAGGCGCGCAGCGCCACGTCCGAGACCGTCAGCGCGTGCGTCAGGATGCCGGAGAGCAGGGTGCGATGGGTCTGCCGCTCCAGGCTCTCCCGGTCGCGGACCAGCAGCCGGTTCAGCGCCAGCGTCGCCGCCGCCCGCTCCAGCAGCATGGTGTGCCGGTGCGAGGCGGTGGCCGGCGCGGCGTCCTGGCGGGCCGAGCTGGGCGCGCCGATCAGCACCAGGCGCCCCCAGTCGTGCCCGCGCGCCCCCACCTGCGTCACCAGCCAGCCGGTGCGCGGATCGTGCCCGGTCCGCCCGGCCGGACGGACCCCGCGCGAGCGCGGCTCCCAGCCGGCCAGCAGCACCTGGGCGTTCTGCCCGCCGGTGTCGTACGCCAGCACCTGGTGCGACAGGTTCTCCAGTACCACCGGCGCGCCCGCCATCCGGGAGACCTGCTGGACCACCTCCACCGGTTCGGCGCCCTCGACGGCCAGTTCGTTGAAGGTCTGGTGGATCTCCTCCGACGACCGCAGCTCCTCCAGCTGGGCGTTCACCACCAGCGCGTGCACTGCCTCCGTCACCGCGACGAAGCGCAGCTCCCGGCGCAGCACGATCAGCGGCAGCCCGCGCTGCTCGGCCGCGTGCACCAGGGCGCGCGGCAGGTTGTCGAAGTAGCGCCGCCCGAACTCCACCACCAGCCCGGCCACCCCCACCTCGGCCAGGTCGCGGACGTAGTTGGCCAGTCCGTCGCGGTCCCCGGGCAGGGCGATGCCGGTGGTGAGGATCAGTTCGCCGCCCTGCAGCATCCCGGCCACGTCCGGCAGCTCGCTGACGTGCACCCAGCGCACCGGGCGCTCCAGGTGCTCCTTCCCGGCGACGACCTCGGGCAGGCCACGGCTGACCACGTCCAGGTCGAGGACGCGGGCGACGGTGGGGAACAACGGGACCTCCGGGGACGGCCGGACAGGGGGCGCGGCAGGGGTACCGCGGCCGCGGCGGGTAGCCCGGCAGGGCTGCTGCAGCCGGGCGGGGGCCCCTTCATAGTGTCAGGTCCGCGCGACATGCGGGCAACGAGGTGTCGGAATTCCCGCCCTTGGCAGGGTGTAATGCCGTTAACGATCTGCCTTGCGCCCTGTTGCTTGCCCGGCCCCACTCGCCGGAGGCATCGTCGCAGGGTGGGCAGTGTCTCCGCCCGTCACGTCTCTGCCTGCCGGCACACACCGTCGTCGTGCCGGCCGCGCGCCCCTGGAGGAAACCATGGACCGGTCCATCGTCGGCACTCGCTTCGACGCCGGGGCCCAGTACCTCGGTGGAGCACTGCGCGAAGGCACGGGAGCGGGGACCTTCGACGTCACCAGCCCGGCCGACGGCAGCCTGGTGCAGACCGTACGGCTCGCCTCGACCGCCGATGTCGACGACGCGGTCGCCGCCGCGACGGCGGCCTTCCCGGAGTGGTCCAACGCCACTCCCGGGGCCCGCTCCGAGGCGCTGACCAGGCTGTCCGGCATCCTTGCCGAGCGCGCCGAGGACTTCGCCCGGGTGGAGAGCGCGCAGACCGGCAAGCCGATCAAGCTCACCACCGAGTTCGACGTCCCCGGCACGATCGACAACGTGGCCTTCTTCGCCGGAGCCGCGCGCAACCTGGAGGGCAAGGCCACCGGGGAGTACTCAGGCGACCACACCTCCTCGATCCGCCGTGAGGCGATCGGCGTGGTCGGCTCGATCTCGCCGTGGAACTACCCGCTGCAGATGGCCGGCTGGAAGATCCTCCCGGCCATCGCGGCCGGCAACACCATTGTCCTCAAGCCGGCCGAGCTCACCCCGCTCACCTCGCTGATGTTCGCCCAGGCCTGCACCGACGCGGGCATCCCCGACGGCGTCGTCAACGTGGTCACCGGGTCGGGCCGGGTCGCCGGCGAGCACCTGGTCGCCCACCCGGACGTGTCGATGGTGTCCTTCACCGGCTCCACCGGTGTCGGCAAGCGGGTCGGCGAGGTCGCCATCCAGACCGTCAAGCGCACGCACCTGGAGCTCGGCGGCAAGGCGCCGTTCGTGGTCTTCGACGACGCCGACCTCGACGCCGCCGTGCACGGCGCGGTCGCCGCCTCGCTGATCAACACCGGCCAGGACTGCACCGCCGCCACCCGCGCCTACGTCCAGCGCCCGCTCTACGACGCCTTCGTCGAGGGCGTCGCCGAGCTCTACAACCTGGTGCGCCTCGGCGACCCGTTCAACCCGCACACCGACCTGGGCCCGCTGGTCTCCTTCCGGCAGCGCGACAGCGTCGCCGGCTTCGTCGAGCGCGCCCGCGGCTACGGCGCCACCATCGCGGCGGGCGGCTTCGCGCCGGACAAGGGCCACGACGGCACCGACCTGACCCTGGGCGCGTACTACCGCCCGACGCTGATCACCGGCGTCACCCAGGACGCCGAGGTGGTGCAGGGCGAGATCTTCGGCCCGGTCCTGGTCGTCCTCCCGTTCGACAGCGACGAGGAGGGCCTTCGGCTCGCCAACGACACTCCCTACGGCCTGGCGGCCTCGGCCTGGACCCGCGACCTGTACCGGTCGCTGCGGGCCACCCGCGAGATCCAGGCCGGCTGCGTCTGGGTCAACGACCACATCCCCATCATCAGCGAGATGCCGCACGGCGGTTACAAGGCGTCCGGCTACGGCAAGGACATGTCGCAGTACTCCCTGGACGAGTACACGCAGGTCAAGCACGTCATGCAGGACATCACCGCGGTCGCCCGCAAGGACTGGCACCGCACGATCTTCGGCGACCGCTGACCCCTCAGCCGTCACATCCTCGTTCGCGCCCCCTCCTACCGCACCCGACGGTGCATCAGAGAGCAGTGAGATTTATGGATCCGGCCCATTCCCTTGCCGACGTCCAGCACACCTCGTTCTGGCTGGCGGATCCCGCCCGCCCGGACGCCCTGCCGGCTCTCGTCGGCGACACCCGCTGTGACCTGCTGGTCGTCGGCGGCGGCTACTCCGGTCTGTGGACCGCGCTGATCGCCAAGGAGCGCGACCCCTCCCTGGACGTGGTCCTGGTCGAGGGCCAGGAGGTCGGCTGGGCCGCCTCCGGGCGCAACGGCGGCTTCTGCGCCGCCAGCCTCACCCACGGCTTCTTCAACGGTCTGGAGCGCTGGCCGAACGAGCTGCGCACGCTGCAGCGGCTCGGCCAGGAGAACCTCCAGGCGATGGAGGAGGCGGTGACGAAGTACGGCATCGACTGCGACTGGGAGCGCACCGGAGAGCTCGACGTCGCCACCGAGCCGCACCAGGTCGAGGAACTGCGCGAAGGCGCCGAGCAGATGGCCGAGTACGGCATCGACGCCGAGTTCCTGGACGCCGACGCGGTGCGTGCCGAGGTCGACTCGCCGACCTTCCTGGCCGGACTGTGGGACAAGGACGGCGTGGCGATGGTCCACCCGGCCAAGCTCGCCTGGGGGCTGAAGCAGGCCTGCCTCGACCTCGGCGTGCGGATCTTCGAGCACACCCCCGCCAGCGACCTCGCCGAGAACGGCCCGGGCATGGCCGTGCGCACCCCGTACGGGCGGGTGTTCGCCCGTCGGGTCGCGCTGGGCACGAACATCTTCCCCAACCTGGTGAAGCGGGTCCGCCCGTTCCTCGCCCCGGTCTACGACTTCGCGCTGATGACCGAGCCGCTGACGGACGACCAGCTCGCCGCCATCGGCTGGAAGAACCGCCAGGGGCTGGGCGACTGCAACAACCAGTTCCACTACTTCCGGATCTCCGCCGACAACCGCATCCTCTGGGGCGGCTACGACGCGATCTACCACTACGGCGGCAAGGTCCGCGCCGAGTACGACCACCGCCCGGAGACCTACAGCAAGCTCGCCGGGCACTTCTTCACCGCGTTCCCGCAGCTCGAAGGGCTGCGCTTCAGCCACGCCTGGGGCGGCGCGATCGACACCTGCAGCCGCTTCTCCGCCTTCTTCGGCACCTCGCACAGCGGCAAGGTCTCCTACGCCGTCGGCTACACCGGCCTCGGCGTCGGCGCGACCCGCTTCGGCGCGGAGGTCATGCTCGACCTGCTGGCGGGGGAGCGCACCGAGCGCACCCAGCTGGAGATGGTCCGGAGCAAGCCGATGCCGTTCCCGCCGGAGCCGGTGAAGTGGGCCGGAATCGGCATCACCAAGTGGTCGCTGGACCGCGCCGACCACAACCAGGGGAAGCGCAACCTCTGGCTGAAGACCATGGACACCCTCGGCCTCGGCTTCGACAGCTGACGTCTCCACGCCACCCCCCATCGGGGCTCTGCCCTGCGGCGGCGCGCACCTGCTTCCTGTAGCGGGTGCGCGCCGTTTTTCGCACCCGTACCGGGTATCTCGCCCGCGCGTCCCCCCGGTTGTCTGAAGATGTTGCCGACATTCGTGTAAGAGCAGTACGGCAATCCGCTCTCTCTTGTTACCGGCGGGTCCGCTCTGGAGCTCCGCCGGGAGGATGCGGGAGGCGGAAGTGATGGGGAGCATGGAATCGAGAGGCGCCGTGGAGTGGCTCAGTGCCGCCGCGCCGGATCCGGAGGCCTGTCGCTGGGAATGGGAGCGCAGTGCCCTCGGGGTGGCGCTGCTCCCGGCCGGCCGGATCTGGGACGTGTTGATAGTGCCCGGGGAGCTGGGCCGGCTCGCCGCGGACGTGCTGCTGCGGATGGACACGGAACCGGGACCGGTGCTGGCGGACTTCGGGGACTTCCGGGTCGGCTTCTTCGTCCCACCGGGGACCGCCGCCCGCTGGGTGGGAACCGGAGTGCGCACCGCGGGGCACGGAGTCTGGCTCGCCGTCCCGCACCCGGGCCGGTGCGGCCGCGGCCTGCGCTGGCTGGTGCCGCCGGACGGAAGCGGGGTACTCAACGATCCGGTACTGGTGGAACTCGCCATGCACGAGGCGGCGGCGCTGCTCACCGGCGAGCCCATCGGGCGACCGGACGAGCTGTAAGGACGAATCGACTTTCCCCGACAGGCTGCTGATTGAGGCCGGGCCGATCGCGCAACAGAATGTATAGAGCGCGGCACCCGCTGGTGAGATCCCCGTGCCCCGCCCGGACTCGGAGGCAGACGTTGAGCAAGCACATCACCCACTGGATCGGCGGCACCTCGGTAGCCACCGCGGGCAGCGCCCCGCGCCGCGGTGACATCTACGACCCGGCGACGGGCAAGGTCACCGGTCAGGTCGACTTCGCCACCATCGCCGAGGTGGACGCGGCGGTCGGCTCCGCCGTCGCCGCCTTCGCCGGCTGGCGGAACGCGTCCATCGCCAAGCGCACCACGGTGCTCTTCAACTTCCGCGAGCTGCTCAACGCCCGCAAGGACGAGCTGGCCGCGATCATCGTCGGCGAGCACGGCAAGGTCCACTCGGACGCGCTGGGCGAGATCGCCCGCGGCCAGGAGGTCGTCGAGTACGCCTGCGGCATCCCGCAGCTGCTCAAGGGCGGGTTCACCGAGCAGGCCTCGACCGGCGTCGACGTCTACTCGATCCGCCAGGCCCTCGGCCCGGTAGCGATCATCTCGCCGTTCAACTTCCCGGCGATGGTCCCGATGTGGTTCTTCCCGATCGCCATCGCGGCGGGGAACAGCGTCATCCTCAAGCCTTCCGAGAAGGACCCCTCGGCGGCGAACTTCATCGCCGAGCTGTGGAAGGAGGCCGGTCTGCCCGACGGCGTCTTCAACGTCGTGCACGGCGACAAGGTCTCCGTCGACCGCCTGCTGGAGCACCCGGACGTCAAGTCCGTCTCCTTCGTCGGCTCGACCCCGATCGCCCGCTACGTCTACGAGACCGGCACCCGGTACGGGAAGCGCGTCCAGGCCCTGGGCGGCGCCAAGAACCACATGCTGGTGCTCCCCGACTCGGACCTCGACCTGGCCGCCGACTCCGCGATCAACGCGGGATTCGGCGCGGCCGGCGAGCGCTGCATGGCGGTGTCCGTGCTGGTGGCCGTGGAGCCGATCGCGGACGAGCTGGTCGAGAAGATCAAGCAGCGGATGGCCACCCTGAAGGTCGGCCCGGGCTGCAACGGCGACTCGGACATGGGCCCGCTGGTCACCGGCGTACACCGGGACAAGGTCACCTCCTACCTGGAGTCCGGAGTGGCCGACGGCGCCGAGCTGGCCGTGGACGGCCGCAAGCACCCGATCGTGGGTGAGGACAGGAACGGCTCGCAGACCACGGACGGCTTCTGGCTCGGCCCGACCCTGTTCGACCACGTCAAGCCGGGCATGTCGGTCTACAACGACGAGATCTTCGGCCCGGTGCTGTCGGTCGTGCGGGTCAACTCCTACGAGGAGGGCCTGGAGCTGATCAACAGCAACCCCTACGGCAACGGCACCGCCATCTTCACCAACGACGGCGGCGCGGCCCGGCGCTTCCAGAACGAGGTCGAGGTCGGCATGGTCGGCATCAACGTGCCGATCCCGGTTCCGGTCGCCTACTACTCCTTCGGCGGATGGAAGGCCTCGCTGTTCGGCGACAGCCACGCCTACGGCCCGGACGGTGTCCACTTCTTCACCCGCGGCAAGGCCGTGACCTCGCGCTGGCTCGACCCGAGCCACGGCGGGATCAACCTGGGCTTCCCCACCAACGCCTGACAACACCGCGGCGCGATGTGCCGCGTGTGACACGCCCGCGTGATCGCGGGTCGGCCCGGTCGTGTCCTCTGGACGCGGCCGGGCCGACCTGTTGCCGGAGGACCCGCTGCCCCGAGTTTGCATCGGCATGTACGGCGGGGTAGAGTTCCGAGGTCGCTCGACAGGGAGAGACGGACACGCATCTGCGCGGACGTTCCCGGGGCGGCCACTCCACTGAAAGTCAGATCATGCGAACCCTGGTTCCGTGCGCTCATTTTCGGGACTGGGGTGGGAATGCGGCGGAATTGGCTGACACCGAGAAATTCCGCTAGAGTTTCACTCGTCGGAACGGGCCGGAAACGGCGCGGGAAGACGGAAATCGGACCGGAAAACGTCTGATAGAGTAGTGAACGAAGGAAGCGCCCGGAGGGGCCGGTGAAACGGTCTCGAAGGAAGCGTCCGCTCCTTGAGAACTCAACAGCGTGCCAAAAGTCAACGCCA